>JABJIU010000126.1 GCA_018661145.1 Pseudomonadota bacterium | reverse complement strand
CCACCCAGATGTCAGGCCAGATGGCGCGCTACTATGACTTGCCCTGGCGTGCATCAAATGCAAATGCCGCCAACTGTGTGGATGCACAGGCCACCTGGGAAAGTGCTTCTTCCTTATGGGCGTGTTCTAGCGCCAATGCCAATATCATTTACCACGCGGCGGGATGGATGGAGGGCGGGCTCTGCGCAAGTTTCGAGAAGTTCGTAATTGACTGCGAAATGCTCCAGCAGTTTGCGCATTATCATCAGCCCGTCAGCGTTACTGAAGAGGACCTTGCCCTGGAGGCCATCCGTGCGGTGGGTCCCTCAGGCCATTTTCTGGGCGCGGACCACACCCGGGAACGGTACAAGACCGCGTTCTACAGCCCGTTTCTCTCCGACTGGAGCAATTTCGAAAGCTGGGAACAGGCAGGCGCGGTTGAGACACCGCAGCGCGCCAACAAAATCTTTAAAGAGGTATTGGCCCAGTATGAAGCGCCGCCCATGGATGCAGCCATTCGGGAAGAGCTGGAGGAGTTTGTCGAACGCCGAAAACGCGAGGGTGGAGCGCACACCGACTTTTAAGCTTGACTTAGGACGGGTTCAACTTGACTGGCCGTGTCGCCCCAATTTAAAAAGATGAATGGTTTTAAGTATTTAGTAGATTCTGATTCTGATCTCTGCGAATAGAACTTTACTGTACGGCGTTATACTATCTACGGACTAGAGAAAAGATTCTTGGTGAATCAATCAATTCATTATGAAAATTTTTGCAAGAATCGGTGTATTACTGGCAATCGCCCTGCCATTGAGTGGCTGTTCAGATGTCTGGTGCTGGCCGTTTGAATGCAGTTCCAGTAACTCTTCGTCAGGTGTCGTTGATGACGACACCACTACGACCATACCCCCGGACGACAGCAACGACTCATTAGATCTTTCCAAGGTGACTTGGCTTCACACGGACGTTTCGGAATGGCCGGTGACCCACAATCTCAAGGTTAATATCGGCGCGGGCACGATATGTATGGAGTGGGGTGGTACCTCAACATGGCCGACGGCCACCATCCGGCATACCGATGGCACACGCGACATCAAGGTGAACGCCAACCCCTGGGTCTTTGTATGGCGGAACGACCGCTGGTATGGAGGGACCTGGGAGTGGATGACACCCAATGGAAACTGTAAACCTATGAGGGTTGTCGAAGGCGGACATATTAAGCAGCCCGGGTTGGCTGACTGGGGTGGTCCAGTATCCGGACAGACCTACTACTTCATGGTTTCTTCAATTGCGCGCGGCGCCAACCTCAGTAACTACAAGGCTCGAACCAACGTCGTCAGTGTTGTCTGGCCCTAACGGCTGTCTTGCTTGAGAAAAGCCTGGCGGGCTGATCGGGTTAGGTGGGCAGGAGTGTCGTCTGAATCTTTTCCAGAAGGTCGCTGTTGATCTGACGGGGCCCTGTGTCCTGTCGGTTACGGTAGCGCCGCTCGGCCGGTAGCCGCACACCTTCCAAGGCATCAAGTTTTTCAAGGAAAGCCTCGCTCTGATCATGCCATTCATCGCCTGAGAGGATATCGGGGTTCATCGCGAGGATGAATTCACCGCCCTGGGGCGGACCTCCGTCGCTGCTGTCCCGCTCCTTGGAGGAAAAGCTGACGGTCTCTCCAACAAGGGGGCCTGCCAGCAGTTCTATCATCATGGCGATATGCGAGCCTTTGTGCCCGCCAAAGGGTAGCAAGACACCCTTGATAATCTCTTTGGGGTCTGTAGTGGATTCGCCGTCTGCATTGAGTCCAGTACCTGCGGGAACTGGATGACCGTCTCGGGCTGCGATTTGGACATCCCCCATCGCCATCGCGGCAGTCGCCATGTCGAAGACTAACGGCGGTGATTTTGGGCGGGGCCAGGCGAAAGACAGGGGGTTAGTACCGTATAGGGCCTCCGATGCGCCAAAGGGTGCCACACTCGGCATATAGGAAACGCAGGCAATCGCGACAAGGCCCTGTTGTCCCAAAGCTTCAGTCTCCGGCCACAGGGCGGCAAAGTGATGCGTCCGAGTGACAGACAACGTGGCTACCCCATTTTCTTTGGCGGCCTTGGCCAGAGCATCCAGCGAGCGCCGGTGTGCCAATGGCGCATAACCTAGGTCCCCGTCGCAGTGGAGCACGACGGGCGATCGCATGGACAACTTTGGATCTGCATTGCCATTCACCTTGCCGCTACGAAGCGAGGCGACATATCCGGGGATACGGAAAAGACCATGAGAGTGCGAGCCGTCGCGCTCCGCGCGGGTAACGACATCGGCAACAGCATCGGCGTGTTCTTCGCTGGCGCCGGCACTAAGCAGGGCTTTATGGGCTAGAGCGTAGATCTCATCAAGAGAGAGAGAAGCAGTATTCATTGGAGCGCCTCGATTTTTTAGCAGTCCAGTATAGATCGGGGCGTCCAATATCGCAGCCCAGGGTAACGGCGCCGCCTTTGAAAACTCCGGTCGTTGATATCCTACAATGCAGGTATCGGATACTGCTCGGATTTCACGTGGCGAAACTCTACTTTTATTATTCGGCGATGAACGCCGGCAAAACAACGAACCTCCTTCAGTCCCGCCATAATTACGCTGAGCGAGGCATGAATACTCTCGTTCTAAAACCTCGAATCGATAGCCGCTCTGGGGAAAACCGGGTCCGCTCGCGCATCGGACTTGAAGCAGATGCGGTAGATGTGGATTCGAGTGTCAATTTGCTGGACCTGGTGGCGGATGCTTGCGACCGCCAGCCGATTCACTGTGTGTTGGTGGATGAATCCCAGTTCTTGAGCGCCCAACAGGTTGATCAACTGACCGAGGTGGTCGACGCGTTGGATATCCCCGTGCTCGCCTATGGCTTACGCACCGATTTTCTCGGCATGCTTTTCGAAGGCTCCAGGCAGTTGCTGGCTCTGGCAGACGAACTACGGGAGATTAAGACCGTCTGCCACTGCGGCCGAAAGGCCACTATGGTGGTACGTTTCGACGACGAGGGACGGCCGTTGCGCGGCGGGGATCAAATCCAGATTGGCGGTAACGAAACCTATGTGTCGATGTGCCGGCGCCACTTCAAGGAAAGCCTGAAAATCCCCGCCGGCTGAAGCGTGCTTCTTTCAGTCCAAAAAAGTGGTCCAGACGTCGATGGACTCACGTTCCGTGGTGAGGTGATTCTCGATGGCATCAGGGTCAGAGTACCCCAGCGCCATACCACAGACTAAGGCCTCGTTTTCCGGCATCCGCAACTGCTCTCGGATGACTCGTTGGAATGGGTTAAATGCGGCCTGGGGACAGGTGTCGAGCCCCCGCCCACGGGCTGCCACCATGATGCTCTGTAAAAACATTCCGTAATCGAGCCAGCTGCCCTGTTCCAGCACACGATCAATGCTGAAAATGAGCCCAACCGGCGCGTCAAAGAACACGTAGTTTCGGCCGTGCTGGCGGTGCATCTTGTCCTTTTCTTCCCGGGTGATACCGAGAAGTCCATAGAGATCCCAGCCGATCTTGCGGCGGCGTTCAAGGTAAGGTGACACCCATTCTTTCGGGTAGTACGCATACTCTTCAGCATGCGTTTTGGCGATCTCGGGATCGTTGTACGCGGACAGGATCGCGCCGCTTAACCGCTTCAAGCGGCTGCCGGTCAGCACGTACACCCGCCAGGGCTGGATATTGGTACCGGACGGCGCCCGCGCGGCGGTACTGAGGATCTGCCGGATCTCTTCGTTCGGTACTGTCGTTGGCAAAAAAGCGCGCACCGACCGACGCGAAGTGATTGCTGCATCGACGAGATTTTGGTATTCGACTGGAGGAGAGGCGTTCGAGGAAGTCATAGTAAGGCGTTTTGGTTGTACTAGAGGTAATACAGCACAAGACTGGCGCCGAGCAGCACCGCAACCCAGAGCACCATGGAGCCGGTGGGCCAGGCACGTGCCAGCGTCCCATCGGGACCGTAGTGATGCAGCACCAGCCGCATGAGGTTCCGGCCAAGGCCCTCCCCGGCCCGGGAGGTCGCGTCAACCGCGCGCCGCGATGCGGCTGTAGTTTGTTGCACCCACCGCGGCGCGAGCCGTCGGTAGAGCCACTCGACATCGATATTGGTCGAGTGCAGTTCGGGGGGATAAATCCCTGCAACCTTAAGCCAGGCAAACGCAGCCGCGGAGAAGACCAGCAACTGAATTTGGGCCAGGATGTGGCTGCCATCAAAGGGTGTGTAGTCGACGGCAAAGGGCAGCAGATCGTAGAGCACCCAAGGCCAGACACCGATGCCGATGCAGAGCGCCGCAGCGATACCCATCGCGATCAACATATTCGTGGGCGCCTCCTGGGTGCGGATACCGCTGTCATGCGCAAAGAAGGCAAAGAACGGTATCTTGATACCTGCATGATGGAAGACGCCCGCAGAAGCGAAAAGCAAGGCCAGCCAGACAACGGGGTGTCCCTCTTCCAGTACGGCCACCATCACCATCGACTTGCTGACGAAGCCGCTGAAGAGCGGGAAGGCTGAGATCGATGCCGCACCAACAATACAAAAGGTCGTTGTGACCGGCATGCTCTTGTAAAGACCGCCAAGGTCTGAGCCGTTTATGCGTCCGGTCATGTGCAGCACCGCTCCCATCGACATCATCAGCAGTCCCTTGAATATCACGTCGTTAAAAGCGTGGGCGATCGCACCGTTGATGGCCAATGCGGTACCCAGGCCAATGCCCACGACCATGAAGCCGATCTGGTTGATCATGCTGTACGCCAGTACCCGCCGAAGATCGTTCTCGATGACGGCATAGAAGATCGGAAAGCACGTCATGACCGCCCCGATGTAAACCAGCACCTCGGTTCCGGCGAAACCACGTGCTAGTGCATATACCGCCACTTTGGTCGTAAAGGCGCTCAAGAAGACGGTGCCGGTAGGTGTGGCTTCAGGGTAGGCGTCCGTCAGCCAGTTATGCAAAAGCGGGAAAGCACACTTGATACCGAAGGCGATAAAAATCAACATGCTGCCGGCACCGGTTAGGCCGATGTGTTCAAAGCGCAGCGATCCGCTCTGCCCGTAAAGGATAAGGGCACCGGCGAGGAGCAGCACACCGGAGATAACCTGGATGACCAGGTAGCGCATGCCGGCACCGAATGATCGTTCGGTCCGGCTGGCGAAAATCAGGAAAACCGAACTGACTGCGAGAAGCTCCCAAAACACAAAGAGTGTCAGCAAATCCCCCGCGAACACGGCGCCGAGTGCGCTGCCGGCATAGGCCAGTGCTGCAACATGTTGAGTCCGATCACGGCTGTGCAGTGAAAAAACGATACCGATAAAAGCACCGATGTGAAAGAGAATTCCAAAGAGCCGGCTGAGCCGGTCGACACGCAATGGCTCAAGTTGCAGATCCAGAATTGACATACTGACCAACAGGTCACTCGGTAACTGCAGCAGGGCGGCACAGCTCGCCACCGGTACGGCGAGCATGAGCGCCTGCCGGGGCACACGGGGCAGCACGGCAGCCGCAAGTGCTGCCAGATAGAAAAAGGCAAAAGGTGGAAACTCAATCATCATGGTCGTAGTAGTCTTCGTCTCGCATCAGGATTTTGCGCATCTCTTTCGCCAGCAGAACCAGCACTACACACGCAACAAAACCGAAGATGGCGTAAAAGCCCCACAACGCCTCAAAGGGATGCACGACATGCCGGTGGTAGACGATGTCAGCCCCGGCTGTCAGCACGCAGGCGACTACCAACGCCTTCAGCACCCGCTTCACGTTTTTTTTGCTATCGAAGATATGACGCTTTTCCTGCATGATCACCTCATCTCACGAGCATGCTGGCCAGTTGGTAAACCGGTTCGGGGAAGAAAAAGAGCGCTACACAGGCGATCGTTGTGAAACAGATGGCCACTAGGCAAGGCAACGGCGCCTCGTGCCATTGCTCGCCCTGATCGGTGCCTCGCGCAAAGAATGCCCGTAGCGGGATAGGCAACAGGTAAGCGATATTCAGCAGGGTGCTCAGCATCAGAACACCGGCCAACACACCATAGCCTGCGTCCAATGCCCCGAGCGACAGATACCACTTGCCCCAAAGGCCTGCCGTCGGCGGCAGGCCGGCGATGCTGAGGCTGGCAATCAGAAACGCCCCCATGGTGATGGGCATCTGGCGGCCGAGACCGTCAAGTTCGCTAACCCGCGTTTTGTGGGCAGCGACCAGAATCGCTCCGGCACAGAAGAACAGGGTGATCTTCCCAACGGCATGGGTCGCGATGTGAACTGCTGCCCCCGCGATACCTGCGGCGTTAGCCAAGACCGCACCGAGCACCACATAAGAGAGTTGGCTGATGGTCGAGTAGGCCAGCCGCCGTTTGAGATTGTCCTGGTGCAGGGCGATCAGCGACGCGCCGATGATAGTGATAGCTGCAACCCAAAGGATCGGGGTGGTGGCGCCGGTACCTGACAGCAGGTCTAAGCCGAATATATAAATCGTGATTTTGAGAATCGCGAAGACACCGGCTTTGACGACAGCGACAGCGTGCAGTAAAGCGCTCACCGGCGTCGGCGCAACCATGGCCGCCGGTAGCCAGCGGTGGAAAGGCATCAGTGCAGCCTTGCCGATGCCAAATGCAAAAAGGGCGTAAAGCACGCCCAATACCAGCGGGGAAGTCTTACCTGCCAGGATGCCGCCAGGGTGAAATCCGGTTGTCCCGGCGAGATGCCAAGTCCAGATCACAGCCAGCAGTAGAAATCCCATGGACGTTCCCATCAAGATGCCGAGGTAGACCCGGCCGCCGCGTTTTGCCTCATCCGTTCCGGCGTGGGTAACCAGGGGGTATGTCGATAGCGTTAGCAGTTCGTAGAACAGGAACAGTGTGAAAAGGTTCTGTGCTAGGGCAACACCCATCGTTGCACTGATCGCGATGGCGAAGAACGCATAGAAGCGGGTCTGGTGTTGTTCACCGTGGCCGCGCATGTAGCCAATAGCGTACACGGTCGTTGCGACCCACAGCACGGCTGCAATGAGTGCGAACAGCAGTCCCAGCGGTTCGATCTGAAGGGCCAGCGGCACGCCTGGCACGGGGGTGACCAGCAGGATGCTAGGGGATTCGCCTGCGAGCACTGGGGAAATCAGCGTCATGACCTGTGCGATCAGCCCGCCACCGGTAATAAGACTCACGGCCTCGCGCAGGTTCGGCCAACGACCGGTCAACAGGACCGCCAGGGCCCCCACCAATGGGGTGAGCACGATCCAGACCAGAGCGGATTCGGTCACGGTACCACCCCGAACAGGCTGGCGGCTGCCCGCGACGCGATACCCACACTAAGATCCGTATGCAACCCGAAGTACAGGTTAGCGATGGCTAACAGCCAGGCGGGAATCAGCATTGAGGCCGGCGCTTCCGCTCTTGACGTTTCTGCAGGCGGTTTTGCCAGATACGCTCTTTCCACCACCTGCCAGACGTAGATGACCGCAAGCAGGGAGCCTGCAATGATCACGACAGTGATTGGCCACCACCCTTTCTCCAAGGCCGCCAGTATCAGATGCCATTTGCTGATAAAGCCTGCTGTCAGGGGAATGCCAATCAGGCTGAGTCCACCGACCACAAAGGCCCCCATGGTCCAGGGCATGCGGTAACCGAGCCCGGCGAAGTCCTGCAGACGGCTGCTCCCGATCCGCCAGGCGATGCAGCCCAGGGCGACAAAGAGCGCCCCTTTCATCAGGGCATGATTGAAAAGATGCAGCAGGGTAGCCGTGAGTCCCGCAGGTGTTGCCAAGCTGACCCCAAGTGCGAGATAGCCTATCTGGGCCACGCTGGAATATGCCAGCATGCGTTTGAGATTTTGCTGGAAGATCGCGATCGTGGAGGCAGAGAGTACCGCGACGGATCCCAGTATCGCGAGACCGAGCGCAAGTGGCATCGCACCCAGCGCAAACTCCACACCGAAGACAGAAAACACGAACCTCAGCAATACGTATACGGCAACCTTGGTGGCGGTGGCGGCCAGAAATGCACTGACGGCCGAGGGAGCGTAGGCATAGGCATTGGGTAGCCACAGGTGTAACGGGAAGAGCGCAATCTTGAGCCCGAGGCCTACGGTCAAGAAGGCGAAACCGGTGCGTGCCGTCCGGGTGTTGGCCACGTCCGGCAGCCGCTGCGCGAGATCAAGCATATTGAGCGTCCCGGTCAGCGCGTACAGCAGGCCAACACCGATCAGGATAAACGTGGCGCCGATGGTCCCCATGATGAGGTATTGGTAGGCTGCGGTCAGCGCCCTGCGGTCAGCGCCCATCGCAATAAGCGCGTAACTGGAAAGAGATGAAATCTCAAGAAAGACGAACAGGTTGAACGCGTCGCCGGTAATCGTGATACCCAGGAGCCCCGTCAGGCACAGCAGCCACGCGGTATAGAAGAAACCCTGGTTGTGTGTTTCGATTTCGCTTGTGACGCTGGCCCGGGCGAATACCGAAACGACAGTACTAATGGTTGAAACGATCATCAGTACATAGGCATTAACCAGATCGACCCGGTAGGCGATACCAAAGGGTGCAGCCCAGCCACCGAAGGTGTAGTCAATCACGCCTGAGTCCATGACGGTATTCAGCATCAGGAAGGACACCGCCATGGAGGCCGCGCTGGCAGCGAAGGTGATGAGCCATGCTCCAAGTGGGCGGGCGAGGACAAGACAGAACGCAGCCGCAATCAGTGGCACCACCACCTGCAGAGCAGGTAACTGCTCGCTAATCACAGGGACTCATCCTGACGGTGAATTTCCTCTTCCTCGACGGAGTCATAGGTCTCCCGTATCCGCACAACCAGCGCCAGCCCCAGGGCTGTGGTCGAGACGCCCACCACAATTGCCGTCAGGATCAGTACGTGTGGAAGCGGATTGGAGTAATTGCTGACACCTTCCTGGAGGATCGGAACATGGCCGTTGGCTATCTTGCCTATGCTGATATAGAGAATGAACACCGAGGCCTGAAAGAGATTCAGGCCGATGATCTTTTTTACCAGATTGCCACTTGAGATGACGACGTAGAAGCCGGTCATCATCAGCAGGATGACAATCCAGTAGTTGTAAAGGCCGGCGATCATCAGGGATCGTTGCGCCCGGCGAAGGCAAGAAAGATCGTAATCATCACGGCACTGACGGTGATGCCCACGCCGAACTCGACCGCCAGAATGCCAAGGTGTTGACCAGCTAAGGGGTCTTGCGCGAGTGCGTTGTACGCCAGGTAGTCAGAGCCTGCCAGCATTGTGACCACGCCGACACCGGCGAAGAGCAGCAGTCCGACAGCAATCAACAGCCGGAGGACGCCCGGAGGTATCGCGCTGCGCAGCGCCTCGGTACCGAAGACGAGGCCATAGAGAATGAAGCCGGCGGCGAAGATCACGCCCGCCTGAAAGCCTCCGCCCGGCCCGTAATCGCCATGAAACTGGACGTAAAGTGCAAATAGCAGAATCATCGGGATAATGATCTTGGCGATAATGCGCAGAACCGGGTTATCGATCATCGTGTGGCCCCTCTTTTCCGGGGCGTTTGCGCCTGCGCAGACCCAGCAGGCCCAGCACACCAACGCCCGCGGTAAAAATCACCGCCAGTTCCCCAAGCGTGTCGTAGCCACGGTAACTTGCCAGGATGCTGGTAACAACGTTGGGCACACCGGTCTGACTGGGCGACTCCGAGATATAAAACGGCGCTACATGCTGGTGTACGGGTGCATCGGGATCTCCGAAGAAGGGCATGTCCAGGGTGCCGTAAATTAGCGCTACGCCGGTCGCGACAACGACTGCCAACGGCAACAAAGAACGATGGGCTGAAGCCCGCTCGTGTCGTCCTACCAGCCCGATTGTGCCAAGCATCAGCACAGTAGAAATGCCCATCCCGACGGCGGCTTCGGTGAACGCAACGTCTACCGCGTCCAGCAGAACGAACATGACGGCGGCGAGCAGGCTATAGATTCCGAACATCATCGCCACGGCAAAGAGGTCGTGCAGCCGTACCGCGGCGATTGCCGTCACTGCAAGCAGCGCCAACAGGACGATGTTGATTACTTCGATCAGCACTTACTTTTGCGCCTCATCCAGCCATGGCTTGCGAATACCATGTATCGCAGCACGCGCGAGTGCATGCGCGGTTGAGGGGCTGAGCAGCGCCATGATCAGGAGCAGTGCAAGGAGTTTTCCCATGAGTAAGCTCCATCCCGCGGCTAGTGCCAGGCCCAGCAGAATGGCGCCCGCGCCGAGCGTGTCGGTGATGCTGGCGCCGTGCAGGCGGGTGAAGACATCAGGCAGGCGTAAAAGCCCTGTGCCGCCAATCAGGGTAAAAAGCGTGCCGACCAGCAGCAGCACCGCGCTCAGAATATCGAGGACCGCGCTCATGGGTCCTCCGGGTCAGTGTGTGACTGGGGCTGGCCGAGATTACCGAACTCGGAGACCTTGAGCACGGCAACGGTACCGATAAATCCAATCAGGACATACATCAGCGCAATGTCGATGTAGAGCTCAGGATCGCCCACCACGAAACCAAGAACAGTGATCATCAGCACCGTCTTGGTGCCAAGCGCATTGGACGCGAGAATCCGGTCGTAAACGGTCGGACCCTTGATCGCGCGGATCAGCGCGAACGCCATGGTGACCAGCAGTGCGATGAGTGTGATGGTGAGAGTCACGCACCCTCCGCCCGTTGCACCCGGCGCGCCATCTCACCAGACATCAGGTCATTTGCGGCATCTTCGGTCAGTGCATGCACCTCGATGGTTTCGGCCGAAACATCCAGAGAGATCGTGCCCGGCGTGAGGGTGATGGAGTTGGCGTAAGTGACCCGCCCGACCTCGGTGTGATGTGTGGCATCCACTTTGACCACTGAAGGATGAATAGGCAGTTCCGGACTTACGATGCGGCGCGCCACATCCAAGTTGGAGCGGATCACCTGCCCGATGAGCCATGGGACATAGCGGATAAGTCCGGGCAGCAGGTGTACCGGCACACCCTCATCATCGAGTACCTCAAGACGAGAAACACAAGCGACGACTGCAGTGACCGATAAGAGTCCCAGTGACAGCAGCAACGGACTGGTGTGTCCCGACAGCAAGAGCCATGTCCCTGACAGTATGAATAACAGCGTTATTGTTTTTCGCATGGGTTTTAAGTCCGCGGACAGTGCTGCCAAGGCATTTTATGGAGAGATTTTTGGCTCTTTAAAACCTAAATTCTGTACCAAGTTTTCTGAAAATCTAGGAATACTGGATACCACATACCAGGAAAAAGTAAAACGACAAATCAGGATGCCAGTATCCGAAGGGCGACTGCCGCACACGGTACCGATCCGCCCTATACGATATCACGGGCAGAGGAGCGTCCCCAACCGTCATCATGGGCATGGCCTGTATCGTATGCGCTTTTAGGAAAGATTGAGGCCGGTGGCGCGTCTGTGTGCTCGGGCCTCCCGTCTTCGGTGGATATTCATATCCTGGAGGGTCCTCTCTACGTAACTGATGTGCTCATCGGAGGTTTCTTTGGCCGCGTCTGGATCACCATCAATGATAGCGTTCATCAGATGGTAATGCTGGTCCCGCAGGTGCTTGAAGTTATCGGGCCGCTGGTACAGGTTCTCGAGGTTGTAGTGAATACTCCGGCGCAGCAGCGAGAAGAGGCTGCGCATGACGTGTACCAGTACTACGTTATGAGAGGCTTCGCCGATCGCAAGATGGAAATCCGCATCGGCCTTAGCTTCGACAACGGCATCGCCCTCGCCGTGGGAGGCAATCATTCGCTTGTACGCTGATCGCAGCAGTTCGATATCGGTCTGCGTCCGCCGGGCCGCTGCATGGTAAGCCGCCATCGACTCGATGGCATGACGCAACTCCATGACGTCTTCCTGCGCGTCAGGTGATGCGCTGATCAACTCAAGCAGGGGGTTCTCCAACGCCGGATTTAGACTCTCGGTCACTTCTGTTGCGCCGCCCCGGCGGGTGACCAACAAGCCGCGGGCTGAAAGAATCTGCAGACCCTCGCGCAGTGACGGACGGGAAACGCCGAGTTGTACCGCGAACTTGCGTTCGGCCGGCAGTCGGTTGCCCGGTTTCAGGGAACCCTCAAGGATAAGCTGCTCTATTTGCCGAACGACAGAATCGCAGACGCGTTCACGAGCCATAGTTTCTGGTTATCTGGTAAGACCACAAACACAGACTGTAGCACTCTTCGCAGTCGAGGCAAACTGGGAATCAGTTCGGCCGCGCGTTGGGGTGACTGATCGAGTCAGCGCAACTCAATCTCGAACCGGCGCGGGCGAAGAAGCGCCGAAAGCGAGTGACAAAAAAGCATGCATATCGCGGGGGCGTTGTCCCTGATCGAGTGACAGCGCATCTTCAACGGCCTTCAATAAGGTATAGGGATAGGCGCCAGAGCGTGAGACGGTAAGTTTCTCGAGGGATGCCCCGTCGCGTCGTTTGAGGGCCGATGGCGGTGAGTCGCCGGTAATGCAGTTGTAGATGGTTGCGGCTAGACCGTAAATGTCAGTCCAGGGACCGAGATTACCGTCGAGATCCTGCGCGGGCGGGGCAAAGCCGTGGGTCAAGGTCTGGAAGGAACCAAACCGGTCGTCGTTGTCCATGGTCTGGGCCGCACCGAAATCCAGCAGCAAGGGTTGACCGCTGGTCCGGAGTAATACGTTAGCCGGTTTGACGTCGAGGTGGACCACCCCCTCTTGGTGCATACGCCAGAGTCCATCACCTATGGGTGGAAATACCTGCTGCAGAAAGCCCCAGTCGAGATCCCCGGCAAGTTTGTTCATGAACCAGCGCAAGTCGCGACCTTCCTCGTGTGTCATCACCATATACAGGGTGTTGTTCGCCTCGAAGTATTCGGCAACGCTGATGACGTTGGGATGGCGCACGGCACTCATCCGCTCCGCCTCAAAACGAAATTTTTCGAGGCCGGTGCGAAATGGTGTCTGCGACAGTGGCCCATTCGGCTCGAGAGACCCGTCAGGTTTGCGCGCCACAAGGTCCTGGGGACAGTACTCCTTGATAACGAACTTGTGTCGGTCGAGTTCATTGCTGGCGAGATACACCAGGCCGAATCCGCCACCGCCGAGGACCTCTCCTACCGTGTAACCCTTGAGTACATATCCGGTCTGGAGGGGAAGTCTGCTGGCCATGATAGGTAACGGGTGGATGTGGGAGAACGGAAAACCGGCGGTGATCAGGAATACAGTATAGTTTCTTGCCTGAATTTGATGCAGCCCCGGGTGAGAAGTCTCGCCGGCGGCAATAACACCGGAGACTCCACTTGCCCAAAAGCATGACGGCTTTCGCGCGTTGCGCGTCCCAGACCCCATTAGGAGACCTAACTTGGGAACTGCGTTCGGTGAACCATCGCTTCCGTGAGGTGGCCATGCGGCTCCCGGAAGAGCTTCGTTTCCATGAGGGTGTTTTTCGTGATGTCATTGCAGCGTCGGTGAGCCGCGGCCGTGTTGATGGATCGCTTCGGTATTCTTCGCCACCGATGGGGTCAGACCCGGCCCAAATGGACACAGACCTGATCGGTGAACTGGCAGCCTGGTCTCAAAGTGTGCGCAGCATCGTGCCTGAGGCGCAGCCACTGCGGGTCGGTGAGGTACTGAAGTGGCCAGGCGTGATGTCCACACCCGTGGTGGATGAGCAGGCCCTCGCTGCGGAGGCTACGGATCTGCTGCGAACATCCCTGGGACAGCTATCTGACTCGAGAGAGCGCGAAGGTCTTGCGCTCGCGCAAATGCTTGAGGAGCGTGTCAGAGCGGCTTCGGACACGATCCGTGCCCTTGAGGCAGTGCTGCCGGAGATCGGCGTCGCGCACCGTGAGCGTCTGGAACTGCGGCTTACTGAAATGTCCGTGCAGGTCGATCCCGAGCGGCTGGAACAGGAGGTAGCGCTGCTGCTGGCGAAAAGCGAAGTCAGCGAGGAGGTTGATCGACTGAAGATGCACCTTCAGGAAGTTGAGCAGGCGCTTAAACAGAACGAGCCGATCGGCCGCCGACTGGACTTTCTGATGCAGGAACTAAACCGGGAAGCCAACACTCTGGGATCGAAGTCAGCGCATCCCGAACAGACCAACGCTTCTATCAACCTTAAGGTGCTGATTGAGCAGATGCGCGAACAGGTTCAGAACATTGAGTGAAGAAACGCCTGCCCGCAAATCCACGCTCTATATCCTATCAGCCCCGTCCGGCGGAGGGAAAAGCAGCCTCGCCCGTGCTCTGGTTGATCGCGTAGAGGACACCGTCATCTCGGTGTCTCATACAACGCGCCCGCAGCGCACCGGTGAAGCTCACGGTGTGGATTATTTTTTCGTTGACCAACCAGAATTTGAGCAGATGATTAAAGACGACGGGTTCCTTGAGTATGCCAGGGTCTTCGACCACTGGTACGGAACCTCGCGGAAAGCCGTGGAACAGGCTATTGTCCAGGATCGTAGCGTCATGCTCGATATCGACTGGCAAGGGGCGCGACAGGTCCGCAGGGCCTTTCCTGGTGCCGTCAGCGTGTACATTTTGCCACCGTCGGTGGAAGCTCTAGCCCAGCGGCTGGCGGACCGTGGCCGAGATACCCCTGACGAGATTGCATCGCGTCTTTCCGAGGCAGCCAGCGAGATGAGCCACTACGACGAATACGACCAGATTCTGATTAATACCAACTTTGATGCGGCACTGGGCGAACTCGAGGCTCTGGTCTGCCGTGGTGAGGCTCCCCAATCCGGACAGGGCTTCAATGTTGGGGCGCTTGTAGATTGCGCGAAAAACGTTAGACTAAAAACATCTGAGACAGCAAACCTTTAGCGACTCTTGTGAAGATTGGGCTTTAACGAGTGCCTTAAGGTTCCGCTGGACTCATCAGACTGCCCCGATCCCTGC
Source organism: Pseudomonadota bacterium (assembly GCA_018661145.1). Lineage (GTDB taxonomy): Bacteria > Pseudomonadota > Gammaproteobacteria > Arenicellales > UBA868 > UBA868. The sequence continues at coordinate 6,439 of JABJIU010000126.1, read as the reverse complement.
CGGGATTATCCTGGGGCTGCATGGTTTTTTGGAGAACACCGATGGCAAGAATTACTGTCGAGGACTGCCTCGAAAACGTTGAAAACCGCTTTGAGCTGGTGCTGGTCGCTGCCCGCCGTACGCGGCAGTTACAACTGGGCCACGATCCGCTGGTGCCTGAGGATCGGGACAAACATACGGTGATTGCGCTTCGCGAAATCGCCGAGGGCCTTATCACCAGCGACATTCTCAAAGAAGTCGAGGTTGATACCCGACAGGAACTCGAAGAAGTATTCGGATCCGGTGAGAGTGAAGCGTCCGAGAACGTCGGTGAGGCGACAGCCGAAGCGACAGTTCCGGGTACTGAAAATAGGGGCGAGGCCGAGATTTCTGCGGAAGACCTCGCAGCGCTGGCGGATCTAATCGAATCGGTGCCGGTCGCGCAGGCGCTCGAAACCGCCAGTGACGAAACCGCCAGTGACGAAACCGCCAGTGACGAAACCGCCAGTGACGAAACCGCTAGTGACGAGGAAACGCACGATGCCGACGACGCCGGCGACGACGCGGAGGAAAAGCCCGTCAGCTGAAAACCGGCAGAGGTCCGCGAAAACCAGTAAGGACCGACTGCTGATTAGTGATCTGCTCGAGATCGTCGAGCAGTACCTCGATTCCGAGGAAGTCAAAGCCGTCTACGATGCCTACCTGTTTGGCGCCGAAGCCCATGAGGGACAGGTGCGTCGCAGTGGTGAAGCATATATCTTCCACCCCTTGTCTGTGGCGGCCATTCTCGGGGAGATGCGGCTTGACAGTCGTAGCATCATCGCAGCGCTGCTGCACGATGTTATCGAGGACACGCCCACCGCCAAAGAAGAACTCGCCACACGCTTTGGTAAAGACGTCGCGCAGTTGGTCGATGGGGTCAGCAAGATCGATCAGATCGACTTCGAATCGCGCGAGCACGCGGAGGCGGAAAACTTCCGCAAGATGCTGCTGGCAATGGCCAAGGATATCCGGGTCATTCTGATCAAGCTCGCCGACCGGCTCCACAACATGCGCACGCTAGATGCGCTTAAGCCCGACAAGCGTAAGCGGATTGCCGAACAAACCCTAGATATCTTTGCCCCCATTGCCAACCGGCTCGGCATGCGTACGTGGACCCAGGAACTCGAGGACCTGAGTTTCCGTCACCTGTACCCCAAGCGCTACGACGCGATCTACAAGGAACTTGGAAAACGCCGTGGCAATCACCGGGCAATCATCCAGAAGACCGTCACTAAGTTTGAAGCCGAACTTTCAGAGGCAGGCATCGACGGCTCTGTCGAAGGTCGCGAGAAAAATATCTACAGCGTGTATCGCAAGATGCGTTCACGGCGGGTACCGATGTCGGAGATGCGGGATATCTTCGCTATCCGGATCATCGTCCGTTCGGTCGACGACTGTTACCGTGTTCTGGGTGTGATTCACAACACGTATAAGCCCGTGCCGGGCAAGTTCAAGGATTACATTGCGATCCCAAAAGCCAACGGCTACCAGTCCCTGCATACCCTGCTTTTCGGTACCTTTGGCCAGAGCATCGAGGTGCAGATCCGAACGACAGAGATGCACAGGATTGCAGAGAGTGGTGTTGCATCACACTGGCAGTACAAGACCGGAGAGAAGCGTGCCGGCTCGCAGGCACCCACCCACCATTGGATGCTGGATCTGCTCAATACCCAGAGCCAGGCCGGTAATCCTTCCGAGTTTCTTGAGCACCTCAAAATCGATCTTTACCCTGATGAGGTCTATGTGTTCACCCCCCATGGGGACATCAAGAAATTGCCCAAAGGCTCGAGCGCGTTGGACTTTGCCTACTCGGTGCACTCGGATGTCGGTAATCACTGTATCGGAGCACGCATCAACAACGAGCCCGTACCGCTGCATCAGCCGGTCGGGAACGGCGATCATGTGGAGATACTGACAGCCCGATCCGCAGTGCCCACTCCACTGTGGCTGAACTATGCGGTTACTGCGAAAGCGCGTGCGGCGATCCGTGATTTCCTGAAACACCAACATCAGGAAGACGCAGGCAAACTCGGCCGTCAGCTTCTGGAGCGGGCGCTTAAAACCGTTGGTTTGACCACCCGGCTGCGCACAGATCAGAAAATCCAACTGCTCAAGCGCATCGGTCTCGAAGACTGGAATGAACTATTGACCGATATCGGCATGGGTCGCCGTCTCCCGATGGTGGTTGCCCGACAATTGTTGCCGGAAGTGAAGGGTGCTGATTCAGCCAGAAGTGAGCCGCTGCCGATTCGAGGTGTGGAGGGAATGAGCGTTTCCTATGCGCGCTGCTGCCGGCCCATTCCCGGAGACGGTATTGTTGGGCTATTCTCCCGAGGCCGCGGTATCGTGATTCATCGACCCAACTGTCCCAATGCCCGGGAACAAAGCAAGCGCCCGGATACGTGGATTGGGGTCGAATGGTCGGACGACATCAAAACCACCTTCGAGGCGGATATCCGTCTGGAAGTCATAAACCGACGCGGGGTTTTCGCAACGCTGGCTTCGGTGATCGCCGAAGAAGATTCCAATATCAATCATGTTCTGGTGACGGCTCGAGACGATCGAAATTCGGCCATCCGGTTTACTATCGAAGTACACGACCGCAAACACCTCGCCCGCATCATTCGACGGCTGCGTGCCCGCCGCTCGGTAATCCGGGTTTCGAGATCACGCGGCTGAATTGAATACCCTCTGATAAGGAAAGTTTCATGACTGCAAACCAGCCCATTCATAGTGATCAGGCACCCGACGCCATCGGCCCGTACTCACAAGCTGTGCGCGTTCGCGATACGGTTTATCTTTCTGGACAGATACCTCTTGATCCAGGAACGATGGAGCTTGTAAGCGGAGATATCGAAGCGCAGGCGAGGCGGGTGTTCGACAATCTTGCGGCAGTGATGCACTCAGCCGGGGGTTCTCTTGGGAGCATCGTCAAGCTCACTATTTACCTCGTTGATCTTGAACAGTTTGCCCGGGTTAATACCGTTATGGCGGAATATTTTGAACCCCCGTTTCCTTCGCGGGCCACGGTTGCTGTTGCAGCCCTGCCCAAGGGCGCTGCCATCGAGGTGGAGGCAGTCGCAGACCTGTCGGATTAGTTTCTGCGAGAAAAAAGAGCGGCGAGATGGATGCGACTGCGCAGGCGTCTGTCGGTATCCTCAAGGGCGTTGGTCCGCAGCTTGCGGAAAAACTCGCGCGTCTGGGCATTTCCTGTGTTGCGGATTTGTTGTTCCATCTACCTATTCGTTATCAAGATCGAACCACCCTGGCCGCGATCGGCGAGCTACGACCCGGCGTTGAAGTGCTTATCTCGGGGCGGATTGAGGCGAGCGGCGTGCAGTTTGGCCGGCGGCGCAGTTTGATGACCGTCATCTCGGATGACACCGGCCGATTGACGGTGCGCCAGTTTCATTTCAACGCCTCGCAGCGTCGTGGCCTTAAACGCGGTGCATTCATTCAATGCTATGGCGAAGTTCGGTCGGGACCCACAGGCCTTGAGATGGTTCATCCTGAGTACCGGCTTATTGAAGGACCTGATGCAGTTGAGGTAGAGACAACCCTCACACCGGTTTACCCTACGACCGAAGGCATCGGCCAGCGCCGCTGGCGCGATCTCACCGGTCAGGCGCTCGCACGATGTGGCGAAGCGGTCCCCGAGCTATTGGGAGATTGGACAAGTTTTGAGTTTGGTGATTTGCCGCTCTCAGAGGCGTTGCTGCAATTGCACCGACCGCCGTCGGGGATTGATCTCGAAACGCTTAAAGCAGGCACGCATCCGGCACAGCAGCGCCTTGCCTTTGAAGAACTGCTGGCGAATCATCTTGCGGTGCGCCAGCGCCGTGAACGGCGTGATGCGTTATCGGCGCAGTCTATTCAGGCATCAACTGAGTTCTGGCCGCGCCTTCGAGACGCGCTGGGATTCACCCTGACTGATGCGCAAATTCGAAGCATCGACGAGATCGTAGCCGATCTGGGCAAGCCGACACCTTCTTTACGGCTGTTGCAGGGCGATGTCGGCTGCGGCAAAACGATTGTGGCCGCGGCGGCCGTGCTGGCGGCAATTGAGGGAGGCCAACAAGCGGTGGTGATGGCGCCAACGGAACTGCTTGCCGAGCAACATCTTCGGGTATTCAGTGGCTGGTTTGAGAAGGTGGGGATTAAGCCTGTTTGGCTCAGCGGCCGAATAAGTCAGCGCGAGCGACGTGCGGTTTGCGAGCAGTTATCGAGCGGCGCTGCTCGCGTGGTGGTGGGCACTCATGCGGTTTTCCAGGATGACGTGAATTATCACAACCTCGGGCTGGTGGTTGTTGATGAGCAGCATCGTTTTGGCGTAGCACAGCGGCTCGCGTTGCGCGACAAAGGTCAGCGTGAGGGAAGTGCACCCCATCAGATCATCATGAGCGCCACCCCGATTCCAAGATCACTGACGATGGTGATGTACGCCGACATGGATCTTTCGGTCATCGATGAGATGCCGCCGGGACGCCAGCCGGTTGAGACCGTGGTCCTGCCCAATACGCGTCGCGAAGATGTTCAGGCGCGCATTCGGGAGGCTTGTGCCCGTGAGCGAAGAGCGTATTGGGTATGCCCGCTGATTGAGGATTCCGATGTCCTCGCAGTGCAGGCTGCTACCAGCCGCGCAGAGGCGCTCAAAAGCGAGTTACCCGAGCTTCGCATTGCACTGTTGCATGGCAAGATCCCCTCTGCCCAAAAAGACGAGATCATGGATGATTTTCGTCAGGGGCGAGTCGATGTGCTGGTGGCTACCACCGTGATTGAGGTTGGGGTGGATGTTCCGGAAGCCTCATTGATGGTGATCGAAAACGCCGAACGACTCGGCCTGTCGCAACTGCATCAGTTGCGCGGGCGCGTGGGCCGAGGAGATCAAAAATCAGTGTGTGTGTTGATGTATCAGCCACCTTTAGGCCATAACGCCAAGGAGCGTTTGGCAACGATGCGCCAGAGCACGGACGGGTTCGCGATTGCCCAGAAAGACCTTGAGCTGCGCGGGCCGGGTGAACTGCTGGGCGTTCGCCAGAGCGGCGCGCCGCAATTTCGCATTGCGGATCTGGCCCGTGATCGGGCATTACTGCCTGCCGTCCAGCACGGTGCGGTCAGGCTACTTCGCGATTACCCTAAAAAAGCCGAGCCTCTCATAGCGCGCTGGGTTCGCGAGGGGCTTTCGTTTTCCAATGCCTGAAAAACTCAAACTCTATTGGCGTCTGGCGCGGCTTGATAAGCCCGTGGGCTGGTTGTTATTGCTCTGGCCCACACTCTGGGCGCTGTGGATTGCCGCCGACGGGCACCCGCGTCCCGCCATCGTGGCCATCTTCGTGCTCGGTGTGATCACGATGCGTGCGGCGGGTTGCGTGATCAACGATATCTTCGATCGTGATCTTGATCCACTGGTCGAGCGTACACGTAACCGTCCGCTCGCGAGTGGTGCTGTCAGTGTGCGAGAAGCACTGGTAATCTTTCTTCTGTTGCTGATCGTGGCTTTTGTCCTGGTGTTGCTCCTCAATCGCCAGACGGTATGGCTGGCGGTGGTTGGTGCTGCGATAGCCGCAAGCTATCCCTTGGCCAAGCGATTCACAAATCTGCCGCAGGTATATCTGGGCGTGGCATTTTCGTGGGGTATTCCGATGGCATTCACCGCTCAGGACAGCCCGCTGATGCCGCTGGCCTGGTGGCTGCTGGGCACCAACCTACTTTGGACGGTTGCTTATGACACGATGTATGCCATGGCAGATCGTCCTGATGATCTGAAGGCCGGCATCAAATCCAGCGCGATTATGTTTGGGCGTTTTGAGCTCGCCATTAATACGTCGCTGCAGGCGATAACGCTTTTGAGTCTCGCGTTAATGGGGTTATATCTGGGCTTTGGGGTTATTTTTTATCTCGGCCTTGGCGCCGCGGCCCTCACAGCCGTCTATCAACTTTATCTCTGTAAAGACCGTGATCGGCAGCGGTGTTTTAAGGCTTTTCTGAATAATATTTGGTTCGGCGGATTTGTATTTGCGGGACTCTTTTTTACCTATGTATTCAAGACCGCCTCCATATAGAACCAAAAACAATCATTCCGGCATGAGTGTCCCCAAGCATAGTGCCTGTTTCTAGCTCGTGCATTTCATACTATCTGGCGAGTACAGCGATGCCAGCAGATTCGCTGGATCAGATCAAAAAGGCTGATCTCTAAGCCACGCCTCGAACCGTGTTGCTGCCGCAGACAGGCGTTGGTTTTTTGCTGGGATCACATAATAGCCATAGCCTTCCAGTGATATCTCGGAAAGGGGAGCCAATAAGCCTGCATCAATCTCGGGCTTTGCCAGTTCATCAAGCAACGCGATGCCATTACCGGATATCACTGCCTGAAGCCGGTTATTGGCATCCGGCAAGTGCACAGGCTTATGTCGTGGTG
>JABJIU010000040.1 GCA_018661145.1 Pseudomonadota bacterium | reverse complement strand
TCTTGTTGTTTGCGCCAGAAATATCCGACCTGGAAGAAGGGGCGATTAAAAAAGACCCCAAGACTCAGTTGCAGGAGTTGCTTCAGGCCGCCGGCACTAAACCACCCGCTTACGAGGTCAGCTCAACCTCGGGACAACCGCATGAGCGTGAGTTTGTTGTTGACTGCCGGATTGAAAGTCATGGACTTGTCACTACCGGCGAGGGAAGCAGTCGCAAGGGAGCTGAACAGGAAGCTGCATCTCGGGCCCTGAGCGAACTTCAAGGGAGATGATCGCGCCTTGAGCAGTCCGAGCCATTTTGGAGTGGTTGCACTTGTTGGGAGACCGAACGTCGGCAAGTCGAGCCTGTTAAATCAGCTCCTGGGCTCAAAAATCTCAATCGTCTCCCGCAGACCACAGACCACCTGGCGTGAGATTGACGGGATTTACACTGACGATGATTCGCAACTCGTGATTATTGATAGCCCGGGGATGCATCAACGTCCGGAGCGGTTGCTCAGCAAGATCGCTAATCAATCGGCCCGCGGTGCGGGTAGTGGGGCGGATGTAATTTGCCAGATTATTGACGCGCGTTACTGGCGGCCCGAGGATCAGGATGTTCTGGAGCATTTCTCTGGCCGGGGAACTCCCCTTTGGCTAATTCTGAACAAGGTCGATCTCCTCCCGTCACGAGATCAGGTTCTTCCACGGATCGAGATGGTCCACGCAAAACACTCTTGGGGCCAGATCGTTCCCGTGTCTGCAAGATCAGGGTACAACTGCAAACATTTGTCAGGACTGCTGGGCGCTGCCGTGCCCGAGGGACGGGCAGGCTATCCAGTAGAAACGCTGACCAACACTTCGCCTAGATTTCTTGCAGCAGAGCTGATTCGTGAACAGATATTCCGGCAGATGGGTGATGAGATCCCTTATTGTACGGGCGTCGTTCTCACGACATTTGAGGAGCGACCTGATGGGATGATGGAAATTGATGCAGAAATCTGGTGTGAAACTGGGGGTCAAAAGGCGGCACTGATTGGGGCAGGGGGTGCACGCCTAAAAAACATCGGATCCGCCGCGCGCCGGCAGATCGGTCTGGTGTTTGACCGCCCGGTGGTGCTGTCGCAGCGAGTAAAGGTTCGCAAGGGCTGGGCTGGCGACCGCCGCGCGGTAGCCGCCCTCGGGTACGGTGAGTAGCGACTCGACGTATCGATGAACAATAACCGAATCAAAGGGGAGCTCGGTTTCGTGCTTCACTGGCGACCTTACTCGGAGTCAAGCCTGCTGTTAGATCTATATTCCCGAACTTACGGTCGCATTGTCGTGATTGCAAAGGGTGCGCGGGGAAAGAAGTCGCCTTACCGTGGCACTCTTCGACCCTTCGCGTTGATTACGCTGGGTTGGTCAGGCAAGGGAGAAGTCAAGACTTTGACCCAATGTGAGTGGGCAGGACCCGGTGTTGGGCTTAGTGGACCTGGACTCTTCTGCGGTTTTTATCTGAATGAACTTTTGATTAAGTTTCTGCACCGTCACGACCCGCACGAACGCTTGTTCGACCGCTATTTGCACTGTATCCACGAGCTCCTCGATGAAAAAGACCAACAGACTGCGCTACGCTATTTTGAGAAAGTGCTATTGGAAGAAGTTGGCTACGGGCTTCAGCTTGAGCGGGAACAGAGCACCGGGGAAAGCGTAACGCCGGAGCGTCGTTACCGGTATCGTCCCGGAGTAGGGGCATTTATTGAGAACGCAGATGATCATACTGGGATCGAAGTGCACGGAGACTCTCTAATCGCCCTGCGGCTTGAAACGGGTCTTGGTGAAAGAGGCCAAAGAGAGATTAAGCACTTACACAGAATGATTTTCAGAGAACTCCTAGAGGGAAGGACGCTGGTCTCCCGCTCGGTATACTCTCAACTCTATCCTTCCGGAAACTCATCGTTCTCCGAAAAGTTCGGGGCACGACACTAACTCGACAGGAACGGCTATGGACCTTGGGATTAATATTGATCATGTTGCAACGCTGCGGCAGGCAAGAGGGACGGCCTATCCCGATCCCATCGAGGCCGTGAGGATCTGCGAGTCCAGCGGAGCCGATCTGATTACCCTGCACCTGAGAGAAGATCGCCGTCATATTCAGGACGATGATGTCTCCCGAGTCCGTGAGGTCATCACTACCCGGATGAACCTTGAAATGGCCGTCACTGCCGAGATGGCTGAAATAGCCCGAAACATTCAGCCCGAGGACGTCTGCCTGGTGCCTGAAAAGCGCGAAGAACTAACGACCGAAGGAGGTCTCGACGTTGCTGGACAACAGGGCAGTCTTAAATCCTTTGTTGGAGGTTTGGAGGCCTGCGGCATCCGTGTTTCTCTTTTTATTGATCCCGACTTTACGCAGATACAGGCGAGCGCATCGGCTGGGGCGAGCGCAATTGAGCTGCACACTGGGCCGTACGCGGACGCCAGCGATGAACTGACGGCAGAGCGAGAGCTCAATAGATTGTCTGGCGCTATCGATCTCGGTGTGTCATTGGGGCTCAGGGTAAATGCAGGGCATGGCCTGCATTACAGCAATGTTTCCCCGGTAGGCGCGATGAGCGGCATCTCCGAACTCAATATCGGCCACGCCATCATTGCCCGTGCCGTGTTTTCAGGACTCGCGGATGCTGTACAGGATATGCGCCGGTTGATGGACAGCGCCCAGGGCTGACGTCACTTTTTTCGGGGAGCGAAGCCCTCAGGCACCGTGCCGAGGTCCCCTTCGCCGAACAAAAATCCCAGCATATGTTGCTCGAGCAACTCAATCGCCTGGGAATCAGCGGTACTCAGCTGGTTCTCATTGATGATGAGGACTTGTCTTTGCAGCCACTGCTGCCAGCCGTCGACTGACACGCTCTCGAATATCCGCTGGCCCAGATCACCTGGATAAGGCGGGCCGTCTAGGCCTTCCGCCTCCTCGTTAAGGACGACGCAGTTTACTCGCCTCATGGTAAGATGCCCCTGAAAGAAAAGATCAATTCCTTCGATTGTCGCAGAGCGTTAATACGCGCAACATCGAAGACCAAATCTCAAGACAATTTTACAGGTAAAGTCGTCACGGTGCGCGAAATGAATCAAAACATGGATGAATCAGTATCCTCTGGTATCTCGGTCACTCCCGCGGCAAGGTCGAAAATCACGGAACTCCTCGCCAATGCGGATGAATCCCAAAGTGCGGTTCGGGTATTCGTTTCCGGTGGGGGTTGCGGTGGCATGAGTTATGGTATGACCTTTGCTGAGTCTATTGCTGATAAAGACCGTCTCATGAAGGATGAAGAAGGTTTCGCATTGACAATTGACCCGATTGCCTTTTCTTATTTGCAAGGGGCAGAGATCGACTTCCAAGATAGCGATGTTAATGCCACCTTCGTTTTTAATAATGTCTTCCAAGCGGTGGGTGGAAGTGGTGCTTGCGGAGGGTGTGGAGGAGCGCACTGAGCATCACGCTGCACCTTTGTTCAGGGTGCTGGATCCTTTCTTAGCTCAAGCGCTGACTCAATAGGAGTCCCTTGACCCCGCCTCGGGTTCTGCTGGTTGCTCCGGATCGGAGTTATCGCACAGGCGCTTTTGTTAACGCGGGCAGGGCTCTTGGGATTCAGATAACGGTCGCATCCTGGGGGCAAGCGCCACTGGCTTTAAATGGGGGCGGGATTCGTCTTGATCCGCTTTCCCCTGAATCC
>JABJIU010000048.1 GCA_018661145.1 Pseudomonadota bacterium | reverse complement strand
CTTGACCCGGATTCGAGACGCGGACTCGGGTGCGCCGTTCGTCGCGGTCCTAGCAACAGACGATGCTACCGTCCCTCTCGCGCACGAGATTTCCCTCGAGCTCGGTTTGTCCACCAACGATCCCTCCGCGCTCCACGCGTCTACCAACAAGCTCAGTTTCCGTCAGACCTGCGAGGAGAGAGGGATCGCTGCTCCCTGCTATACGGTTCTAGAGCCTGAAGCTTTCGCACCAGATAAGATCGCCCCCGTTGAATTTCCGTGTGTTGTCAAGCCTCTGTCCCTGTCTGCGAGTCGCGGCGTTATTCGTTGTGAGAACCAAGAGGAACTTCTAAAGGCAATCCCCAGAGTTCGGAGGCTGATTAGTCACGAGGATTCCCAGGGGGACAAGCGTGTACTGATCGAAAATTACATCGAAGGAGATGAATACTCAGTAGAAGCTGTGCTGCACAATCAGGAGCTCAAGATCATTGCGATCTTTGAAAAGCCCGATCGTCTCGGGGGCCCATTCTTTGAGGAGACGATCTATGTCACACCACCGAGAATTTCTAAGAATACCCAGAATGCGATTTATTCCGCGCTCTCCCAGGTAGCGTCTGCATTGGGCTTTCGCGAGGGCCCAATTCATGCCGAACTGCGGCTTGCGAGTGACGGAATCAACTTTATTGAGTTGGCGAGTCGAACCATTGGTGGGCGTTGCGGTAGAGTGATTGAGTTTTTGACAGGGGTGTCTCTGGAGACGATTGTCCTCGCGAACGCCGTGAGGCAGCCATTTCGACTGGATCAGCAGGCGGGTGCCTTCGGCGTGATGATGATTCCGGTGCCCTGCGCAGGGGTCTTGAGGCGGGTAGAGGGGATCACCGCGGCACGGAAAGTCCCAGGGATTGTCTCAGTCGACATCGATATTCGGGAAGGACATCGGTTGGTACCCTGGCCAGAGGGTGGGCCCTATCCGGGTTTCATTTTCAGCCGATGCAAGGATGCTGATCAAGCCGAGGCTGCACTTCGCGAGGCCCATACCAAACTCTCCTTTGTGACGGCGCCGGAACTTAGAGTGAAGGTGGCGTAACGCATCCAGGCTAATTCTCCTTGGGGAGCCCACAAAGCCGGGCCTGAAATGGCACCTATTCATCTGTGGTTGTGTGTTTCCTGAGGAAATAGTCACCGATGACCATAAAAGGGCTCCAATCGACGTTGAAGAACTTTTCTTCATTCATGTGGTGTGTCAGTATTAGGTTATCTGAGTGAGTGCACAGGCGCTTATGCTTAGAAAAATGTGTTTTTTAACCAACGGAGGTGTTCCATGAGGAAAATATTCTTGGCTCTGATTTCGAGCGCACTGCTTAGCGGTACGGCTTTTGCTGAAGAAGTAAAGATCGGTATCATCCTCGGTTTCACCGGTCCTATCGAGTCTCTGACTCCTGATATGGGTGCCGGAGCCGAACTTGCTATCGCCGAGGTCAATGGCGGCGGTGCGTTACTAGGGGGCGCGTCGGTAACCGGTGTTCGGGCCGATTCCACCTGTATCGACTCAGCTGCCGCGCAGGCAGCGGCGGAACGGCTGATCACCTCGGATAAAGTCAACGCCATTATGGGCGCCGACTGTTCCGGCGTGACAGGGGCTATCCTGGCCAATGTCGCCGTACCCAACGGTGTGGTAATGATTTCACCATCAGCGACCTCACCCGGTCTTTCGACTGCGGAGGACGATGGTCTATTCTTCAGAACGGCTCCCTCGGATGCTCGCCAGGGTCAGGTCGTAGCCGAGATTCTGAACGCTCATGGTTACAAAACCGCTGCACTGACCTACACCAACAACGACTATGGCAAAGGCCTTGCTGACAGCATCGCCAGCAACTTCACCGCAGGCGGTGGCACAATTACGATCAATGCAGCTCATGAAGAGGGCAAAGGTGACTACAGTGCTGAGGTGGGGGCTTTGGCTCAGGCTGGAGGAGACATCCTGATTGTTGCGGGATACCTTGACCAGGGTGGTAAAGCAATTATTCAAGGTTCTCTGGACACCGGAGCCTTTGACGTGTTCTATCTGCCAGACGGCATGATCGGCGACTCATTGCCCGCGGCGATCGGCTCTGGCCTGAACGGCTCCATTGGCGACGTGCCTGGCACCGACAGCCCTGGCGCTTCCATGTTCGTTGAACTGGCTAGCGCGGCTGGATTTAAGGGTGACGGTCCATTTTCACCGGAATCCTATGATGCCGCAGCCTTGATTATGCTTGCTATGCAAGCGGCGGGCTCTAGCAACAGTCAGGACTTCAAGGCGAAGGTTATGGATGTAGCAAATGCCCCGGGCAAAAAGGTTTACCCCGGTGATTTAACTGCGGCTTTGGAATACATTGCCGGAGGCGGCGAGGTCGACTATGTCGGCGCTTCTGCGGTCGAGCTTATCGGACCCGGTGAATCAGCGGGTAGTTATCGCGAGATTCTTGTGGACGGTGGCAAGAACACTACAGTGGGATATCGTTAAATCCAATAAAAACGGCCCGGGTTACCCCGGGCCGTTTTTTTTTGCCGGTTTCATCTCGATTGCTGGAAATTCAAAACGTCTACAAACACTTTGGCGGCATTCACGCTGTCGAGGACGCCTCTTTCTCTATCGAACGGGGAAGTATTACCGGGCTCATCGGTCCAAATGGCGCGGGCAAAACGACGCTCTTTAACGTCATCGCCGGAGTCCACGCGCCTGACTCAGGCAAGGTGATTTTTGACGGCGAAGACATCACCGCCAGCAAACCTCACGAACTTTTCGCACGAGGCATTCTACGAACTTTTCAGATTGCACACGAATTTTCGTCGCTTACAGTTCGCGAAAACCTGATGGTTGTGCCCGGTGCGCAGGCCGGGGAGCGCCTGGTGGATACCTGGTTACGACCAAAAAGAGTCAGCTTGCAGGAAAATGAGCTCGCTCAACGAGCCGCTGAGGTGATTGACTTTCTACAGTTAACTTCAGTTGTAGACGAACTCGCCGGTAATCTTTCTGGCGGACAAAAGAAGCTGCTGGAGCTCGGCCGTACCATGATGGCCGAACCCAAGTTGGTGTTTCTCGATGAGGTTGGTGCTGGCGTGAATCGCACTTTGCTGAGCACTATTGGAGACGCAATCCTGAGACTCAACCGGGAGAAGGGCTACACATTTTGCATGATTGAACACGATATGGACTTTATCTCTCGGCTGTGCGATCCAGTTGTGGTGATGGCTGCAGGCGGTGTGTTGACCCGCGGTAGTCCGGAGGAAGTCATGAATAACGAGGCCGTCATCGAGGCCTACCTCGGCACCGGCCGGAAGCATCATCGCTGACACCCGACATGAGTTTTCTTCAAGGCGAATCATTATATGGGG
>JABJIU010000079.1 GCA_018661145.1 Pseudomonadota bacterium | reverse complement strand
CCGTGATGTACGACTGACCACCCTGCCCAAGGGTTCCACTTTCAGTGTGCGTATCGAGCAGGTCACCGGAGCGGATGGCGAGACACTGTGCTATGGGCGGATCAGCAGCGTGCAGCTGGATGCGGGGGGTAAGGGGCAGTTTGTGGTGGAGGGGTTGGGTGAGGTCAGGGCGTGAATCAATGGAGGATCATCTCGTACTCCCGCCTTGATTACGCGATTACTCGAGATTGAACAACGGGCAATTAACGCCAACCAATAAATCGGGTCTCACTAGTACCCGATAATCAACACGGAATCCAGTGGCAACTGTACCCGCTTACTGCTGAAAAAAGTATCCATCCAGACAGACACTGTCTGAAAATGCTTTTGCGGTGTCTTTGCACTTGGCGGCTTATATGAATTACATACAGCGATAACGAGATGCTCTACATCCTGCATAACACAGGCCTCAAACAGATCCTTAAGGAACGCATTGTTCGGCACAGCTCTACCTGCTTCCACCTCAAGGACCGCTTTCTTGTCCGGGCAGTACGCATCCGCCTCAAAATATTTTTCGACTTTCCCGTTAAGCCCATATAGCACTGGAAGATGGATCCGAGACCCTCCTTGCTCTACCTGATAGCCGATTTGCTCAAGTCCTGGAGTAACGATCTCCAGGACTTCATTGCTATTGTTATTTCCGTGATCAGTATCGATACTCTTTAAATCAAACGCTGCTATCGTATCCTTCTGCCATTGGGCTATCTTCTGATAACGAGGAAATAAGTTGAAGTTCAGTGCCATCAATCCCTCCTGTGAGTTTCGATTACTGCAGGCCCCAGAAACTGATTTCTGGATGAGAGTAATCTAGTTGAAAATGCGGACCAGTTGTTGCTGGAGCTTTTGGGGGTCTCCGGTTCGACACTCCCATATCCTGATAATCCGCCACCCTCTCTTTCTCAGAGCTGCTTCGTTGCGACGGTCACGCCTGACATTCTGTTCAAACTTTGTTTCCCAGAATTCGACCCGGGTTTTCGGTGTATACGCAAACCGGCAGCCCTTATGCCGGTGCCAGAAGCATCCATGCACAAAGATGACGGTAGCGTATTTCGGGAGAACGATATCCGGCCGGCCGGGCAAATCTTTGCGATGAAGACGGAAGCGGTACCCCATCCTGTGCAGCTGTGATCTGACGCGAAGCTCGGGCTTTGTATCCTTCCCGCGGATGCGGGACATGTTCCAGCTTCTTTTTTCAGGTGAAATCCGGTCAGCCAAAATTTTCTTCGGGCTTTATCTTTTCAGCCCCGCCCCATCTGCACAGCTTCGATCAGAAGCGCGTTGATTTTTTTCAGCTTCTGGCGATGTTCACTGGAGGAGCCTTTGCGGTCGAAATCGGCCTCGCACAGAAAGAAAACGAGGAGCTTCATAAGGGGGGCATCCGTCCCCGATGCTTTAAGGCCACACAGAACCTTTTCCCGGTAGTAACTGTTGAGCAGTATCTGGCAGCCAACCCTATCTATCCGGAAGAACTCATCTTCCGGCATATCAGCCCAGAGAATATCAACCCCTCGAACGGAACCACCTTCTGGATTAATCAGGTCCCGCCCGGCACGCTGGAGCGCCCGGGGAATACCTCGGCGCGGCGCAAGCGGGATAGCGCGGGCGGCTTTTCGGTCTTTCTTGCGGTAGACCTCATGCGCATGATGCCGGTACTCCTCGAACGTCATGCCTCCTTTTGCTTGAGATGCCAGCACCGCTTCGGTGAATCCCGGCGACACAACTACAGATGACTTCTGCACATTCAGACTGAAGAGATCGTCCATTTCCGGGGGAAGATCAATACGGACCCGGGCGAGGGATCCATGGGGCTCTGCCTCGCTCTGTACTATCCCGTTCCAGCCCCCTGCCTGAATAAGCCGGTCATTACGATAGAAGTAGAAGCCCTGTCTCGCCGCCGCCCGGTTTCCAAGACGGTACTCGGGACTCTCCGCGTTTGGTGGCCAGATATGGCCTTCAATCGCCAGCCTGTGCCTCCTGCCGAGCGCCACTGAAAACACTTTCGGGAATCCGGCACGCCCGGGACTGGCATATGCGAACGGGTTGAGTGGCGTAATCGGCGCCTGGATGCGGTGTTCAGCCTCACCCTCCTGCTGCTGGTCAACCAGAATCTGCAGCCTTCCGTTTTCCAGAAAGCGGTGAAAACACATACCAAGGTGCAGTTGTAATCGCCGGTGGATCGAGCGGAGCGTATAACGTAACCCGCCTTTTGAGGTCGGGAGCTTGTCAATGTCATCCCAGATCACGACGGTCCCGGTATCCGACAGCTCAACGGGGTGTAGAGGTGAGCGGACCAGAGTGCCGGCCGCCTGCGGGCTCAGAATCTCGGAGCTCCAGTTCCTGCCGATGCCTTCGAGCGACCATCTCCTTGCCGAAACCCGACGTTTCGACCAGGCGCCGACTGTCAGCGTGCAGGCATGGCTGAGGGTGGCAAGCTTGAGGCCCATGCCGAATTTGCCGAGGGACTGACGCTTAAGGTCAGGATCTGATCCGAAACGCATGGCGTTCTGAAGTTCCTTTGCCGTCATTCCAGCGCCGTCGTCAGCAATGATCACGCGGACAATTCTTTCGTCCCGGCATACAAAACGGATCAGCACCGTGGATGCGCCGGCATTGATCGAATTGTCCGCAAGATCGGCCAGCGCCTGCTCAAGGCTGTAGCCTATCTGCCGCAGCGCATAAACCAGACGGTCGGGATCGGGAGTAAGGGTCTCAGTCGATGCGGCCTCAGAAGGCCGGAGGGTTGCGACAACCCTGCGCTGCAGCTCTACAGCTGCTGTCTCCCGGTCAAGCAATCTGACTGCACTCCATGTGTGAACTTCCTTCAGGGCCGCTAATGGATCATTATCTGCGCCCTGCCGGGGCGTTACAACTGTCAATCGTCAAGCAGCTTTGCGACGACTTCACCGATCTGTCTTGCCAGCAACGGCGGCACCGCGTTGCCGATCTGACGGAATTTACTGCCCATGGCGCCGAAGAAATAATAGTTATCCGGAAAACTCTGGAGCCGGGCCGCCTCGCGCGGAGTGAGGCTCCGGCACTGGGCAGGGTCCGGATGTATATAGTAGTGCCCGTCGTTCTTGATGTGGCTCATCACTGTTGATGCCGGCTGATTGGGCGCCTGCACCCTGAACCGGTCGGCATAATGCCCTTTCGACGCACTCTCGTGGGCCGGCATCAGCGCAGCCGGAAAATCATCCAGCCTGGGCGACCGGCCGTACTCAACCGTAAAAGCAGCACAGAAAAGATAACGGTACAGATCTGAAGGCATATGCTCGCGGGTCATGTGACCGCAGAAGCCACCGATTCTTTCGTCTATGAGCCAGGAGCCCAGGGGCTCCCGTATCTTCCGACTCCTGCGCTTACTTCGGACAAAATCGCCACCCCTTCCGGACCTGGGAAGTTTTAGTTTCCCGGTGGTTCTCAAGACCCGCCTGGCGAGGCTGGAATCTTTTGATTTCTTCAGATCAAGCAGCCACTTTCTTGCTTTACGGTCATTCTCTGAAAACCAACCGGGTGGTCTGCCGCCGTCGAGAATCTTCATCCAGCTCTCATCGGTGTCCTTACCCTGGGAGATGCCACTGCGAAGCCGTGGTATGCCGGCAAGCGCTTCCCCGACGGTTAGCGGCTTACCGCTGATCGGCCGGAGTATGTCGGG
>JABJIU010000001.1 GCA_018661145.1 Pseudomonadota bacterium | reverse complement strand
GTTGACTTTGATCCGCAAACAGTGGAGAGCCATCCACTCGAACTTCGACCTTGGAGACAAAACGCCGTAGGGATTCATAAATAATCTGTGCGCCGAAACGATCACCGCGTATTAGAAAGGGTAGCGTCTTTAGCGAGGAGATCAGGAATGCCTGGGCAGATCTCAAGGATAACGTCAGGGTGGTTTCGTCACGACCCGCGTTGTAGTCCGCCTCTGCCTGCTGGAGGCTGAGCGGCGTGACCACAGAATCAGAAAGAACACGAAACCTTTGAGTTCCCTTATTTGGTCTTTGGAGTGAAACTTCCTCACCTCGTTCGACTTTCGAAACACTGTCTACCGGAGAGGTCAAGTTCAGGATCGTCATCGACCCACGTGGTATGAATTCGCTTGGGAAAAGATGTTTACCAACCGCCTGGCGAAGAGCGGACGCGCCACGGTCTATCAGTTCATCGGCAGAGTCAAGAACATACGCCATTGAACGTAGCAGAACATCAACGTCGGGATCCACGTTAAGCTGATCCGCAGCCATTTGACGTTCTTCTGTCGAATTCGACCTAAGCTTCGTAAGGAGTTCTTCGTACCGCTGATTGGATTGGCTGGTCATGATGACGAACTCCCTGCTTTGATAACTTTAAGCGAAATCGACGAGTCAATTTCCATTAAAACTTGGGCGTAACAGCGAGTCGGCAAGGGGCGGCTCAAGATGGAGCAAACTAGGCGAATACCGCCCTCGATATCCCTTCGCTCCTGCAGAACAGTCATCCGCACCTCCTGAATGCGATTATCACAAGAAAGAATAACGCCCTTAACTTGATCCAGAATGCTGCTACGCAGATCCTTTGGGCATCGGGCAAGGGAAAGAACGAGGAACCGAAGCCCAAGCCCTGGATTAGCCAAGCATGACCCGGGCGAACTATTACAAAGGTCTTCCAGCTCACTCTTTATCGTCTCCGCAAACTCATCGTCGCTCCCGTGGACGCTCTCGGCCGGCTCCAATAATCGATTGCGAGAAAGCAATCTCATTATCGTTTATGGAACCACTCTGAACGTGACAACTTATTCAATGTTGGTCCACCGTAATGCGTGATCGAATTAAATCTCAGCTCAATTTCACTAAAAAGCCGGGTTCTGGGGAAGTCTTCCGTGTCGACAATATCGGGCATCTGAGTTGATATTCGAACGACACTCGCCCCAAGCATTGAGACCAGATAAGCGACAGTCTTATTCCCAAACTCATCCCATAACTCCCAGTCAATCGTCGCAACCAGTGAGGACGGCGTATCAGGCTGACATATAAACTCATGCCAATCAATGATTGTCTCATCCTGCACTACCTTGAATCTGACGGTTCGGTTTTGAGCGCCTTGCAGCGGCGCACTATCTTCTGCTCGAAGCGGTACCTCCACTTCATGCTGATAGCCAAACACGTGACTTTCGATATCAGGATTAGGCAAGGAGTCAGGTTGCGTTGGGTCGAAAGTCTCCTGATCCGATGAACTTACCGTGTATGCACGAACCGTTCCGACATAAGCCATAACTTCCTCCCTCTTTAACCCATTCCGATATGGGTTGTAAGTTCACCCACTGGATAATTGCGATGCTCGTGTAATCTAAAAGTTAAACGATATGAATCGCGAGTGATGTCAGGATCATCGAAAATTTCGCAAAACCCCGTACTAAGGGGGCGAGTACGCAGTAGTTCCGCTCTTGGTTTTGGGGTATCGAGCACGAAAGTCCCAATCTGATCATTAATCGCGGCTACCCTCTCATTTACGCTCATAGAGCTACCGATATTATCTCGCGCCCACCCTTTCAATTTATGCAATATTCGCAAGATCTGGACGAGGCCGACGAGTTCAGGCGGCCGAATTCCATCGACTCTCTGGGAGCTATGGGTGTCACCGTGAATCCCACCAATCGGACGCACCCCATCGAACTTTAATGGCCGCTGGGGGTGGACACACACCGGCAAAATCATCCCATTGCTCTGGAGCGTTTCGACAGTACTGGGCCCAAACCAATATACGGGTCGCACCTCGTAATCGAGAGCGTCCTGTTGAAGATCAGGTACAGTGCCCCGTAAATCAATTAGCGTCTGAATTAGATCGATAACGAGATCGACCGATCCAGCACAATCAAAGATGCCAAGCTCTCGACTCACACCTCCATCGCCCAGACCGGTTGCTTGCCGCACTGCAATCACCGAACTTTGGGGGGTTAGGAAAAGAAAGCTACCGCAGGTCTCCGCGGAAATATTACGCAGCGAGCTATCGAGCTCGATTCGGATATTTTCCAGCCCATCCAAGATCGAATGATCATTGGCTTTCAACAAGGACAACCCGGGATCAAGCAACATCGGCGTACTTGCCAACTCCCCTATTGTCGCTAGGTACTTATAAACTGCACTGGTTTCAGAGCTAAATCCAAAAGGGAAACCTAAGACTACAGCGGAAAACGGATCACCCCCGTATTGGCCTATTTCGCTCTGATAAATTGCGGAATAAAGATCTGTATTCGCCACATCAAGATCGCAATCGTTCAGCAATGCGCGGGGCGATGCATTCAGAGCCCAGATTTCAAGGAAGTGATGGCTCATTCCCGCTTTAAGAATTCGATCTAGTCCTAACCAAGACTCCTTTAATTCCTTGAAAACAGCGTCCTGGCGGATCGCGTCTTGAACTTGTTCGTATAGTTCGCTTAAGTCGAGATAGACCTGATCCAACTCGAAAAGCTGGCTATCGGAAGCCGATCGCCCCTTTAATAATTGCAATCCTTCTATAACACTCTGCAACGCAACGCTCGGCAACTGGGTTCCCACTCCCTCAATATCGGCACCACCCCTTTCGATTCCTGCACGAATTTCCCTCTGGAGCGACTCCCAATCGCTCAGTAAGCCTCCGAGAATCTTTAGTATTCCAGTGTTGAGATGGGGAACATCGAGCGGGCCGGATACGAGCCTGCAAGCGGGAAGCGGAGACAGGAACGACACGATGTCAGACGGCTGATAGCGAACAAAGACCCGCTCTTTACTTCCCAAAAAGTCCAGGTGGAGCTCTAGGTCCATTGATGGCGACCAGAACCCAAGCAGCTCGCCCGAGTGCTGCGCACTCAAAGGCACTTCGATTGGAGCCAGCGTTCCCCTAAAGTTTCCGACAAATAAGACCTTTAGACGGCTTTCGTTTCCTAGGTCGACGTCGGAGTACGCCCAGTCATCCGGGGGAATATAAGGCGCAGGAATATCAACTGGCATCTCGTCCCTCGGTCGGCCAACATGTTGCTATATGGGGGGGAGTATTCGTGGGACGCTCCTGTGCCGCTTTGATTACTGCATCCTTGCCTATGATTTCATACTCTAGATCGATATAACCCAACCGCTGTTGCTTAAAAACTCTTGAATACTCCGGGAAATCATCTTTGGTAAGCCGCAATCGGTCGCTTTCGAACCCTTCAAGGAATGCGGGATAACCGCGCAGACCTTTATAGACCTTGCGTAACTCAAATATCCCAAAATCTATATCAAGACGGAAATCGGAGCATGCATTTGACCATTCGATCTGACCCTGAGTTAAGAAGTTTTGATTAACCAACCGTTGTCGCGTTTTACCATTGTCACAGAGCAGCGTCATAGTGGTTTTCACTGGTTTTAATAATGCCTGCTTGTTTACCATCACCGGTCGGGTCAAAAGCTGAGTGGGATAGGTATTCTGCATCGACTGGAGTCCCAGGCGGCCGGCCGACAAGAATTCAAAAAAGGTTTCGGTCAGAGGAAGAGTGTGTTTTCCGACTTCCCGCGGGACAAGCCCGACCCCGGGACTGGTCTTGATAAATGGTTTGAGCTTTCCATCTAGAAAAGTCCATGCGAGCCCGCCCTCTTGGAATAGCTTTGAGAACTTGGCATTTTCGGGGACATTATCCATCCCAGCCAGCACTTCCTCTCTCCAGAGGGCGTCTGTCTGACATGCGGCCTCTTCCAAAAGATAGTCCTCACTGACATGGATCGGGGCAGAAACGAGGTCCCAATAGATACGAGAGTATTTGTCCCGAAGTCCTAACATCATCTCAAGGCTGCGAATTGACTTGTAACCCGAGGCTAATGCCGTCTTACCGGATCCTGGGTCATCGCCAGATAGGAAGCGATCAGTGATTGTGGCAAAAGATGCCGTACGGCTGTCGGCAGAAAACGCGATCAGTTCCAATGCGGGAAGGTAGTTATCCTTATATTCTTTTGCCGCATTCTCAAGTTGTTCGTCTCGGGCAGGTCCTCCCTTCTCTTTATCGAGTTTTTTCTTAGTCTTTACCCCTTTTTTGGCCTCCTTGCTCACTGCCTTACCCACCGCACCAAATGCACCAAGCATTTTCAGACCAAGTTTGGTCAGTGTTTTGCTCGGCCCACCACCCCCTTCATCGCCTCCAAGGAGTTCAATTTTTCTGTGAAAGAGAGTCAACTCTAGCCAATCTGGCCGCTGGTCCGGGAAGAAAGACTCTTGGTTCTCCTCGGCGATAATCCGCAGTGCAGATCGATAAGGATTTCGACGCGCCGACGCCATCTGAATAATATTTCCCTGCGCCATTTCCCGATTAGTCAGTTGGCCGTTGCCTAGCAGGACTGTCTCCGCGTAATCGGTCCAAACCTGGATTCGACGTTTGAAGAAATCTTTCTGTATTTCGCCTTCTGCCTCATCAAGCCATGCGCCTGTAGTACCGGTCTTGCGTACTTGTTTAAAGAAGCTAGTAATAAATCCAACTCCTTCATCACTCCACACCGGTTGAACTATTTGCGCGATGGCGGGCGGGGTGCCTCCCCAAAGGTCCGCGCTAGTTACCTCGGGTTTCACCTTTATTAATTCATCATTTGCAAGATAGAGCAGCCACGTCAATTTAGGATCGATTCCTGAGACGAGATTCTGGAATGATGCAGTCCAAAACTCCCTCCTCTCGGAAAGTGACGCTGGTTCGCTCGAGTACTTATCCCACACCTTGCTATAAATAAATGCCGTAAAGACCATTGCCGCTAATTCTGGGTCATTCCGGGTTAAGTTATATGAAGACCCCTCCCCAAATGGGTTAGGCATTTCAAGGATTTCGCGCAGGGATCGTTTGTCCTCGATTGCGCGGATCACATTGATCCGGTCCATCGAGTTTTTAATCACTTGCCCGAGCTTTGAGAAGGCGGAATTCTGTCGAGGGTCCAATGCGGGAGAGGTGAGCAGCCTCTGGGTTTCACTTTGCAGCGCTAACATATATTCGCTTTTTACTGCGCGAACACTATCGAACTGCTCCTGGTCGAGGATCGACAGTAGCCTCTTGGCCTGATCGGCCCACTCCCCTTTCATCTCCTCAACCGTCGTCTGGTCACTCGGTATCCCCAGCCAAGGGATCGGAATTGGAGGCTCAACATACGCTGCGATCTCAGCCTCCATGGTGTCGATCAGCGCTCTTTTATGATCCAGTTGTTTAATTAAATTAACTTCATAATTGGCGTCAACGGTCGGGGCGAAAGCGAGAAAATCAGAACGGAGTAGATTCAAAGACCGAAGATCTAATGAGCCTTCAACCGCGATGACAAGCGCGATCACTACCCAAGCAATCCCAAATCGATTTAAAACCCTTCTCCGGGCCCCGCGAAACAGTCTTTCTGCGAACTCGAGAGTCGTTGTCGCCCCACTTTCCTGGGGGAGTATTCTGTCGATTAACTCTTGGTAAAAAACGGATGCGGTCGGACGTTGCTGGTCCTGGAGACTTTGCCGCGGCGCGAAGCTTAGAAAATACACTCCCCGAAAGTTCGGCCGAACCCGCTGCAATTCACTTCCCGAAATTGTCTCTACAAGGGTTCCGAGATTTTTTTCGATGCTGGAAATCTGTGACTGGAGTCGAATTAGAGCAACCGTCGAAACATCGCTTTGGTTTCCTTCCGCAACGTTCAAGGCAATCTTATTCTCTATTACCTTTCCAAGCTCGCTGATTACGTCCGCAGAGAAACGCTGCAATCCTCCATCTGAGCTTAAGAGATGTACATCCTCCTGGCCAAATCCTGCGCCAAACGCTTGACCTCGTTCTCCTTCGGATAAAAGATGACTAAATTCCTCAAAACCCTCGAGCTGCCACAAGTCTGTAACGACTAAGAATACCGGTACTTGGATACGCAGAACTCGGATTGCACTCTGGACCAAGTCATTAACAGATCGACCAGTATCGTGCAGCCGATCGCCGGAACCCATTAGCAGGCCCACAGGTGCCGAAACTATTACCCCTTCTAACGGACGCTGCTCCCGATACCGGTTTAATCCGAGCAATAGATCCCGCCAAACCTTACCAGCGCTCCCACTTTTGACGATTTCAGGTCCGCACGAGAGGCACAGGAATGAGTCAAGAACGTCAATATCGAGCGCGGACCCTGAAGAGATGTCGGGTCCGATCTCCAGCGCGGCGTTATTGTTATTTCGCTTCAGGTAACGTCGAAAGTCCCCTGATTCACATTCAAACTCAACGTACCAAGGAATCTGGTATTCACCACCGCGGCCAATTCGCCGACGCAGAGCTTTCTGGAGTTGACGAAAACGATCCTCACTCCCGTCTCTTGAGAAACCAAGACGAGCGAGTAGGGATTTCTCTCTTGGTTCAACGTCGAGAAGCTGTTTGGCTTTGCGTTTGGCTCGCCACCGATTTAAGAGACGTCTTAAAACGAAAAACGCAACTACGGCCAGGATGAAATAAGCTACGGCCCGAAACGCAGACTGTTCGGGATAACCCAGGCCTAGCATCACGACAAGAATCCCTAAACTGATCGCCGCGATCAGCAGGATGATTAAAAACCATTTAAAAATTTTCATTCGCTTACCGTAAGACTAGATGCCGCACTCGTTCCTCTGGCTGAAAAGGTCGTTTGGAGAAAACAAGCAGCCTGGTCACCAGGCTATTCCCTACCGAAAACTCCCCCAATCCAGGCGGAAGCCCCGTCAACCCAGGCCCCAAATTCGTTTTGCGCGTGCCCACTTACCGAATCATCCATTGGACCTGTTTGAAGGACGCCGTGCGTCGCGGTTGAATCAACAACCTGCGTTATCGAGCTTGAGTAGTAAATAAAGAAGGCTAGGACTACCAGGGCCCCGACAAGGTTTGCTGTGAAGAGCCCTCCGCGTCGCTTGGCTCGATTCACCGTTCCACGTTGTCCCAAACCACGATATGCGCTAGGACACAGCACTCGGTCATTAGACCCAGCACGCCGGAGTAGATGGACTGATTCCCGAAGACGATGTTTTACTTCATCGACAGACGCGAGATCTTTGTGGAGTGCCGCAACCAAACCTGTGTCTAAGCAACTTAGGTATACCAATTGAATATCAAAGTTCTCGGGGAGCGGGTCAAGCACCTTCTGCATCTCTGCAAACATCCAATCACCGCCAGTTCGCGTTCCAAAAAATTTTTCTTGAAGCAGGTGCTTTTTCCAATCCCCACCCAGGCGGCCTTCTTCCGACATCAAGAGCTCGTCGATGAGGACCGCGAAAGAAAACTTAGCCGCCTCAATCGTTAATATTCCGTGCCCGGCATCCTTAGCCTCGGTCTCAGAACGCTCGAACGCATCCGTGCAGCGCCGTTCCAGATCACCAGCCACAGCGGGCTCCGCCGCATCACGTTGAAGGCTCTCTACAAGACTGAGTACCGGATGGAAACATTCGATAAGCAACATTTTTATCTTTTCCTACTTCTGAACCGCGACGAGCTCGACTGAGACCTCAGCCGGAATTTCCTTCCACTCAATCGCGATGTCTCGCTCATCCGCAATTGTTCTCCAAACCTTTGAATGAGTGTTCAATTTAAAAAAGAATGCCTTCTCTCGAATTGGCGCACCGGCGGGCCGAGATGGTGAAAACTGGCATGGCAGGCCAGATAGTGAGAAGCGAATCAGATCTTTCATTTCGCTCTCAGCCGCTATTCGAACATTGGACTGAAAACCTGGAACCCATGAGTTTTCCTCGTCCGAACTTTCGATCATTAGAAAGAAATCAACGTTGTCCCCGAAAAAATGAGATGGTACTTCGGTATATAGGCGCTCTCCACCGACATTCACGAATGGCACGACAAGCCTGGGGGTAGGCGTCAGCTCATCAAGGAGGATTGGAATTAACTCGAGCGCTCTCCGGAAGCACGCCGCAGGATTCCCATGATCATAATTAAGTAACTCTGAAGACCCGCCACGATAACTCCCGGTAAGGTCGATGAGGTCTGAAAACGCACTAAGCCTGGAGATCAGAATATTCACGGCTCCAAAAAGGGCGGCGGGATGCACGAAAGGGTTGCCCATCTGATGCCTCATACTTGCGGTGCATTCACTCAACGCTTGCATACCAGCCATCAACCGTGCCTCGCGCCTGCCGTACTCCATTGAACTACCGTTGAACGTATTTTTAATCTCCTCCAACCCCCGTGCCGTAGCCATCACCTGTTGATAAAACTGCTGGGCAAGCGACTCCAACACATCAGAACCTCGTAAATTACTAGTTGGGAAAGAAAACTGAGGATCATGTTGAACAACGCTATCATCCATGGTGAGACGCGCAACATGTAACAACTCGTAATCACTTGCAGCGTCTACATCATAATTTGTGAACAATCGAATGTTGTATTCGATTAGGTCAACCTTCACGGATCGGTCGGCGTCGTTGAAGTCGAGTAACTCAAGTGGAGCACTGTTGCTGCTCCGCCCACCGCTGTCGCCAGCCGCTACGTTGGGAGCAGAGGGGTTATAGCGCCTAAGACCGAGATAGACCTCCAGTGGCCTAGCTGAATCTGTCCACTGGTCGGAAAATTGGAGATCCGGCGCCTTGCAGTTCCCGGGGAACTCCACAAACGTACCATCCTGCGTAACCGCGGTCATTGCCTTGATACGCAGTGTTCCCGCCTGAAGCAGGCTATTGTCTAGCTCTAATTGAGCGAAGCCCCAGGTCTCGTTGGGTACGATCTTTAAAGCCTCCCCTTGCAGTTGCGCTACATGATTGGTCAGGTACTGAAGATGTTGGGACTCCAGAAACTGCCCTGAGTACCATTTCGGTTGCCTTCCATAATTCATTGTCTCAACTCCTAGTTCGCCGTTCGTCCATCAAGCTAGACAAGTAGCGTTTCTCCTTGCTGCCCGGCACTTCAATCAACGCTGCGCGATGACAGCTCCGCACCTAAACCAACCCAGGCTCAAGGAACGTTGTAAAGAAACCGACCCAACAGGCCGGGCGCCTCAAGCCAAAAGAGAGTGGATGTAGTTTCGTTTACATCTATCTCCTCCGACCCCAATTTGAGATCGATTAGCTCATAGGGCGCATACATTGGGGTATCGTTGTGAAACAGCGCGAACGGGTCTGCATGATAAGTTCGATCTAGAAAAATCGATGTATCAAACACCAGCAGTGATTTATTGGGCTTTAAGTCATAGTAGCCGGCAACGATCGCCAAATGCTTCGACATCTCGCCACGAGTCAAAACTATCGTTGATCGTGATCCTGGTTGAACCCTGAAAGTATCAATACTTATTATCGCCGGATCATCAAGATCCCCTTCTAGAATCTTCTGAAGACCAAGCGAGCTTCTTCCAATTTCCGAAATAATGCCCCGACTACTGGCCTGGAGGAATCCTATCATCAATCCGTTATTTGTATTGCCAAACCAGTTTAGATCGTCGTCCGCTACAATGTTAACGGTGAGCGCCCCAGCTTGCTCCGGTAAATTACCCGCCGTCACTTGGCTCAGCTTTAATGGCTTCGTAACCTCGACTGGGCGCGTGATGCATCCAGCAAGACCGATGACGATTATCATCACCAATACCGATTGAAATTTAAGATGCATAGAGCCTACTCAAACGTCTCTCTTAGGACTACCGTACAACGCCAATACGAGCGATCCCGAAAATGAGTACACGTTATGGCGAAGAAAGTAGCTAGAGTATTCATTAATTTTCAGGTTTCGTAAAACAGCAACAGGCTGGACGATCTCTAGACCGGCCAGCCTGTGTTTTTCAGCAAGAAACGAAATCAAACTACGCTTATTATTCGCCGCTCCACGTATCCTCAAACTCCGTTCCACCAGGCTCGTGAGATGCCGTTACTTTGTTGTAGGCGAAAGTAACTAATTCATAAGCAGGGATATTATCGTTTGCGGGATCTAGGATATTAGGCGACGATACTTCAATATTCGTCACTTTCGCTCCCTCAATAACGATTTCATAAAACGGCTCGGGGTCACCATCTCCTCCGATATCCCCAGGCCTAAAGAATGCGAATGTACATTCTAAAGGCGTCGGATTGGTTAAGGCCTGCGCTAGCAGCGGCGATGAAGCGTCGAGGTGCTTCTTAATCGTTAGATGCTGGTGCCGACGGTTTCCCGTGATCTGACCTGAAAGCTGATCCGTTGGGACATACATTCCCCAATGGAACTCGAGAACAGATATTTCATCTTCATGTTCCGCTACGGCGAATTGGCCGATACTATCTTCTGTGTTTGCACCGTCAGAAATATCCGCTATTTCCAAATAAATGTTGTAAGCCAAACTAGTTCTCCTTCATTAAAAGAGTTGTCGATCGAATTTGTACGGTATCAGGAGCTGGTCTGAATTGGTGTGACCGGGATCACACTCTAGGATGAAACTTTCTAGAGACCCAATTCAGCGCTCCTGATGCTGTCAACAGTTGCCACTACGCTTCTGCTGCTGCTTCTCCAGCCTCGACCGAACCCGTAAGTGATAATGTGAAGTTCGCTCCCATAAACTTAAAGTGCGGTGTTACTTCCATGCTAATTGCAAACCAACCTGCACTCGAGGGAATATCGGAAACCGCTATTTTTGCGTTTCGTAAGGGTCTCGAGCTCCGCATTGCCGATGGCACATTTTCCTGGTCAGCGACGTAACTTCTAATCCAGCGGTTCAACTCCGCCTCTATTTCGCCGCGTGATACCCAACCTCCTAAGTTTTCTCTCTGAAGCACTTTTAAGTAGTGGGCCAATCGAGTGACGACGAAGAGATACGGCAGCTGCGTCCCGAGTTTGTAGTTCAATTCTGCTTGCTTAGCTTCTGCGTCTGATCCAAAAAATTTGGTTTTCTGAATTGAGTTTGCTGAGAAGAACGACGCGTTGTCAGTCCCCTTACGCAACGTCAATGGCGCGAAGCCCAAGTTGCTAAACTCATATTCGCGCCGGTCTGAGATTGGAATCTCGACAGGACCTGCTACAAAAAACTTACCGTCTCGGTCGTATACGTAGGACGGGAGACCCGTAACTGCACCACCGCTTTTCGGGCCGATGATGTTTGGACACCAGCGGTACTTGGCGAAGGAATCAACCACTCGCGTGGCCAAAGCAAATGCCGCATTACCCCAACACAAGTCATCCCCTTCCACCGCATTCTCTTCATAGTCAAAATCAGCGATCTCATTCTGCGGACCGTAAGGTGCGCGCAATAAAAACCTTGGCAACGTGAGGCACACGTTACGCGAGTCTTCCACATCCCGTAGCCCGTTCCACGTTCTATATGTTGGGGAATCAAACACAGACTCGAGGTCTTTGAGTTTGTACAGATCACCCCAGGACTCCAGACCCAAGAAAGAGGAGCTAGCTGCAGCAATAAATGGCGCATGGGCCATGCCTGCAACATTCGCCATACACTTAAGCAATTCGCAGTCCTTTTCACCTGGACCGAATTCGTAGGCGCCGACCAGTGCACCAACCGGCTCGCCTCCGAACTGACCGTACTCATCCGTATAGACCATTCTGTGGAGACTTGAGTCACTAATTTCAGAAGCATCCCCAAAATCCTCAGCGAGCTCCTCTTTTGTGACATCCAAGACCTGTAGCTTGATGTTTTCTCGGAAATTTGTCCTAGAAACAAGAAAATCTAGCTGACGCCACGCCGATTCGATCGACTTGAACGATTCATGATGCAGTACTTGATCCATCTGCTCACTGATTTTCTGATCGAGCTCCGCGATGACGGCGTCTACCAAACGACGGTCTACCCTAGCCGCCCCATTTTCCTGGGCCGATGCGCGCTCAATTAAAGTGACGACTGCCTCTTTTGCCGAGTCAACCGAATCATCAGGAAGAGCCAGACCGGAAGCCCCTAATACCTCATCCACAACAGCTGTCTTAACCATAATAAAAATCCTATTGAATCTGTTTTCTTAGTTGACTATTTGCTAGAGACTTTCTCGTCGATTAGCTTTCTGAAGTCCGAGGAGTTGCCTATCGGAGCGCGTAGAGCTTTTAGTGCATCACGTAGCCCCAGCATCTTTTTGAGTTCCGGGATTTGATCGATTACCGCAGACGGACTCAAGTCTTTCATACTATTGAACTCGAGACTGACTTTTACCTCACCTTTTCCAGTAAGGGTATTAGGGACTGAGTATTCGGTTGCAACATCCATAGATGCCATCACACTGTCGACGGATGGCGAAGTTACTTCAGACGCACTTCGGTCCGAAAGACGAGAATCTTTTCGGCCATGAAAGTCTCCGAGGACCATCACCTTTAGCGGTAATTCAATCTGCTCTTTACGGCCACCTGTAGCTGGCTGATAGACGATATTGATCCGCTCCTTAGGCGCTACCGCGCTGTCCAAACCTTTTGCCATCTGTTTATCTCCTGTTGTAAATAAAAAGTTCCACGGCACTGGGCGAACTGCCCTAATGCCGAAAAAATCCAATCTGGGATTAGGCTCTAGATATTTCTCTCATGCGATCTAGCATCGCCTATCGACGACCTAATTTTTACACCATACGCCAATTTGTCAAGCACAAGAGTCTTGACGACTCTCCGGCCTCTTGTCATTTGGAGTAAGTAGACCGAGCAACTAACCCCCTCGACGGCCATAAAATCTCTAAGTCTCCAAAATGTCATCAAGGCTCCAGAACTTCTGGTAGATCTTTAAACGAGTAACGATATCTACTATGCACATATTTAGTGCGTTGTCCATAGTGCCGCATAACCCCGCTTACTGGCGGAACTTGAATAGGTTACTAGGATTCCTTCACACCCGTGTACTTCTTGTCGGAGGCTCGAATCTCTTCCCAGGGATTTTTACCTCTCCCTTTCAACTGGTTCACAAGTAACGAGCTTTGTCCGGTCAGATAAATTACCACGTACACACATGTAACCGAGAAAAGCAGCGGCAAAGAGGTGGTCAAGCGGCCTGTCATTTCGATCATCATGATGATCGCTGACATGACTGCTCCAACTACTCCCGCCACCATAGCACCCATGCCCGCCAGTGCATACAAGGACAGGCTTGCGATCTCAACTCCGGCACCCTCGACCATCAACCCAACAGCTAAGCCAAGCATCGCTCCCATAAAGAGGCTGGGGCCGAATACTCCTCCATTGAATCCGAACGCAAAGCTCGCGATAGTCGCTACAAATTTCAGAGCTAACAGAATCAAGCATAGCTTGAGAGCGATTCCGCCAGCGACCGCGAGCTGAGTCTCATAACCGCCTAGGCCCAGCACTGAGGGAAAGTAGAATCCGATCCCGGCTAGCACTAAACCGCCCAACGCCGGCTTTAAACGGTTGTCTATCTTCACATGCTTGCCAACCAGTGCAACCGCGGCCGGTAAGGCGCGATTAAATGCGATCGCCAATCCACCGCAGAGCAGTCCGATAATTCCAAAAAAGATAAACTCATATGGGTTCACGAAGTCTGGAATGATTTCACTTGGGATGATGAAATGAACATCCAAGAGCGCCGCGGTCTCCGAAGCCGCTACCGCCGCCGCGGCGATCGGTATGAACTGATATAAGCGCCACTGCCGCAAAACGACCTCTTGCACAAAGATTACCGCTGCCAGGGGAGATAAAAAGGAGGCAGAGATTGCGGCCGCCATGCCTGCACAACTCAGAGTCAGTCGCTCCTGATCATCTAGCTTAAGCACAGCCCCTAACCCCGATGCAGCCGCCGCTCCAAGATGGACAGCCGGGCCGAACCGGCCTACAGAGGCGCCTGCCCCGATAGAAACCGCACTGATCGCACCGACAGTGAGGCCTTCTTTAACACCGGTGGTACCCTTGTTGAAGTGGACATCTTCAATTACATGAGACAACCCTCTGTTCGCTCTGTTTGGCATCAAGTAATAAGTCATACACCCTACGATTAACCCAAAAACGACCATGACAATCACGTTAAAAGGTCGCAGAGTCGCATTTTCAATCCCTTGCTCTTTTGCAAGATCCATTAATGGCGTGCCATCGACGTTGAATAATGCTCCATCGTGAAGGTAGGTCTCAGTCAGGCCGATAGCCATCAGCAATAGCTTGGCAAGACCCGCTGCAAGAATCCCCACAATGATCGAGAGCACAACCATACGCAAAATGCTCCATCCCATTTTCGGACGTGTTGCCCTTTGGCTTAGATTTTCTTCGGCTGATTGTGTAGTCATCGTTCTTTGTCTCACCCCTTTCCTAGTGTTCCAGATTATTCTTTTTCGATTCTATAAACTGCTCAAAAGCTGTATCCCTCGCCTGCTATCAGGAAATATCTTCTTATAGGACGGCTACACATCCTTCACTTATTTAATCAGTGGGCTTAGGTCGTTCTAGGCGCGCGGGCTTATCTTCTTTATTTGGCGAGCTATTGATCGTTTCTGCCGAAATTAGTTTTTCGCCCGCAAGTTCCCGTGTGATTCCCTGACATCTTTCAATCATTACTCCAGACGCATAATCACCGCCTGGCCGAAGAGCATTCGCTTTAGTGAAATACTCAATTGCACTTGAGAGATCTCTAACGAGATATGCCTTCAGGCCTTCTTCGTAAATCTGAACCCATTCTGGGATAACTGGAGGCCCCCATCCATCATGCATTTCGAGCAATTCATAAACATCGACTGCTTCTGTTTTACCCTTGACTATTACTTGATCTAAGCGTCGTACGATAATTTCGTATCGTGCGAATTGATACGTTGTTGGACCAATCAGAATCGAGGTTCCGAACTCTTTGTTAAGGCCTTCCAGCCGCGCCGCGAGATTTACCGGGTCCCCAATTACCGTGTAAGACAGCCGATTGTTCGAACCGAAATTTCCGACGAGCATACGCCCGGTACTAATTCCAAATCGTGCGGAGAACACTACATCGTCAGTTTTCGCCGACTGGCTTTGCTCTGCGAGCGCGTCTCGGCAACTTACCGCAGCTGCACATGCATCGGTCGCGTGGTTTTCGTTGGGTATGGGGGCACCCCAGAACGCCATGATCGCGTCACCAATATACTTATCGATTACACCATTGTTGCGATAGATTCGCTCGGACATTGATTCAAAATAGGCCGCAAGGTGCTCTGCAAGTCGAAATCCCAGCTTTTCAGATATCGTCGTGAAATTAGCAATATCCGAAAACAATACCGTCAAGGTGCGACGCTCTGCTCCAATTGCCGCAATCTGATCTTTTTTAAGGAGCTCTGGCAACAATTCTCTGGGCAGATATCGACCAAATGACTCCAATCCAGTTTTCATTTTCTCCATGGATCGAGACAAAGACTTTATTTCGGATACTGCGCTAGAGACCTTCTCCACATCGTGCAAGCGAAATTGCTCAATCGCACCCATTTGGTCGACCATCCTATTTAGCGGTCTAACAAAGACAATTCTTGCTGCAATAATCGAAAGCACCGACAGAACGACGACCATAATTCCAAGTAGAAAGATCAGTACCTCGTTGTTCTTTTCGATGGTCGAGAGAAACACACTCGCCGGAATAATCGTCCCAACAACCCAGCCGAGTCGAGTCTCAGCACTCAACGTGACATAAAAAAGTTTTTCGGGATTGAGTGGATCGGCAATCAGAGCCGTGGATGGTTGATCTAGATTTACTGTGGGAACTTCTCCGCTCGCTAAAGCGTCACTAACGAGGCTAAGGTAAGGATTCGTCGTCTCACTAAGGAGGCGTGGCCTAAGCTTACCCCCAGGCTTATCCGAAGCAATAACCACCTGTGCCTGATCTGGAAACGCAACCATAATGCCGTCCGCTGTCATGATGAAGCCGGTACCCTCGCGCAATGCTGCTGAATCGGCGGACGGGTTGAATAGCGTTGCCAGAAAGGTTGAAAGCCTTTCTAACTCCAAAGCAATACTAATTACATCTGGCGATTCAGATGACGCTGAAATTGGAAGCGCTTTCGCCGTGTTGAGTCCTGGTTTCCCGCTTGTCGAAAAAACGTAGAGATTAGTCCACACGGTAGCGCCGGGCTCAGCAGAAGCAAGCTTGTACCAAGGCCTCTTTCTTGCATCATAATTTTTTTTCGTCAATTTGTGACCGACAGGCACATACTCACCATCAACAAAAAGAAACTTCTGAGTATTGCGCAGGTCAAACTCACGTTTGGAGTGACGGCTATCAACCACTCTAAAGTTGACAGGATCTGCCCGTTGGACACCAAAGAAGTTTCCGTCAGAGAGTCCTAAACTCAGCCACGAGAACGACGGATTGGCTTTTAAGATTGAAAAAAAGACTTGTTCTCGCTGCACTGCATTAGACATCATCCTCGGGGATGCTACGAACATCTGGTAAATTGATTCCTGCACCAGCTCAGCAGATTCAAGCAAATTAGAGACTTCCGAGACGACCCGTAAGGATGTCTCTGCGTTGATCTTCCGAGCCAGATAATCAACATTTTCCCGCGCCGTTGAATCAAACGGAACAAATATCACGAGTGCCGTTGACAGGATAGTCACGAGCGAAAAAATCAGGAACAGATTCTGGAAGCTCAGGCCGAAACCTGGTCTGGTGGCTTTCTTTTTTGGGACGCTCTCCCCTTCAGACTGCTTTAGCGAACCTTCTGCTGGGTTATGTTGGTAGATATTTGCCAAAACAGTATGCCGTGATGTGAAAGACTGGGCTTCAACGCTGAGCCATCAAGGGGCGACTGATGCTAATTTACGCTTACGACGACGTTCTTCCCTTTGCTGCGAGCTACCTCTCCCGTGTTTCCGTAGATCGTTGAAGCACGTTCTACAAAAGAAAACGGGACTTTCATTCCAATATCTCGTGACTTCAGAAAGCTTATTGCTATATCCGGCGGCTCGACGAGGCCAACGGGGAGGTCGCTTACGTTAACTTTTCCCGTAAGCAAATTTACGCCGTAAATTGCGGCGAGCTTTGCGTTGCTGTCGAAACCAACACCGATGGACATAACAGCAGTATCGCTCCCGGCTTGCACGACATCCGGAACCACGCTCAAGACTGGGACAGTGCTCGAATGGGCATTAATCGTTGCTATTTCTTTAAAGACGGACGTACTCCCAGTAATCCAGAAGATACTCTCCTCCAAGGACGGGTCCGAAGAGCGCATCTGCGCAACAGCCTCTGGCACCATTTTTGATAATTCGACCGCCGCTTCTTTCTTACTCACGCCTACACCCAGAATCTGAATTCCGTTTTCTTCGCCCCATTTAACCAGCGGTTCATACTGAGTTTTAATAGCGCTCTTGTTTTCGTTCGCGAAAAGCACAGCAACGTTCTTGAGTCCGGGCTTTAGTTCCTTTAAATACTTGCCCTGTAGGCCAACGGGAACATTTAGGGAGGTAAATGCCATATTGCTACCACTTCCGGAAGCATAGTCGGGCATCTGGCCCAACATCACCGGATCCTTAGCGCATATCGTGACTACCGGAATCTTACCGCCCCAATAATTTTTATAGGCAAACTTCGCAGAGGAAGAGCCAGTTGCGAAGATAAGGTCAACGTTAGACGTTTCTGCGGCGGCAATCACTTCCAGCCGCTTTGAGGCATCCTTTTCCATCAATACAATCTCGACCTCAGGAAATAATCCGCGATCAGCGAACACCCTGAGACTTGTGCTTAAAGCGGTGTTGTAAGCTGAGGATTTCTTTGGGAAGATAAAGAGGACTTTTTTGTCAGCCGCTCTTGATGACGAGTTGTCTGCGGACTCGACGTCATCCGCCATGATGAAGCGGACTCTATCGGACGAAATCTCACGCGCATCCCATGCTTGGGTCACGTCGGAATCAACCTCCAACCAGGATGAAATAGCAACTCGAGCGCTCCCAGAATCTGCGAGAGCTGTGCTTGTGATTAAGTTAAAAGGTGCAAAACTCAATACACAGGCGAGCAGTAAATTAATCTTTGCTCCCGTTCTAAGATTCCCGCGCGGATTAAAAAACGTCATACGATTTCCTTTTTTCAGTGAGGATGAGAGCTTTTTGCTAATCGCTATCACATCATTTCTCAATGTTACGGACTCTAAGCTGCGCGTTCTCTTGCTGAGGACGAATGCGAGAAAGAGACTATCCGGAAAATGAGACCCAGAATGAGGACCACTAGGGCAAGGTACAGTAACGTACTTGGCTGCATCCCGAACCATAGTAGAAACTGCGCGACAATTAATGGACCCGCTACATGACCTAGTCGCTCCAAAAACCGATAAATTGCTGTTGAGGGAGCAAGTCCTATCTGTTGAACGACCTTGGCTTCTGCTACGTGAGTAACCACAGGGGCATTAATAAACCCATGAGCCACGCCCAATAGCGCAACTCCAACAATTAACGCTGTTACCTCAATCCAGCCGGAAAAGCGCTCTAGATCAAGGTTGAGAAATTCGCTGACGGTCGTCGGCGCTTCCAGCATTACTCCGATCAACATCAATCCGATTGAGCTCAGAATCACCCCCCCGAAGAGCACGTTAGTGCTCGAGCCAGTTCTGTCAACGTGCTTCGAAATAAAGTGAGAGGCAAGCACTA
This sequence comes from Pseudomonadota bacterium, assembly GCA_018661145.1. Classification (GTDB taxonomy): domain Bacteria; phylum Pseudomonadota; class Gammaproteobacteria; order Arenicellales; family UBA868; genus UBA868. Next base: position 49,072 of record JABJIU010000001.1, on the reverse strand, counting down.
CCCCTAGGCCATAGATCATTATGATCTGACCGATATCATCCGGCGCATAATCGAGCGCCGAAAGTATGAGAGGAATCGCAAAGATAGTAACCCCTGTCAGAATCGCCTTAGTGGGAATGCCAACCGCGATTATTGTATTCAGGAACTTGAGATCTCCGAAAATTTTAAATATATCGAGATATCCAGAGAAGTATTGCTTCAAGCTTCCCCGTTGAGCAGAGCTACCCTCTTCAAGTTCCGAGGTTTTGTTGCTCGAGTGGCCCGATGGAAGCAGGACAAAGACATAGATTGCGCATAGAAAGCCAATTATTCCCGCAACCAGGAACACGCCCGCATATCCCAGGTAGACAGCAAGCAAAGCGCCAATCGCGGCGCCGGAAATAATGCCACCGTTATATCCGTAAACGATGATGTTGTTGCCCTGGGTGCGACGACTTTCTGGTGTATTCTCTAAAATGAACGCCTGTGTACCGATAAGTAGAAAACCCTGGCCTATTCCAGAGACTACTCTGGCCAAACATAGAATCTCGATAGCGCCGGCTCCGAAATATGCCTGAACCCAAACGCTAGTAGTCTCGATGAACGTTAGCAAAATCTGAGAGGAAGCAGTGAGGATGCTCCCAGTGAGCAGAAGGCCACGAGAGCCGTGAATCTCTGCAAATTTACCTGCTGGAACAAGAGTCAGCGCAAAAGCAAGAAAAAATAGTATGAAAACCTGCGCCGTGAACCCGGCTCCGAGCCCCGATAAGACGGAAACCTCCTGAATCAACTGCGGCAAGAAGGAGGCGTTCATCGCCTCTAGAAAAACCGCAACGAAGAAAAGTGGCGTCAAAAGCGCAAGCCGGTAGGCTTTTGAGCTATCGCTATCGTGCTCCAACTCGCGCAGCGCCTCGAGGCCGCTGGCATCAGTGACTGCCGTGGCAGTTTCCGACATCTCTTTCTTTCTTTTACGCTCCTCTAGCACAACGCTTAACTTGAAAAACAGCGCCGTTAGAAACACCGTTGCGAGAAAAAGAACAGCAAAGTTTTTTACGTTTCTCGCAACACGCGAGTAGACGACACTTTTGGGCACTGCCAGAACTAAACTGACCTGATCTTTGGAAGAGTTTTGGCCCTCGGGCACTAACGCTTGCTGGTAAACAAAGCAATTTTGGGGCTCCGACCACTGTCCACCAATTAATTCCTTATTGCTATGGTAAGCAACCTCCCCGTTAAAGGTCAGCGCAACTGAATCAAGCTCTGGGTTACGCTGATGGTAATCAATCAATGCTTGATTAACGCCGCTAATGTCTTCCAGATCGAGTCCAAGATCAAGGACGGTACCCACTCGAGTCGATAATGAATCTGCCAAGGCTGATGCCTTCGCCTGAACACCCTGGGAGTAAATCTGTATCGTCACGGTGGTAACAACGCCCGCAGCGATTATGAATATCGCTGCGAAAAACGGCTGAAGCCAGCGTCCGGATACGGAAGCCCGAAATCCGTTCAGAAAGAACGCTCCGAGTAAAATGACGGCCGCTAACGCCAGCATGATACCGAACACCATTCCAAATTTTTCTTTAACGGCGGATAAAATTGAGACTTTGTCCAGGGTAATTGAGAGAAAACCCACTGTTTCGAATTTGTTTTCTAAGGGAAGGACAGCGATATAGTTTCGCGGCGTCTCCTGAATCGTGAAAGCAGGAGATAAACCAGTTTTTGTTTCCCCAATAGGCAAAGGCTGATCTCGTAGTGCCGAAACAGGATCTCGACCCGGCGCAGAAGCAGAAAATAGAATAGACCCACGTAGATCGCTGACAACATTACTCTGCAAGAGCGAGTCGGAATCTAGTAGAGGAGCCGCTAAGGTTTCAAACCCCACAAACTGCCGAAGCGGTAGGCCTGCCTGCAAAAACGTATTCATCTCTGTTTGCACGACTTCGCCCTGCGCGACCAATCGGTCGTGTTGCAGACCGGGGTACGATCTAAGGGTCTCCCCCAGACCCACGTAACCAAGAAGTAGTAGCGAGATAAGCGCGATTGCTCCCGGAGATAACGCAGCCTTAAATCGTTCTATATAGGCGGTATTTTTTGTTGATTCCAATATTTTGCCCTCTTCTTCGGCTTCTTCCGCTTTGTTTTGGATTTATCTACCACTCAATCATGGACCGATGATCTTAGGTTGTGCAGACTCCACAATCAAATTATATCTCACGTCCGCACCAGAAATTAGTCAAGTAAGGCCGAAAACTTTTAAGAAGTGACCATCAGTTTCTTAAGAATTGCGGAGTCTTTTTTTCTGGTTTTTGATAGCTCCGTCAAGCGTTCAGCGAGAATTGACACTATCAAATCCGCGTATGACATTCCCCGCTGAGCTAATCCTGTGCAAGTAATACTGGCTGCGTGCTCGGACGGGCGTTTTAGATCAGGTTTTGGATTGGCTTCCAATAGTTGAAGCTCTCCATCACCTGATTCACGCAAGTCGAGTCGGACGAGGCTGCTTAATGTGAACTGTGCAAAGACTTGGCGAGCCAGATGCTCCATCTCACTGATTAACTCCGATTCGCGAGAGAGATCAAGTAACCGAATGCGGTCGTAGGTAATCGGCTTCTCATCCATCGAAGTGAAGATCTTTTCATCGGGCTCAAAAAGGCGCTGAACGGCGGAGAACGCGAAGGGTCCATCATGGGTCACGAATTCTCCGTCTTGCCGCACGCGCGACCCCATAATCGAGATCGCGAACTCCCTTCCGGGGAGATATTCCTCTACAAGGCAGAGGTGGCCTGTTTCGTTCCAAACCTTCTCCACCGCATGCTTCACTTCCCTTTTTGAGCCCACGAAATACACGTTCTTCGAAGCTCGGCCACTTACCGGCTTTATCACGAACGGTCCTGGAAACCCGTAAAATACTGACTCAAAGTTTTCTGAGTCAATGAAATTGCAGCCTTTAGAGCTCGGAGCGATCACCACAGATCGAGCTGTTGGCAAGGATCCAGCCATACACATGCTCTTAAACACGTGCTTGTTATCGAGAAGTGATACGGCTAGTGGGTTATGGCCAATATAAGGGACCCCTAACATTTCTAACAGCGCAGGAGCATGCGCCATTGGATTAATTCCTTGGACCCCACCAGAATTCAACCAAACTAAGTCGATATTGGATCTACTTATTACGTCTCCGAGGTGACGGTCCTCGGGCAATACAACGACATCGGAGAACCCCTCTGCTTCAAGCGTCTCAGCGATATTTTCAGCGACTAGTCGATAACTTTTCCAATCTCGACTATTGATTTGTCGCTCGATTACAGCGTCGGGCTCATTTTTATTGCCCGCATAAACAAGGGCGATCTTAAGGTCATCACGAGCCCGTTCAAGTAAGTCTTTGGTATTCACAATCGCATATTTAGAGAGGTTCTGAACAAAGGCTGAGCTTTTGACTCGATCGTAAAGCTCCTACGCAAGAGCGAGATCTAATCGAGGGCGGCGACTATACCAAGCAATCTCACGCACTACGATCCCTCTGATGAAATACTAGGCTCGGAGATTCACGATCCAAAACGGTGGTGACCCTTGCAACGCCGGGCTGCCGATCGTGAATCTGCATCGCGGAAGGTGACAATCAGGAGACTCCAGGGTGACTGAAGTTTTGTTTAAAATTGCCAGTGTGAAAATCAACCAAACTTGTAAGGGTAAGGTGTCCCTCACAATCAATACCGCTAGTTATTAACGTATTCCCGGGATCCACTACATAGATTAACCCGCACAGAAGGCTCGCCACGTCCTGAAACATCTTATTTTGGGACAAAATATTCGCGTTTTTCACAGCCACCCACGGCATTCTTGATTACCCAAACAGATTGAGCATCTGAGCTTCGGTCAGGTGCTCCGAGAAATTCGAGCAGAGATGTCGATTCTTATGGAATAAATATGAGGACCCAAAAACTCTCAGCGCCAACTTGGAAGTATTTTTTCTCTGCTTCTAGCTTAGATCATTTTAACAATCAGTTGTCAGGATAGGGCCCTGAAATCTCAAACAGTGCGAAGAGCGCAAAACCAGCGGTTTTAAAAATGGCTTAAAAATAGCAGGTTATGGCGGTCTAAACAGATAACGGACGAGTGGCCTCAGCCTTCGGGAGGCAGGGGCCGGAGGTTCGAATCCTCTCACCCCGGCCAATATTCTAAGACGCGCCTACCCTTTGTCTAACGACCGTAGTGCAGCATTATTTTCACTGACACGCTTTTGATTTTTCGTTGCGTTCTTCTTGTTAACAGGGCGGTTGTAGTTCATCACCTTCCCTTTTTTCTTCCTTTGACTCATTCCCATAGGGATTCTCCAATCAGTTAAGAAAATTACCCATCAGATTAGCATGGGTCGACCCACTGAAGCCAAACTAGCCAGCAGAATTAGAATGTGATCCATCGTCTTTATAGAACGGGCAAGCGCTTATCCAAATTTCCTAACTGCAAATATTGCTCTTTACGCACGGGAGAACTTCCCTGTCTCGTATCTTCGGGAGACAGGACCCAAAGATTCGAACTCCCTCACCCCGACCAAGATAGCCCCGTAACTTCCATAAGCTACGGGCCCTTCTCTTGGCGTCAGGCTTTCTCTACAACGCCGAAAAGCGGAGTCGAATCCAGAGAGATTACTCTCCGAGGGCCTTGGCCCACTGTTGAGAGTCATCGAACGCGTGGAAACTTCGGATCTTTCCATCCTCCACCACAAAATAGTGCCCGAAGTAAGCGTCCAACCCCTCGCCGGTTGCCCGCAGGTGACAGAAGACATCATTTCCTGATTCGAAACTGTGTTCCATTTCCAGATGAAACCCTGGTATCACGGTCGGGATCTTGGCAAGAAAGTTGTTCAACCAATTGCCGAACCCATGGTACTCGCCGGAAAGGCTATGTGTTCCGTTCATCCTAAATGTCATGTCTTCATGGCACAGCGCCGCAAGCCCTTCGATATCACCTTCCTTGAAACATCCGTATCCTTTCAACACCTGTTCTAATGCTGACATACCGACCTCCTTAAGTCCTGTAGACCGCTCTTGCCGTTTACTCCACTGAATAACCGGGCCGCCTCTCGCTTATGGCAGAATCCATTCCCCTTGCCAGGAAAACTTGCTGTTACTGCCATCCGCAGTGGTTGGGCCGCCTGGGATGCAGACACCGCCCCCAGTTACGCCTGCGTACTTTCCGGTTCCGCCATACATACTCCACTGACAGTCACTGAAGTCGGGCGTCATCGAATGGTTGGCTGCGACGAACGTATCCCCGTCAATGTCCGTTCCAGAACAAACTCCGCTAAAGGCTAAAGGTGCCCCTTCTGCAGAGAGCAACATCGCTGAATTGCAATCCGCGATCACCTCGGCCGGAAAATTCGCTTCGGATGGACCCTGAATCCAGACCTCGTGGGTGGTCCGCTTAATCAACGTAGAGCCATCCGCCAATGGAGTTGCGACGGAAGATGTCGTGGCACCGTATCCATGACCGGTTGTCGGTACGGCGGTGCCGGCTATTGCCGTAGCCCCCATTAACAACCCGACGGTCCCAAAAATGATTGAAGTCTTTATCCTCTCCATGATATTACCCTTTTTGTTAATAGTCTTTAGATAATAAGTGCTGAAATGACTCCTTTCAAGAGCGCCGAGCGGGCGAACTGGGCTTTTTCCAAGGACCCACTTTAACTGAAACTGTGTATGCTTCTATTTCCCATGGGCTAAGAACTGGGTTACAAGAGGTCTAATAATTGGCATTCAAGAAGTCAACCGCGTGGCTTAAGGAGACAGCCCTTTTTAGCGATCGCTATAACCGCGTCTGGCGGGGTCTCGGCATCGCGCTCGTCGTTCTTTGTTTCGGACTTACCCTGTATTATTCAATTCCATGAGTGTTAGCCAGGCAATCCCTGAAACATCCAGAAGCTCCTCGCCAGCTCTGGCGGACTTGCTCACACACGAACGTGAGCTTTATACCAAGCATAACCCCCAGAGCCTCGCGCTTTTCCAAAAGGCCAAGAACGCACTTCCGGGAGGCAACACACGTACGGTACTGCACTACTCCCCGTTTCCGGTTGTTCTCAAACAGGCGCAAGCCGCAAATATCCAGGACGTCGACGATCATTGGTATCAAGACTTCCTTGGGGAATACACAGCAGGTCTCTATGGCCACAGTCACCCGGAGATCATCAATGCCGTTTCAGAAGCTCTCTCCCATGGCCTTACCTTTGGTGGCCCTACTGAGCGTGAAGCACAACTCGCGGCATTAATTTGCGAACGCTTTGCTGCCGTAGAACGTCTTCGTTTCTGTAACTCAGGAACCGAAGCCAACCTACTCGCCTTGAGTGCTGCCCGAGCTCACACCGGGCGAACCGACATCATGGTGGTTGATGGTAGCTACCACGGGGGTGTCCTAAGCTTCGCAGGCGAGAATCCCTTAAACGCGCCCTTCCCGACCCACCGGATTCCTTTTAATAATCTTGAAGTCGCCGTTGAAAAGATCAATCAAGTCGGTAGAGTGCTTGCCGCCGTAATCATCGAACCAATGATCGGAGCCGGTGGCTGCATCCCGGCTGATGTCGGTTTTCTTCAGGGTTTACGTGAGGCGACCGAAAAAACGGGAGCACTTCTCATCTTTGACGAGGTCATGACGTCTCGTCATGGCCCGGGAGGACTGCACGGCATGTTCGATATCAGGCCGGATCTTGTGACCCTTGGCAAGTATGTCGGCGGTGGGTTGAGTTTTGGGGCATTCGGCGGACGTGCGGACATCCTCGAGCGTTTTGATCCCAGTCGACCCGACGCCTGGCCGCACGCAGGCACCTTCAACAACAACATGCTGAGCATGACAGCAGGCTACACTGGGCTCAGCAAGGTGTTTACCGCTGAGATTGCGCAAACATTCTTCAAGCAGGGTGAACGCTTTCGCCACCGCCTTGAAACCTCTGCCTGCAGTTTGAACCTGCCGATTCAAGTTACTGGCATGGGGTCCATGATGGCACTGCATTTTGGGAGCAAAAAACCCAGGGCACCCTATTCTCATCCACCCGGGTATTCAGAACTTTATGAACTCTTGCATCTAAAGATGATGGCGAAAAGCCAGTTCTACGCGAGACGCGGCATGATTAATATCTCGCTGCCGGTGACGGAGGGGATGTTCGATCAGTTTGAAGCCTCGTTGGTATCCACCATCGAAGAGTGCGCCAATCCGATACTCGAGACCGTCTCCCTCTGAAACCAAAACGCCCCGCTGAGCGGGGCGTCGTGATTGGCTGCCACAGTAAGCACTGTCACCGGACAGGGTATCGATGAAACTACGAGAGGATGCTCCCAAGCTCCATGTAGACACCAAAGCTCACTGCGACGATTCCTGAATCACTAGACATTGGATCACCCCCTTATTTATCGGCTGAAAGGACTTCCAGTCTACCCCTGAGTCGGGCAAGGTGCAATCAATCCATGAAGGCAATTACCCATATTGCTCCCGCAGTTTTTTCTTGTCAATTTTACCCACACTGGTCTTGGGAATTTCCGACACGAGTTCAATGCGCTGGGGAACTGCCCATTCACTGATCGTCCCGATTTTCGCCTGGCGTTGAAACTCAACGCGCACTGAGTCAAGACTGGACGCATCCTCTGTCGCCACCAAGAGTAGTAGAGGCCTTTCGCCCCACTTCTCATCGGCAATGCCAATCGCCGCAGCCTCGCTCACTCCGTCACAGGTAAGTGCAATATCTTCGAGCTCGAGTGACGAGATCCACTCGCCCCCGCTCTTAATAACGTCTTTAAGTCGATCTGTGATCTTTAAGTAGCCTGCCTCGTCCACGTGGCCAATATCGCTGGTGTGTAGAAAACCGCCCTGCCAGAGCTCCTCCGAGCGCTCGGGGTCTTCGAGATAGCCCTGCGTGAGCCAGGGTGCCCGTACTACGACCTCGCCCGTGCTTAAGCCATCGCGAGGCACTTCATTCAACTCAGAATCCACTACTTTCAGATCAACCAGCGGAATCGGTCTTCCTGCCTTGCAACGGATTTCCAGCCTGTCAGGATCATCGGCGGACACAGCGTCTGAATTCAGTTGAGCCAGTGTCAGTACCGGAGCGGTTTCAGACATGCCGTAACCACCGAAGACATCGATGCCAAGATCTCGAGCACGCCGGGCGAGCGCGGGAGGGAGCGCTGACCCACCAATAATCACTTTCCAGTTAGAAAGATCGATCGCCTCGGCCGCTGGGTCACTCAACAGCATGTGCAGGATAGTCGGCACACAGTGCGAGAACGTTACTTTCTCATTCTCGATCAGAGACAGTAATTTCGCAGGTTCGTATCGGCCCGGGTAAACCTGCTTCAGACCCAGCATGGTCGCCACATAAGGTAACCCCCAAGCGTGAACATGAAACATGGGAGTAATCGGCATATAGACATCATCGACATGAACCCGGCCCTGCTCTGCTGCGCTGGAGAGGGCTACGGCCACACCAAGAGTGTGTAGGACAATCTGGCGCTGGCTGAAATACACCCCTTTTGGATTCCCCGTGGTCCCAGTCGTATAGAAGGTCGTCGCCCGAACGTTCTCGTCAAAATCGGGGACGTTAACCTCTACAGATGCCCGGCTAAGCAAGTGTTCATATTCGTCATCGAATTCAGCCTGGTTTGACCCGCCACCCACATCACTTGGCTGATCGGAAAGGCGTAGCGTTCTCTTGACGGTTGGCGTTTTACCTTTAAAACCCTCCAGAAGCGGCACAAAATCATCGTGCACCAAGAGCGCCGTATCGCGGGCGTGGTTAATGGTGTAGAGCATCTCCCCCGGCGCCAGACGGATGTTTATCGTATGCAGCACCGCACCAATCATCGGTACCGCAAAGAAGCATTCCAGGTAGCGATGACTGTCCCAATCCATCACCGCGACGGTGTCACCCGGCCCAATGCCGAAACTTCTTAGGCCGTTGGCAAGCCGCTGAACGCGTTCGAAAAAGTCCCCATAACTGAACCGCTGCCCATCGGCATAGACAATCTGCTGTTCCGTGTGCTGGGCTGAAAGCCTTGAGAGCAGATGCCGGATAAGCAGCGGAAACTCGTAGGCAGAAGGTGTTTTCGGTATTTGATATTCAGGCATAGGCCGTCATGTTACCTGATCTCAGATTGGCCTACGGAAAGACAATGATTGACCCCTTGGTGAGATGGGGTGGCAAAAATGGCAGGGCAGATGACATCGGGAAAATCCCGTCATTGAGCACCCTTATTGACCCGCCTCAAAAAGTCAGGGTCCGGGATCGGATAACTTTTCGCGTCCCGGTCCCTGATCAGGATCGACCCCGATTACGGGTTGTACCAGATCGGTGAGGTGTACGCGCGCTCGAACACCGTTACTGGAAATGACCGCTTCACCCTTGGCAAAAAGGTAGGCATTGTCCGGCCCCAGTTTATTTCCAAGCATGCCTGCGTCCGTCGAGAAACTGGTATGGCAATGGGTATCGCCGAAAAACACCTGATTGGGATAATCCACATCAACAAAAGGAGAATACTTTGTATCTTTGTCCGGCAGTGAGTTAGGCAGTTCTCCTGCCTGAACCGGCAATGAGCAAAAACAGGCAAGCGAAATGCCTGTCACCAAGCTACCTATATCTTTTTTTTATCCACATACGATATCTCCATGAGCCCTAAAAAGAATCTAAGGATCTTAAATATTAAATTCTTGTGCCTGCTCCCGCCTTTCTATTTTATAAATTTGATCTAGTTGATTCAAAAATGAGGACGCCGGCGGTCATAGCGTATTCCGATCGTCCGGCGCGCAGTGCTAACGTTTCTCACAGAATGAAACGGCCGGACAAACCCCGGTGAAAGACCCGGCGCGCCCATCATGAGTAACTGGCCCGGGCGAAAGTCAATAATCTCGCCAGTTTTTTCATCACGGTCCGGGTGAATTCTGAACTCACCATCACCGCTCAACAGCAGAATCAAAATTACCACACGGTATTCAATATGGTCCCGATGCGGGCTAATTCCCGCGCAGCCAGGCGGATAACGCTGCACAATCAGATCATTCAACCTGAAATCGTCGCTGTCATCGCCGGCAATCTGATACTCCTCGAGCAGCGGCTTGAATACGCTTTGCAACTCAGAGGCAATTTCCCAGAAGTAATGTTCCTGAGGAATTTCGTAATCGAGTTCGAAATCCTGGTACACGGGCGCCTTGTCCGGTCCGGTGACCGGCCGTGCATCCCGGTACTGAAGTTGATCGGCAAGCTGAGAAAGCTCGCGACAGAGCTCATTTGAAGCGCAGGTGAGCGCTATCGCGGGTTCCTCCGAAAGCTGACCGAGGCTCTCGGCCACTTCATCAAGATCCCGAAAGCTCAAGATGTTCATTGGCCGCTGACGATTATTCCCAACAAGGGTTACATTGCTTGCTGTTCATGGCGCTCACATACGGGATTCTGTTAAATCAAAATTGTACATGACAGTTCTCGTGAACTTCACGCGGCCTGGGCTGGTGTCTCAAGTGCATGACGCCCTGACAGTCTGTCGATTACAATCTCCTTCTCGCAATGGCCTCTTTCATCCGCTTTTTTCTGCAAGAAAAGAGCCTTGCCTAATGCAAAAAGCGTCCCTGCCGCTGGACTGCGCCCTGAGATAATCATACGGTGATGAGCAACAATCCCGACACTTGGCTGACTCGTTTTCATCGACTCGGCTCCCCCCCGAGACTTTATCGTCTTGCGGGGACACTTCTGCCATATGCCCTCACCATCTGCGGCATGCTATTCGCGGCTGGACTCTATTGGGGATTGGTGCTTGCACCCACAGATTATCAGCAGGGAGAAAGTTACCGGATCATTTATATCCACGTCCCGTCAGCATGGATGTCGATGTTCGCCTATTCGGTTCTCGCCGGGGCCAGTGCGGTCAGTCTTATTTGGCGTATGAAACTCGCCGAGGCGGTAGCGCGTGCAAGCGCCCCAGTCGGAGCTGCCTATACCTTTCTCGCGTTGGTTACAGGATCGCTCTGGGGTAAACCCATGTGGGGAGCCTGGTGGGTGTGGGATGCGAGACTGACCTCAGAATTGATTCTCCTCTTTTTATACCTTGGCTATATGGCGCTGGTCGCCGCCATTGATGATCGGCGTACCGCCTCCCGGGCGGGCGCAGTACTCGCAATTGTTGGTGTCGTCAATCTGCCGATCATCCATTTTTCGGTCGAATGGTGGAACACACTCCACCAGGGTCCAACGGTGACGAAGTTCGATCAACCGTCGATCGCACTTAGCATGCTGATTCCCCTCCTACTCATGGCCGGTGCCTTCAAGTTTCACTACCTTTGCGTCGTGCTGACTCGGGTGCGTGTGGAGATTCTAGAAAGTGAACGCCGCACCGCGTGGGTCAACGCGCTAGTCACCCAGAGGTCATCATGAGTGAGTTTTTCCAAATGGGAGGCTACGCGATGTATGTCTGGCCCGCATATCTCGTGACTGCCGCGGCGCTAGTCGTTACACTCGTCGGGCCACTTCGCCGACGGACTCGGATGATCCGAGAGCTTTCCGCCGTCACCGCCCAGCGGAATACCCAACGCCCGAAATGAAGCCCAGACGGCGGCAAAGACTTCTCTTAGTTGGTCTACTGGTTGCGGGCGTTACCGTAGCGGTAGGTCTTGCCCTGCTCGCCCTGCAGGAAAACATTAATCTCTTCTTCAGCCCTTCCCAGGTAGTCGCCGGCGAGGCGCCTGCTAATACCCCGTTTCGCCTGGGCGGCATGGTCGTTGAGGGCAGTGTGCGGCGCAGCGACGGAAGCCTTGAGATTCAATTTGAGCTCACCGATACCGCCAAATCAGTTGCGGTTGCTTATACCGGGATACTCCCTGATCTCTTCCGGGAGGGTCAGGGCATCGTCGCGCAAGGCAGTCTCCGAACAGACGGGCTTTTCAATGCGACCCAAGTGCTCGCCAAACACGACGAAACCTATATGCCGCCCGAGGTCACAGAAGCCCTAGAGAAAGCCAAAGCTATGGGGGTTCAATGATCCCGGAGATTGGTCTTTTTGCGCTGATTCTGGCCTTGTTGATTGCGGTTCTTCAAAGTGCCATTCCCATTGCTGGGGCAACCCGAAACAATCCTTCATGGATTGGCGTAGCGCGGCCCGCGGCCTTCGCACAGCTTCTTTTTGTAGCCATCTCCTATGGCTGCCTAACCGCAGCGTTCCTGTCCCACGATTTCAGTGTCGTTTATGTGGCGCAGAATTCCAACTCACGCCTGCCTCTGATCTATCTCATCTCGGGAGTGTGGGGCGCTCATGAGGGATCGCTCCTGCTTTGGGCGCTGACGCTGGCGCTTTGGACTGCAGCCGTTGCCTGGTTCAGCAAGAGCGTCCCCGACCGGATGGTCGCCCGGGTACTCGGCGTTATGGGTATCGTGAGCGTGGGCTTTCTACTATTCATTCTTTTTACGTCCAATCCATTCGAACGCCAATTCCCAGCACCGCTGGATGGCCGCGACCTTAACCCTCTGCTTCAGGATCCGGGGCTCGCCATTCACCCACCGATGCTCTACATGGGATATGTGGGCTTCTCAGTCGCTTTCGCCTTCGCCATCGCCGCGCTTTTGGGAGGACGCCTTGATTCTGCCTGGGCGCGTTGGTCACGTCCCTGGACTCTGGCCGCATGGATCTTCCTCACAGCAGGTATCGCGCTTGGCAGTTGGTGGGCCTATTACGAACTCGGCTGGGGTGGTTGGTGGTTCTGGGATCCGGTCGAAAATGCTTCCTTTATGCCGTGGATGGTCGGGACTGCACTGATTCACTCGCTTGCCGCGACGGAAAAACGCGGAGTCTTCAAGGCCTGGACGGTACTCCTCGCGGTATTTGCGTTTTCGCTGTCACTGCTCGGAACCTTTCTGGTCCGCTCGGGTGTCCTGACGTCGGTGCACGCCTTTGCCACTGATCCTGCGCGGGGACTTTTTATCCTAATCTTTCTCGCAGTGGTGGTCGGCGGCTCTTTGGCGCTTTACGCCTGGCGCGCTCCGGCCGTCAAAAGCAGTGGTGGTTTCAACCTGGTCTCCAGAGAAGCCGGGCTTTTACTGAATAACGTCCTTCTGGTGGTCGCCGCCGCAACCGTGCTGCTTGGTACCCTATACCCGCTAATGATCGACGCGCTGGGGCTCGGCAAGATCTCAGTCGGCCCGCCTTACTTCAATTCGGTATTCATCCCCTTAACCGCACCCCTCGCCGCTCTCGTGGGCGTTGGATCAATGCTGAGGTGGAAAAAAGATCGACTGGGAAGACTGGTCCAACCCCTGGGTCTGCCGTTTGCGCTTGCGGTACTACTTGGCCTGCTCTGGCCAGTGTTTTTTGACAGCTATCAATGGGTCGCAGTATTCGGCGGGATCCTCGGACTCTGGACTATCTTCGCGGTGCTAAGCGGAATTTGGCAGCGGACCCGGGTCGGCCAACGAAGGCGGGATCTTGCTCAAACTCCGCGCGCCGTCTTCGGTATGAGTCTTGCGCATATCGGGCTTGGGGTCTTTGTTATTGGCATTACCTTCACCTCGACCTATTCTGTCGAAAAGGATCTGCGGATGGCGCCAGGTGATACCTACACAACTGGTGGCTTCACCTTTCGGTTTGACGGCATTGACCAGCACCGGGGACCCAACTATTTATCCGAAACGGGAACCATCACCGTGATTAAGAGTGGCCGATTGGCGGCCACTCTTAATCCTGAAAAAAGAACTTATCTCGTACAGCAGATGCCCATGACCGAGGCAGCTATTGATGCGGGCCTAACGCGGGACCTCTACGTTGCCCTTGGGGAACCGCTCGACGACGGGGGCAGTTGGGCGGTTCGTCTATACCTTAAGCCCTATGTACGTTGGATCTGGCTTGGCGCCCTGATCATGGCATTTGGCGGACTGCTCTCCGCTTCCGATCGGCGCTACCGCAAATTTACCCGTGAAGCCGCGAACCGGGCCGTTTCCGACGCCTCTCATGCAACCTTTTAAAGCCCTATTTGTCGGTGGGCCACGGCCTTTTCTGGTTGGGGTCATTGTGGCACTCGGCTTGTCCTCTCCTGCCCCGGCAGCGATAGAGACCTATGAGTTCTCCGAACCTGTCCACGAGTCCCGCTACCACGACATGATTGCCCAACTTCGCTGTCTGGTATGCCAAAACCAGAACCTGGCTGACTCAAATGCCGATCTCGCAAAAGATCTACGGGCCCGTACCTTCCAAATGATCAATCGGGGCGCCACCGATAAACAAATTGTTGACTTCATGATTGCTCGCTATGGCGATTTCGTACTGTATCGGCCGCCTTTGCGGCTACGCACGATACTTCTTTGGCTCGGTCCGTTTGCGATCCTGTTGATCGCTCTTGGAATCTTTTTCTTTACAGTTCGAAAAAGCCGGGCACCCCAGGTGATGAGCGAGGCACGGCGTGAGACGGCCGCGCGCTTTCTCGACGAGAACCCGTAGATGTCCATACTGCTCTGGCTGACGGCTTCGATACTGGCGCTGCTGGCGGTGGGTATCGTGATGCCGGCGCTGCTTCGAGTATCGCGACCCGGGGATATCGAACGTACTCAGGTTAATGTTGCAATTGCCCGGGAACGCGAGCGCGAACTTCGCAAGGAACTTGATGAAGGCATATTGAGCGATTCAGAGTTCGATGCTGCGCGCAGGGAACTTGAGCACGGGCTTGCGATCGATCTCGAAGGCGAGCCCCATGCGACCCCCGACAAAGCCACCTCTCCTGTCCTTGCTGTGGCGGTCAGTGCAGTACTGCCCATCCTAGCGCTGGGCCTTTACATTTTTCTTGGCTCACCAAACCTGCCCGAGCATCCGGGCATGCCTGCAACAAGCGACGTAACCGGGCAAGACCCACCGGCGGATGTCGACGTGATGCTTGCGCAACTAAAGGCACGCCTTGTGGATGAACCTAACGATATCCGTGGCTGGACCCTGCTTGGAAATTCGCTGATGAGTACCGGCGAATATGCCAAGGCCGTCCCCGCCTATCGCCGGCTCGTCGCTCTCCAACCGGGCAATGCCGAGCGGTTGGTGCGTCTGGCGGACGCGCTCGCCATGAGCCGTAACGGCGTGTTGACAGGCGAACCTGAGGAACTGATCCAGCAAGCGCTCATGCTCTCGCCGGGACACCCCCAGGGCCTCTGGCTGGCTGGCATCGCCGCCGAACAACGCGGGGCTTACGCTGATGCACTTGTTATTTTCAACCGACTGCTTCCGCTTGTCAGTGATCAACCCGAGGTGTTGACCGAGGTACGCGCGCTCATCTCGAGGACCACAACTGCGCTTGAGGGCGACTCTTTGACTCAAACCGATTCATTACGCATCCTCGTTAGCGTAGATGCGGATTTGGTATCTACGATCACGCCCGAAGACACATTGTTCGTCTATGCTCGAGTACCGAATGGACCGCCCATGCCCGTCGCCGTCAGAAAACTTAAAGCGCAACCCCTGCCGCGGGAGGTCGTTCTGAGCGATCAGAATCTCATGCTGGCGGGCGCCAGCATTGGTAGTTACCCCGAGCTTGAGATCGGGGCACACATCTCACGCTCGGGAACCGTCCAGAAAGCGCCAGGTGATCTTCTGGGATTAAGCGAACCCTTCGAGCCTGAAAAGATCACTCAAATCACAGTGGTCATCGCGAAGGCAGTCGAGGAATAGCGCTCCAGCCTCCAAGGGGTGTGATTACGGCAGGATTGCGTCCCAGTTGAAGGCTTTGAAGTAATCCAGAGATTTAGCATTGCATTGACGCTGTAGTTCCGACCCTGGCCTCACGCAGGTCGCGCACAGGTAGCGTTCGCGCAAAGCATCCCCCGCCGGCGTTTCCTCGATGCAGATCGTCGCAATACCTGCCACCTGCCCCCCTTGGCGTTCCACCAATTCTATTGCGGCGCCCATCGTGCCGCCGGTTTCAACCCATTGGTCGACCAGCAGTACGCGGGCTCCCTTTCGGAACGCAGGTTTTCGAAGCTCCATGTGCTGGGTACGCTCCGTGTAGTTCACAAAAGAAACCTGATCCGCAGGGACCGGAAGCTTGCCGGCCTTGCGCACGGTCAAAAAGCCTGTCCCGAGCCGCTCGGCCATAGCAGCCCCAAGCACGTAGCCCGCGGCATCAATTCCTGCAACGACATCGACTTGTGTTGAGACAAACGGCTCGCACAGAGCGTCCAGCATCGCGTGAAATGCTTTCGCGTTCACATACGCTGAGGAGGGATCCAACCAAGCCATCTTTGGATCCTTAACGTTTGGCGCCATGCACCTAAGGTACCAATCGTCATCTCCACTCTTCTCGAGCGCGGTTTCTTCGTTATGGTATCCCCGCGCGGCGAATTGTCGACTCTTCCTAAGGAGTTGGCGGAGTCGCCGTGGATCCAGGTTATAAAAATCATCGGGGTAATTGATCCCCGTGGCGACCAGAAACGCATCCGCGTGCTCCAGGTAATCGCCAACATTTTCCGGGGTGATCCCTGAAGCGATTGCGAGCGGGCGGTCTGCCACGCCTTGCCGAAAGTCATGAATTTTCTGAATTTGCGCAGAGTGCCCCGTGGCAATGCCAGACGTGGTTACCACGTCCATATGCTTCGACGCGATACCAGCGGCTTCGCGATACTTCGTCGGCTCGACAGTGCGCTGCTTCTTGAATGCAGTACCGCCGAAATAAAGACCATCCCAAGCGCCGGATATTCTGACCTTCGTGATCGACTCTGCTTCTGTTTGCTCCGCGACCCGCTCATCGATCCGAGCATCATCTGCCCAGTAGGCATCCACTGCGGTGCCTTTTTCCGCCAAAAGGCCAAGAATCGGAAAGGCGGTTTCGCCACTCACCCCCAGGAAATTAACTCCGAGCCACAAATCCGGATACGTGCGTCGGCAATCGTCAATAATGGGTAGAAACTGATCAACATCAAAATCATGGTTTATCAGAAAAGCACCGGGTGCACCGCAATCGACTACTGTAGCGAGATTTCGTTTAGCCTGGGGGCTGTCCAGAACATGAATCACTGGGAGAACAACCGGCCCCATTGACTTGAAATATTTGCGAAATTCTCCTCGGCGCATGGTTTGGTCTTTTCCCTTGAATTTATGCAATTTCACCTCTTCAACTCAGGTGATGGGTCAATCCAATCTCGTTAACGGCTAAATATATCCGAACGGCCAGCAGCAGTGATAATCTCTGAACCTACGATCCATTAAGCATGGTTAGTAAAGCAATTCTCAATAATGAAGCTGTCTTAACAAACTCACCCTCGGAGGAGACTCGATGACGGATATCAAAAAGGACAAAGATCGTCCGATTAAGCAAACGACTCAGCCCGACGCGGGCCGGCGCAAGATTCTTAAAGGCGCGGGCGCTGTCACGGCGGCGAGTGCACTGAGCGTGCCGATGATCCTGGTACCGCCTCGTGCGAACGCCGCGACTGAACTCAACATGATCGCCTGGTATGGGCACGGCGAACCCGACATGGTTGAAGAGTTTGAGGCCATGCACAATGTCAAAATTAAAGCCAAGTACTACGCCGGTGGCGATAACATGTTGGCGCTGATTTCGCAGTCACCTCCCGGCACCTACGATCTGATTCTTTCTGACGGTGAGTTTGTCAAGCTTCTCAAAGAGGCAGGTTATATCGAGGCGATGGATCCCAATGAATACAACATGGGAGATCTGTTCGATGAGTACGCTCATTTTGACGCACACTGGATGGGCGACGCGCTGTATTCCGTCATCGTACGCTTCGGCTACCTCGGCGTATCTTTCAACACCGAGATCATTAGCCACGAAGAAGCGTCCGACTACAATATCCTCTGGGATTCAAAGCTCGAAGGAAAAGTCGGTCACTTCGACTGGCATCTGCCGAATCTCGGCTGCCTCAGCCTGCGGGATGGCAACGACAGTCCGTCCCCATTTGATATCAATTCATCCCAGTGGTCGAAGTTACAAGAAACCACGCTATCTCTGAAACCTCAAGTGGGTGGATATTTTGACTATGGCGGCACCTTTGCCTCACTGAAGAACGGTGAGATTTACGCCATGTGTGGTATCGGCGACTGGATCACCGGTGTCGTCAGAAAAGACGGAGCCCCTGTCGATTCGGTCATCCCCAAACAAGGCGGCATCCAGTGGACGGAGTCCTATTCTGTCGGTAAAGGTTCGAAGAAACAGGATCTCGCCAAGGAGTTCATCCGCTATATCACGTCACCCAAAGGACAGGTCCGCTCCATCCAAATGGGAGCCTACCCCGGTATGTCTCCGTACAAATCCGGCTGGACCGCGATCAATGAGGCCAACCCGGAAGAAGCCAAACGCCAACGCATGACTTTCGATGGGCCCAACTGCATCGATGATCTTCGCGAAGGACGTATTCACTTCAGGGAGACGCCGGTTCAGCAGTCACTTGAGGACTGGAACGACTTCTGGTCGGAATACAAGAACGCGTGACTCTATGATCACTGCAACCGGCCCTTCGGGGCCGGTTTTCTTTTCTTGGCTAAATAACAAGCCTGCAGGAGATCAACTCACTTGGCCCGGACCCAGAATAGCCCTTCCGACCCCGTTACCAAACAGCGCCGACAGGTAACCCTGTACGGACTGACCTGGTCGATGCCGATTGTGATCTGGCAGTTGATCTTTTTTGTATTCCCTCTGATTTTCCTGTTTTTGATCAGTTTCTGGCTGGTCAAGAACTACCGGATGGTTCCAGGGTTTGACACGATAAACTGGGTCAAAATGTTTTCCAAGGGATACTTCTGGGATGCATACTGGCGGACCCTGGGATACGCGGGGGTTGCGACAGTCGTAACCAGCATACTTGCATTTCCTTGCGCTTTTGCGCTCGCGTTCAAGGTATCTCCCAAGGTGCGTCGCTGGGCGCTCTTTTTCCTGATCGTGCCCTTTTTTACCAGTTATCTGGTGCGCGCCTATTCGTGGCAGATCTTCCTCAACGACAACGGCATCTTCAACACATTGTTTGCGCTAATCGGATTAGGTCCGTTTCAGTTGCTGAATAACTTCTTTGGGACCCTGGTTGGATATCTCACGTTGTGTCTGCCTCTTGTTGTGGTGCTACAGCTGACCTCGCTCGCCAATGTTGATCGGACTCTGATTGAAGCCGCGCATAATCTTGGGTGTGGACGCTTGCGTACCGTTTTTCAAGTGATCATCCCGCTCGCCAAGATCGGGATCATCCTCGGTGCGGTTTTCACGTTCATTCTCAGTTTTGGTGACTTTGTCAGCCCCTACTATCTTGGTGGATCGAAACCGCCGACACTCAGTATTCTGATCATTGATACTACAAAGTCGGGCCAACAGTGGCCGCGTGCCGCTGTTGTAGCGATTGTGATGATCCTAACCCTGCTCACGATCATGTTCGCCTCTGTCGCCGCGGCCTACCGGAAACGGGCATGAGCACAAAACCGTCCAAGAATATTCTGCTGCGCGGCTATGTCGTGCTGGTGTTTATTTTTGTCTTCACGCCAATCCTGACCAGTTTCGTTTTTTCGGTGAATTCGGACAGATTTCCAACGATTCCCCTCGGGCACTTCACGACCCACTGGTACGAAACCATTTTCGCGGATCCGGATGTATGGGATGCCTTTAGGATCAGCGGCATTGTTTCGATCACCGTGGCTATACTTGCAACCTTTATCGGGTTTTGCACAGCCTACACTGATTACCGTTACAACTTCACCGGAAAGGCGCTTTATCTTTCCCTAGCTCTGCTCCCGCCCACCATCCCGTTGGTGATCATGGGTCTCGCAATGCTCGCCCTGCTGGCGCGGATCAATATGTCAGGGGAGATTTATTCAATCGTCGTCAGCCACGTGGTGCTCTGCTCACCCTTTGCGATGGCTGTTATCCGAATGCGTCTCGCGCAGATTGATCCCAACCTGGAGTCCGCGGCATGGAATCTTGGAGCCTCTAACTGGCGAGCGATGCGCGAAGTGATCGTACCCTTTTGTCTTCCAGCGATCGCCTCTGCGTTTTGCCTGACGGCGGCTGTCTCCTTTGATGAGTTCGCTGTCGCGTGGTTTGTGTCCGGGCTTAACAAGACCGTACCGGTTATTATTCTTGAAATTCTGCAAGGCAACACTGATCCCCAGATCAACGCGATCGGGTCAATTGTATTCATTACCTCGATGACACTCGTAGTCCTAGCGCAGTTGATCCTGATGCGAAAAACCATCAACCAAACGACCACCGGAATCTGATCATGAGCAAAACGCCCTCATCACGACCTCTGGTCACCTTTGATGGTGTTTCCAAGCGCTATGGCTCCGTCACTGCCGTGCACACGATGAATCTGGAAATTTATGAAGGGGAGTTCCTCGCCATTATGGGCCCCTCAGGGTGCGGAAAAACAACCTCGCTGCGCATGCTGGCAGGGCTTGAGGAGCCCAGTGAAGGCGAGATCCGCCTGGATGGCCAGCGGATTAATGAGATCAGTAGCATCGAAAGGGATACGCCGATGGTCTGGCAGAGTCTCGCGCTGTTTCCGTTTTTGAACGTCCAGAAAAACGTCGAGTTCGGCCTCAAAATGCGCAGCATTCCAGCCGAAGAGCGTCAACAGCGGGCGCGCACGTGGCTAGAGCGTATGGAAATCCTGGAACTTGCCGATCGGGACATCAGTCAGCTTTCAGGCGGTCAGAAGCAGCGGGTCGCTCTCGCCCGCTCCCTGGTAACGGAGCCGCGCATCCTGTTGCTCGATGAGCCTCTAAGCGCGCTCGACGCCAACCTGGTGGTTCGGATGCAGGGAGTACTATCACGCCTGCAAAAGGAGCTTGGGATCACCTTCGTCTATGTGACTCATAGCCAATCGGAAGCCTTCGCCATGTCCGATCGGGTGGTGATCATGAGTCAGGGACAGATCGACCAGATCGGCTCACCGAAAGCGATTTACCGTAGCCCCGCGTCACGATTTGTCGCTGACTTTGTTGGGGCGAACAACATTCTGTCGGGCTCTGTAATCGGTACGGGTACGGAACTCAGTCTCAACACCGCCGTTGGGGAGTTTCGCTGTCAAGCGAACGGCTATGAGGCCTTTAGCACCGGCGACACGCTGGACATGGTCATCAGCGCTGATCTTGTTCAGATATCGATGGAAGACCCCGGGACCCAGAATAGCCTTCACTGCCGCTTTATCAGTGAGGAGTTCGTCGGGTCCATCGTGACAATCTTCGCTGAGTTGGAAGACGGCTCTGACTTTAAAGTGCAGGCCCGCCAGCGTGACCTTGCAAGTATGTCGCTTGAGGAAGGGGTCGCGTTTTTCGCCTCATGGAGTGCGACGGACACCCATTTAATCAGCAGGGGCCAGGATTAGTATGCTCGACCTCATTATACGTAACGCGCGAATCGTCGGTGAGACAGAGACGGTCGATCTTGGGTGTCTCGATGGGCGTATTACCGAAAGGACGGGTCGCTTGGAGGGCCCTGCCCGTAAAGAGATTGATGCCGGCGGCCATCTCGTGTCACCGCCGTTCGTGGACAGCCACTTCCACATGGATTCCACCCTGACCTATGGTACACCGCGATATAACGAAAGCGGCACGCTTTATGAAGGCATCAGCCTCTGGGGTGAGATCAAACCCGGACTAACCGTTGAAGATATTGAGCAACGAGCGCTTCTGCTGTGTCGCTGGGCTATCGCCAGAGGCAGTCTGGCGATTCGTTCTCACGTCGATATTGGGGACCCTGGGCTCACTGCTGTTCACGCTCTGCTGGAGGTCCGAAAGAAGGTCAGCCCGTGGCTCGATCTTCAACTTGTCGCCTTCCCCCAGGACGGCTATTTCCGAGATCCCAAAGCTGTGGACCTACTCAATCGGGCGCTCGATCTTGGCGTGGATATTGTAGGGGGGATTCCTCACTTTGAGCGCACCTATGACGATGGACGCCGATCCGTCGAAGCGCTCTGCCGGATCGCAGCGGACCGAGGCCTGATGGTTGATATGCACTGCGATGAGTCTGATGACCCTGGATCGCACCACATTGAAACGCTGATCTCAATGACGGCTGAACTGGGGATGCAGGGCCGGATTACTGGATCTCATTTAACCTCGATGCACTCCATGGATAACACTCTTGCCGACAAACTGCTTGGCCTCATGAGCGAAAACGAGGTGAACGCCATCGCCTGCCCGCTGATCAACATCACTCTGCAGGGGCGCAAGGATACCTACCCCAAGCGGCGGGGCCTTACCCGCATCAAGGAGATGATGCAGCGCGGTATCAACTACGCTCTAGGACATGACTGCGTGATGGATCCCTGGTACGCAGGGGGCAGCCACGACATGCTTGAAGTTGCTCATATGGGGCTCCATGTGGGTCAGATGACCGGAGTGCATGAAACCGCAGACATGTTCAATGCCATCACAGTTAATCCAGCCAGAACGCTGCAACTCGAAGGCTACGGCCTGGAGGTGGGATGCAACGCTGATATGGTGGTCCTACAGGCAAAAGACCCCACCGAAGCAATACGCCTGAGAGCGAATCGACTTTTTGTTATCCGCCGAGGTGAGATTATCAGCAGAACCGCGCCAGTGGTCAGTGAAGTCCGTTTTATGGGTGAGGACGTCCGCACGAGCTTCTCAGTCAGCGAGCTTCACTGACCGGAAGAGATCTCAGTTCTTATCCGCTGCGCAAAACCGCACAATCGCCCGCTCGAGGCGTTCCAGTCCTTCTGCTATATCCCTCTCGGGAATAATCAGCGAGGGCGCTATGCGTAACACACTAGCCCCCGCCACCAACACGAAGACGCCTTCATCCTGCGCGGCACGCATGAGGTCCCGTGCCTTACTTTCCCAGGGCTCGTTCAGGACGCAACCCATCAGCAGTCCAAGCCCCCGAATCTCGCCGAAGATGCCATATTTGTCACCCAAAGCCCGAAGCGCGCCTTCGATCTGCTGTCGACGCTCGCTGACTCCGGCAAGGACGGCGTCGGTGCTGACGATATCAAGCACAGTGCTGGCCACCGCGCAGCCCATTGGGTTACCACCCCAGGTACTGCCATGGGTGCCGACCTTCAGTGACTCCGCAACAGTTCCCGTAGATAAAGTCGCTGCCACGGGAAAGCCTCCTCCCAAGCCCTTGGCTGTCGTCAGAATATCAGGGGTGACACCATAGGACTGATACGCATAAAGGGTTCCCACCCTTCCCACCCCAGTCTGGACCTCGTCCAGTATCAACAAGGCGTCGTGCTCATCACAAAGCCTTCGGATCGTTTCCAGGAAAGCCTTGTCCGCTGCGGTCACACCTCCCTCGCCCTGTACTGGCTCCACGATCACCGCACAAACGTCCTTATCAAAGGCCTCACTGAGTGCCCCAATGTCGTTAAAGGGTAGATGCTCTATTGCGCCGGGTAGCGGCCCGAAGCCCTCACGGTAACTCGCCTGCCCCCCGGCGGTCACTGTAAACAACGTTCGGCCATGGAATGCGTTATCAAAGGCAAGAATCCGTTCTTTTCCCTTGTGGTGATGGTCAAAGGCGTACCGCCGGGCGAGCTTGAGTGCCGCCTCATTGGCTTCCGCGCCGGAATTGCTGAAGAAGACCTTATCGGCAAACGTGAGCTCAACAAGCCGGCGAGCAAGTTCGAGCGCGGGTTCGGTTGCGAGGACGTTCGATGTATGCCACAGACGACCGGCTTGCTTGGTAAGCGCCGCCACAAGATCGGGATGAGCGTGACCGAGCGCATTCACCGCAATGCCACCACCGAAATCAATATATTCCCGGTCTTCCTGGTCCCACATACGGGAACCCGAGCCACGCACCGGAATCACCGCGGCCGGAGCATAGTTCGGCATCATGTATCTGTCGTGCCAATCACGCTTTACTGTTGACATTGCTTCGTTCAACCCCGTGGGTGATCAGAGAACGCCGAGTTTAGCCACCTTCCATCAAAATAACATCCTGGGAGACCTCGATGTCGCGAAGTAGGCTTGATAGAGTAGGCCGCACCCCTGACAATTGTGCGAATGAAAGACTCTCAAGATACTCGTGCCCCCGGCGACGCAACCCGCGCTATTACCAAGGGCCGGACCTCGGCTGAGCATTACGGTGCAGTCAATACACCGGTATATCACGCCTCGACGATTCTGCATCCGGATGTCGACTCCTTTGAGAGACGTCACGATCCGAACACCGATCGGCGTAAGGTTATTTATGGTCTGCTCGGCACCCCGACAACCTTCGATCTTGAAGAGGTGGTTGCAGATCTTGAAGGGGGTCATGATGCTGTACTGGTCCCTTCCGGACTCGCAGCTATCAGCGTGGCACTGCTCTCATTTTTGCATCCGGGAGACCACCTTCTGGTTGCGGACACGGTTTATCCCCCGACACGATCGTTCTGCGATCAATATCTCGCAGGTATGGATGTCACGGTGGATTATTACGATCCACTCGTGGGAGCAGGGATTGAGTCCCTGATTCAACCAGAGACGCGGGTAATATTTCTTGAGTCACCGGGGTCCTTCACCTTTGAGGTCCAGGATATTCCAGCCATCACCGCAGTAGCCCGAAAACACGGCATCATCACGGTCCTGGATAACACCTGGAGTACTCCCCTCTTTTTCAAATCCTTTAGCCACGGTGTCGATGTTTCCGTGCACGCCGCCACCAAATATCTCTCCGGCCACAGCGACGTCTTAATGGGCGCCATCATCTGTGCGGAACACACCTGGGATCAGGTTAAGCGTACGCACCGACACCTCGGACAATGCGTGGGCCCGGATGACGTCTATGTCACGTTGCGTAGTGTGCGCAATCTATCCACACGACTCAACGCCCATGAAAAGCAGGGGTTGGCGTTAGCCAAATGGCTTTCACAGCGCGACGAGGTCGCTACGGTACTGCATCCCGGTCTGGCAGATCATGCCGGCCACGCGATCTGGAAAAGAGATTTTCTTGGCGCTTCAGGTTTGTTCAGTATCGTACTGCATCCCAAATCCCGCGAAGCGGTTCTCGCCATGGTTAACGGCATGACCCTTTTCCGGATCGGGGCAAGTTGGGGAGGTTTTGAGAGCCTGATGATTCCGGTGTACCCGGAACAGTACCGCAGCGCTACCGCCTGGGATGCTTCCGGAGCAACCTTGCGTATCCATGCAGGTCTTGAGGATTTCGATGATTTGATCGCCGATCTGGATGCCGGATTTAACCGACTTAACCAGGCTACCCGCGGCGACTGACGTACCGGGATATCGGTAATGGCGCTCGATACCAAACTCAAAGGGGAGTGTGAGCAGTTTATCGACGGGTTTGGTTCACTCTTGCTCTCGACATTGAATCCGGACGGTTCGCCCGACCTCAGTTACACCCCTTTTGTCGATCATGAAGAGCAGTTCCTGATCCTGACGAGCCATCTTTCCGCCCATACCCGCAACCTGATTAATGACCCACGGGCCGCGGTACTGTTCATCGAGGATGAAAGCAGGTGCGAACAAATCTATGCGCGACGCAGGTTGCGCTTCCAATGTGAGGCTGAACGTTTCGCAAAGGAAACTACGGCCTGGAATGAACTGATTGACCTTTTCGCAGAACGATTCGGTCAGATCATCGATACGTTGCGCACGCTGCCCGACTTCGAACTCTTTGCGCTCAAACCGCTAGGCGGTCAATGGGTAAAAGGGTTTGGCAAGGCATTTGACTTCCGAGGCCGGATATACCAAGACGCAACCCATCTGAACCCAAAAAAGGACCGACCTCAGCGCCGGTGACGCGTGCCGGGGCGCTTTCTACCTGATTTTTGGACCCGGGCGCTCGCTTGCGCCCCGCCCGCGCTTTGAAGCAGTTTTGCGCTCTGAGATTCGCTTAGTTCAATACTCTCCCCGGTATGGTGCTGGCGCTCCAGTTGAAACGGGCCATAACGCACGCGGATCAGCCGACTGACGGTGCTACCGACGCTCTGCCACATCCGCCGCACCTCTCTATTGCGACCCTCCCTCAGGACCACGCGAAACCAACGGTTTGCGCCTGACCCCCTACCCGCCTCGACCAGCTCAAAACGACATAACTGCCCGCCGAGTGTGACGCCAGTCAGCAGGCGTTTGAGTTCCCGCTCACCAGGGTTACCACGGACCCGACAACGATACTCCCGCTCAATACCGGTCGAGGGATGCATCAGCCGGTGCGCGAGTTCACCATCCGTTGTAAAAACGAGGAGACCTGACGTATTGATATCGAGTCGGCCAACTGACACCCAACGGCGGCCCCTAAGGCGGGGTAGGCTATCAAACACCGTCGGACGACCCTGCGGATCATCCCGAGAACAAATCTGCCCAACGGGTTTGTGATAGAGCAAGATCCGAGCCGGTGCTGAGGGTGTCGAAGCAAGAGCCACGGAGCGTCCGTCCACCGCGACCTGGCAAGATGGATCGATCTGCTGTCCAAGTTCTGCAGGTCGATTGTTGACCGTTACCCGTCCCTCACGAATCCAACGCTCTACCTCACGACGGGACCCAAGGCCCGCCCGAGCCAGGACCTTCTGAATGCGTTCAGTCAAATTCCGAAGTCAGCGCCGCCTTGGTGGCGGATCGCTCATCCGGATCCTGAATCTCGGTGCCTTCACTGTGGGACCCCTCGCCGGGATACTCACCACCTACCAGAGGTTCATCGTCGTCACTGGTCTCAGGATTGATGTCCTCGGCCGACGCCTCTTCTGACTCATCCTCAGAAGACTCTTCCCCGTCAGATTGAGGAGCAACAGGTGTAAGGGACTCAGGCATTTCTATGCCAAGCTCTCGGGCAATATCGGCAAGTTGCCGCTCATCATCTAGGCCTGGCAGTTCTTTTAGCGATGTCAAGCCAAAATACTCGAGAAAAATAGGCGTAGTGACATACAACGCAGGGTGCCCGGGTACTTCACGGGTGCCCGACTGGCGAATCCATTCGCGATCCAGCAAAACCCGCATGATTTCGGTGGTAACTGTTACCCCCCGAACCTCCTCGATATCGCCACGGGTCACAGGCTGGCGATAGGCAATAATGGCCAAAGTCTCCAGCAGTGCACGCGAGTATCGCGGCGGACGACTTTCACGAAGTACGCGCAACGCCGGGGCGTGCGTCGCTTTCGTCTGGAAACGAAACCCGCCAGCAACCTCGACAAGCTCAACTCCCCGGTCTGCATAATCGGCGCATAATTCGTCCAGCGCCGACTGGATCATTCCTTTATCAGTCTTCTGATCAAACAGTATTTGTAGGTCCCGCACACTCAATGGTCTCTCTGAGGAGAACAAGGCCGCCTCGATTGCATTTGCGATCTGCCTTGATTCGGTCATGCCGATTTCGCCTTAACGTGTATCTGGGAAAACGCTTCGTTCTGTGCCACGGTCAAAATACCGTCCCTGACCAGTTCCAGAATTGCAATAAAACTTACTACCAATCCCTTTCTCCCCTCTTCGCTCGTAAAAAAGTCGCCCAGTGCCACATACTCACCACTGCGGACCCGGTCAAGAATCTGTGACATCCGCTCCCTGACCGAAAGGGTTTCGGGAACCATTTGCAGGCTTTGACGTCTCGCAGCAGAAAGCATCGCAGAACGCATTGCGGCCACTAAGTCGTCCAACTCCACCCGGGCTTCTACCTTGGGCGGATCTGGATCCTCTACCCGCGCATAAACAAGATACAGGTCCCGCTCCAGCCGCGGTCGGCTATCCAGATTTTCTGCTGCGCTCTTGAATCTTTCGTATTCCTGCAGCCGCTTAATCAACGCCGCTCTTGGATCCTCTTGGTC
Organism: Pseudomonadota bacterium; assembly: GCA_018661145.1. Lineage (GTDB taxonomy): Bacteria > Pseudomonadota > Gammaproteobacteria > Arenicellales > UBA868 > UBA868. The sequence goes on along the minus strand of JABJIU010000001.1, from coordinate 21,375 downwards.
ATCATCTTCGGGATCCGGACGTGGCAGCAACATCCGCGATTTGATTTCTGCAAGCATGGTTGCCATCACCAGATAGTCCGCCGCCAGATCAAGGCGCATGCGCTGCATCAGATCAATATAGTGCATGTACTGACGAGTGATATCCGCGACCGGTAGATTCAGGATGTCAATGTTCTGCTTTCGGATCAGATAGAGCAGCAGATCCAAGGGTCCTTCAAAACTGTCGAGCACCACCTCAAGCGCCTCGGGGGGAATGTAAAGGTCGGCGGGCCACTGCTCGAGTGTTTTCCCAGCAACGACCGCCCTCGTGCCGCCCTCAGAGCGGTCGTTATCCGAAAGCTGCCCCGTATCGTCACTCATGTGTAAAGCGTCCCCACAGCGGTTCGTACTTCCTCCAGTGTTTCCTCGGCTACCTCACGCGCCCGGGCACACCCAACCTCGATCACCTCCCGCATCGTTCCAGGATTTCTTTCAAAAGGCGCCGCTCGATCGCGAAGTAATGCCTGCTCTTCCAGCAGCGACTCAAGCAAGGGCTTCTTGCAGTCAACACACCCGATACCGGCACTTTTGCATCCTTCCGCGAGTTCGTCGCGTTTTTCCTTCGAGGTATACACCCGATGCAGATCCCAAACAGGGCACTTCTCTGGATCACCAGGATCATTGCGCCGCTGTCGAGCCGGGTCTGTCGGCATCGACATCAGCCGGGTACTCACACGTTCGGGTTCGTCACGCATCTGGATGGTGTTGTTATAGGATTTGGACATCTTTTGTCCGTCCAGCCCCGGCATCTTCGCTGCCGGTGTCAGCAGCGCCTCCGGTTCAGGAAGAATTACCCGACCCCCCCCATCGAGAAATCCACTCAATCGCTCACGATCCTCTGCCGAGATATTGGCCGATCCTGTAATCGTGGCAAGGGCGCTCTCCCGAGCCTCTACGCTACCTTCCTGAAGCCACTCATTACGAGCCCTTGAGAAGGCTTTGGTCACTTTCTTGCCGAGGCGTGAAAGCGCCTCCTGAGCTTTTTCTTCAAAAGCACTGTCGCGCCCGAACACATGGTTGAATCTGCGAGCAATCTCCCGGGTCAGTTCAACGTGTGGAACCTGATCCTCGCCGACAGGGACGCCGGTGGCTCGGTACATCAGGATATCCGCGCTCTGCAGTAACGGATATCCCAAAAAGCCGTATGTGGCGAGATCGCGATCTTTCAGTTGCTGCTGCTGATCCTTGAAACTCGGCACCCTGAGCAGCCAGCCCAGTGGGGTAATCATCGAAAGCAAAAGATGCAGTTCTGCGTGCTGAGGGACGCGCGACTGTATAAAGAGCGTCGCCTGGTCTGGGTCAATACCAGACGCTAACCAGTCGACAAGCATGTCCCAGACGTGGGCATCCATCGACGTTGGTTCCTCGTAATGAGTCGTTAGCGCGTGCCAGTCAGCAACGAAAAAGAAACACTCGGTTTCTTCCTGGAGGCGGACCCAGTTTTTCAGGACCCCGTGGTAGTGGCCCAGATGGAGGCGGCCCGTCGGCCGCATGCCGGAGAGAATCCTCCGGGATTCGGGCTCAATCGACATGGAAAGATTCAGACAGCACAGAGGTCATGTAGCGGGGGTCCTGGCGGGCACCGCCAATGGGAAGATACAGGCATAATTTTACCTGATCCGCCCCGTCACCTGAACGTTTATCCCGAACTCAACGCGGGACTTCGATCGAACCTGCATGCGCTACGCCCTGGTCCCGGGATTGCTCCAAGAGATACGACACCCGCCGGCCGCCAGGCAAGGTCAAATCTCCGTCGATCTCGTATAGCGGTTCGAGTACGAAGCGGCGAAGATGCATCCTGGGGTGCGGTACCGTCAGGCTCCTTGTCGCCATTTCCATCTCACCATAAAGCAAGAGATCAAGATCGATGTTTCTGGGCCCAAACTGCACTCCGGATCGAACCCGCCCAAGGGCGGTTTCGATACCGAGCAGCGTTTGTAATAGACCTTCCGGATCACGCTTGGTCACCAGGCGTGCCACTGCATTCAGAAAATCGGGTTGATCTGTGACCCCCACGGCTGCTGTGCGATAGAGCGAGGAAACCGCCTCCACCTCAACATCCGCCTCTTGATTCAGGCGAGTGAGCGCATCACGAATAGCAGACTTGGGATCATCTAGATTTCCTCCAAGCCCGATCCAGGCCCGGACAGAGGTCGAACCTGCGCTCATCCCACATTCCCATTGCCAGATCGAGCTCGGCGTGGACGCCGGCGCCGTTTCCCTGGAGCGCTGGGCCCATCTAATCCTTTGATCATCGCCTGACGCTGAGCTTCATCGCATTCCTGGATCTCGGTCCACCACTGGCCAAGGTGCGAAGACACCTCTCCAGCAGTGGAACGCAACAGCAAAAAGTCATAGGCGGCACGAAATCGTCGATTCTCCAACAAACGCTGAATCGTTCGCGGACGCCGCGACTCCAGGCGGCTCTGCAGATCCCAGATCTCCACTACCACCGTACTGACGCGCCTTGGAATCATTACCCTCTGGTTTTCCCGGCCGAGCACTTCCAGCGCTATGCGCTGAAGCACTTGCGGGTTGTTCTTCCGCTTTCCCTCCTGCCGATCACATTGAGAACGGACGACTCTCCAGAATATGCAGGAAAACAGAAAGGCCGCGATAACCGGCTTGCGGTTTGTGATTCGCCTGTCGGTGTTTTCAAGCCCCTGCAGAACCAAACCACGTTCAGGATTCAGGTCGCTCTCTCCGTAGGACCGCTCTGCTTCCGGGAAGAGTTCGGCGAAGAGACCAAATTCACGCAAAAGTCGGAAAGTCGTAACGCCGTGCCCGCTATGGAAGAGTTTCAGCACTTCATCGAATAATCGCGCTGGCGGAACTTGACGCAAAAGATATGCCTGATCCCGGCAAAGGGCTTCAAGATCCGGATCGAGCTCCATATCCAGCTTCGCCTTGAACCGGACCGCCCGCAGCATCCGGACAGGATCTTCGTTTATTCGCGTCGACGGATCACCAATGAATCGCAGCCGGCGGGATTTGATATCCGAAAAACCATCGACATAGTCGATCAAAGAGTTGGATCCAATGTCGTAGTACAGGGCATTGGCAGTGAAGTCACGCCGGAACACATCCTGTTCTCGGGTCCCGAATACGTTATCCCGGAGAATCCGGCCGGAACGACTCCTCGCGTCATCCCCGATCTTCGAGTCACCGTCGCGCCCCGCGCGGTATGTCGAAACCTCGATCATCTCTCGGCCCATCCGCACATGAACGATTCGAAAACGCCGCCCCACCATCCGGGATCGGGGAAACACTTGGCGGACCTCTTCCGGTGAAGCACTCGTAACGACATCAAAATCTTTTGGCCGCTCGCCCAACAGCAGGTCACGAACGCATCCGCCTACCAGTTCTGCGGAAAACCCCGCGTCGGTGAGTGTGTCAGCCACCTTGCGGGCACCTTTGCTGACGCTAGATACCTGCAGTCCGTGCTCCTCGGCACTGAGAACACGCGGGGCAGTCGGCTGATCCCTATTAGGACGGCCGGTCGGAATTAAGGATTTCAGAAATTTCTTGATCAGAAGTCTTGGATGCCGGCCGCAGGATCGTGGTGAACAAACCGCCAGGCGCACAGCGTAGTAGCAGAAAAGCGACTATATCTTAGCATCTCACCTATGGGGAACATTATCAGTCGACACGGGGTCACTACCGTCAACAGTCCCGCTATATTTTTTCCTAAGGGAACTTGGCAGGCTGATACTTACTAGAACATTCACTAATATTGGACTGAAAACAGCAGAGCCAGCCTACGCTGCGCTTAACAATGTCAGTCGACTAGTGGAAGATATAGTTACGCGGTTGCTCAACCAAAAACTATCTAACGGTTGATTCGGACGCTTATGCCAATCTGATGTGCGACGCAGGCACGCGAGGCCCCTCAATAAGATATATTCACGCCCTAAGCACCACGCTCCCTTCGTCTAGCGGTTAGGACGCTGGCCTCTCACGCCGGAAACAGGGGTTCGATTCCCCTAGGGAGCGCCATCTTCTCAATGACTTAGGATCGATTCGTTTTCTAGTGAATCGATTGACCTAATTTTTATCTAATAAACTAGGGGCAACCTGCTAGTGGGTTCAGATTTATGGCAGAACCAGATATTCCTCCAAACAGGCTCACCGGAGGACATCTCCCACCGGGTTCCGATTGCCTTATCAGAAGTTGGTCGCTGCATTTTCTCTTCGGCCTGAAAATATGTGGAATCGCATTGATAGTGCAAACCGGGCTCTGGTTCCCAACTGCCGTTAGCAGTAACGATTTTAACAACACCACTAAGGAATTTACGGCCACTGGAGAAATGACTCCTGCTGACTGGTCCGATCCTGAAGAACTGGATCGCACATGGCAGGGGGCGCTGATCGCACTCCCAGATAAACATCAAGTCATCGCGGGCGTCCTTACCGATCTTTCTTCCATCAAAGTATCCCCCGAATCTAAACGCCTGCCGACGGTTATCTATCTGCATGGGTGCGGTGGAATCTGGTCCGGCACACGTGCGAGGATGGACGTGTTCAAGCGGAATGGATTTGCGGTAATTACCCCGGCCAGTTTTGCCCGCAATAAGTACCCCAAATCCTGCGACCCAGTAAAGAAAGTTGGCGGGTTTTATAGAGACATTCTCAAGATGCGCCAGCTGGATACCCTACACGCTATCCAAGAGGCAAGGAAATTGAATTGGGTGGATCCGGACAATATTTTCCTGGTGGGTTTTAGTGAGGGAGCCATCGTGAGTGCAACTTTGCCGGCAGAATTAGATCAACCGCTGCGAGCGAGAGTTATAGAGGGGTGGACCTGCCAAGCTGGGTGGCCTGAATACCGGGGCCTGAATCGGGCGACCATTGAGCCGGTGTTAACTCTAGTTGCCGAGGGAGATCCGTGGTTCCAGAATTATTGGACTAAAGGGGACTGTGCCGAATTTATTAACAAAGAAAATGGCAGTCGATCTGTGGTCTACGATCAAGGGCCGCTACGATATAAACACAGCCTTCTCCATAATGAGGACGTGCAACAGCTCGTGATTGCCTTTTTGCAAGCACATTTAGTTGAGTAGTATTGGTTCGCCGGAAACCGGAGTTCGATTCCCCGAGGGAGCACTATCTTCTCGATTCCTCAGGCTTTTGAAAGTAAGTGGCGTCGAAGAGGAAAGACGCTCGCAACAAGCAGGACGCCTAGAAGTGCGAGGACCATTAGACTACTACTGAAGCGGCCCTGCGCATGAAAAAGAATTCCCAGGAGCACGGGTCCGCCAACGCCTCCGATCTCGGCTGCCGAGAAGAATAACCCCCCAGCAGTCCCTGCCCGCTTGTCACCCACACCGGGAACCTCCACTAGCGTCAACACCAGTACGGTCATCATTGACCCTGCAGCAATACCCTCCACGATCAGCGCAAGATAAAGCCAGATACCAACCGGTTCGCCGAGGAGTGCGAGACTCGCCAGAACCGAACACGAAAAAAGGAGTATCAGAACAGAAAACCGCCTCGAACCAACCGCCATTCGGGGCAGCGTCAAAGCGCTCAAAATGCCGACGGCAACAGGTATGGTGGCGAGCGCACTCGCCCTACTCACATCTGCACCGAAACTCTGAAGAATCTCGACTAACCAATTTCCCATGCCATGATTTATCGAGAAAACAGCAACGCTCATGAGCAAAATGAGGCGTACCGCAGGGATACGCAACATCTCAACCAGTCCAGACATTATGGCCCGGCCTTCGACGCCATCTGGCGTGCGCGGACTTTCCTTCGCCACCAGAAGCCAGAATAGCCCTGCCGCGAGACTCACACCACCCCATATCTGCAAGAGCACACGCCAATTACCGTCGAGCCAAGGCAGAATCAGGGGTTGGGTCAACAACAGGGCCGTGACGGCGCCGATGCCCGGGCCAGTGATGTATATCCCCATCGCGAGACCCCGATCCTTACCCTCGAAGCGTTCGCTGACAACCTTGGGCGCCCCAGCCGAAATCAGCGGGCCACCGAGCCCGAAAAGGGCTACCGCGATAAGTAGATGAATATATTCCTCGGCAAAGCCTCGGAAGATCCCGGAAAGTCCAATGATGAGCGCACCGATCGCTAACCCCCATCGGGCGCCGATTCGATCCAACAGAATGCCGCAAGGAATCGCAGCAAATATGTACACAAACTGCCATGCGCCCAGAACCGTGCCCATCGCGCTATGACTGAAGGCGAGATCGGATTCAATCTCACGGACGAGCGGCGCGAGACTCGCCATACTGAGCCCAAAGGTCATGTAACAGAACCACACCCCCGCGAGCATCCACCAACGCCGCGTGCTCGGTTCAGTCAGAGTCAACGATCCCCGCACCGGCGCCAAATTTTAGGGAACGCTCCGACTCAGGAACGAGTAATCGGTCCGCCAAGGTTTTAAGTCCGCGAATGCTATCTGGATTGGCGCAAAGGCCCTCGGCCTCACAAATCTGATGAAGTTGCGCCTCCCTGGCGCCATCAAGAAGCAGAGTGCCGCGTGCGCAATCGACCATCCCCTTAGACGACCTCAGCCGAACCTCCGTCGCTCCCTCGCTGTCCACGCTTTCATCTGCGCGTTCTTTATGCACACAAACGACTTTGCCGCTCGATGTATTCGAAAAAACATAAGCCTCAGTTTCGATACTCAGGCCCAGTTCCGTTTTGAGCCTACGATGAGCAAGGAGAAGCGCTGCCGCAAAAACCAGCGGGCTGTCGACATTGGAGAAATGGATTTCTTTATCCTGGCGCGGCCAGCCCAACTGCAGTGAATCGCAGACCACGGCCGCAAGATAGATGCCGGATAATCTACCGCCCTCGTAGTCGACGTCTTTAGACAGCGCAGCAAGATTAGGAAATTCATGCGCCGCTCGACCCTCATCCAGCGCGGTGAGCGCATTGACCGCCTCGACGTCTCCTGGAAAACCGCAGACCTGAAGCCAGAAGATCGGCGCCACCAGATCCTCCGCAAGGCCCAAGGGAAGCCCGACACCACGGCCGGCTTTAAATAAGAGTTGACCGAACTCCGTAGAGGACTGCCGCATCAACCGCTCTGCGGGGTGACCGACAGCCACCAGTCATCGGCCGAGGGCTCACCCAGTTCGCTCATTAGCGGTGCACCCTGAAACATGGTGATCCGCGTCCACAAAGATGATTTCGGATCGAACTTCGCCGCGCCGAAACAAGCCAATTTAAAGCGCAAGATATTGAGCGGTGAACAGTTGTCAGAGATCAGGTTATCCTGAATCTCGCCGTACGGATGATCTTCGAGCGCCTGGGCGCGACGGGCGAGATGACGGAACTCGGGATGCTGATGTAGGAAGGCCATCAAGCTCTGCTGGGAATCTGATTCCGATAACGTCTGGCGAAAAGCTGCCATGTCCCGTGCAATTGCCACCGGCATCTCCCGATCCGCTCCAGGTTCTTCAAGCCTTCGACCGAACCGCGGTTCGAGTTTGTTTTCTGAAACATACCAGAAATGGGCGTTCTCAGAAGCCAGCGAGAAGTCAAAACGGTCTGTCCATCCATACTGCAGATTCAACTGCTCCAGTGCCTCTCCAACAGTAGCCGTGATTCGGATGTTTCGCACTTCCTGCGCGTGGAACATCCCATCGAGTCCCTGCGCCACCTCCGGATAGATCTCCATCAGGAGAGCGCCTAGCAACTCCTGCCCGTCCACGCCAAATGTCTTCTCACCAAAGCGAAAGAGCGAATCCCATAGCCGTCCAGCGGGCTGCTCCTGATTCGCCTGCTCCAGCCAGACTCTTAGTGCCGCAAGGTCCTGGAGGAGTCGCTGATTACGCTGCTGGTAATCCTCATCCGCCGTTCGCCACTCACTTACGTGCTGGCAGGCGCGGGCCTGCAGCGCAACCGCACGGTCAATATCCTTCGGCGCAATATCCGACATCGATCGGACGCGCGCAATCGCGGTCTCGCGCGCGACAAACCAATGATTCAGAAGTTCCGGGTGACTCACGACGAAAGGCGCCATACCAAGCCCCGTCGCGTTGCCAATACCCAAAGAACGCTTCAAGCGCGCGTCCAACGCGACTGAGCGATCAGGGGCTCTTCGCGATGCCATATGTTCTAGCTGGTCGAAGGTGAACTGGCGAATCAGAAAAACGGTCAGCATCTCGGCCTGAAACGAATTCTTTGTCTCCCGTCGGGAGGCTATACGCGAACGGTCACTGATTCCGAACTTGCCATTGCCATACACCGCAGTCGTGCGCATCAGATAACCGACATCATTAAGTCGGCCTGCTTCGGGCTGTTCGCCGCGGCTAAGACAATCACAAACATACTCAAAGAGTCGAAGACTGCGATTGGCGCGAGAAATCACAAGGTCGGTGGGCTCAAACCGCCCTGCCTCCTGGAGCGGTACCTGGGATCGAAGTCGATCTATATCCACGGCGGAGGGAATCCCATCAAAGAGCACAAACGCCGCATCCCAAGCAGACGCGATAACGCGGTCCGTTCTATCCTCGTCCGCCAACGGATTGGCAAACGCAATCAGTGAATAGGCGCGCTGCGGAAGTCGCGCGGTATAAACCGCAGTGCCAAACCCCTCATCATCCAGGTCGAAGTGTCCACACCCCAGTTCCCAGCCTTCAGTCGACATACGCCGCAGCAGGATACGCATGAAACTGAGGCGCGTTGGAAACGCAGCACCCATCCGCTCAAGGTTACAAACACTTGCGGGCGCGCGGGGCGCGACTGGCGAGTGCGAGGGCCCAATCGCCGACTCTTTACTGGAACTCTGGAACTTGCTCGCTGCTACCTGCACTTTTCCTCCTGCAATGGCGTCGTCATGCTAATGCGTCACACATGAAGACTTCTTGAGTTGTGTCAAACGAGAGACTCTCTCGCCCTACCAGTTTCCCGGGGTTCAGATCCGGGCCGACACGAAGGATTGTTCAAAAAACCGTAGCCAATTGTTCCCCATCACAGCGGCGACAGACTCATCGTCGAAGCCCACGTCTCTCAGTCCAGCAGCGATGTTGGGGAAATCTCGGCTGTCCCTGAACCAGGACGGTTGTTCCGGAAAGCCAGGCTTATCTGCGGAACCCTCACCGAAATCCCGTTCGGTCGTCCAGCGACCATTGCGCATCCACTCCACGATACTGTCCGGCTGATCCTGGCAAAGGTCTGAACCGATGCCGATATGTTCAATCCCAAAACGCTCTGCAGTCTTAGCAACCATTTCACAAAAGTTCTCAAGCGTGCACGCGCTGCCCTCACGCAGGTGGTGCGGATAGAGCGAAAACCCGATCATCCCCCCGGATTCCGCGAGAGCTTTAATGACAGTGTCTGATTTGTTTCGCAAAGCCGGGTGCCAGAAAGACGGGTTGGCATGGGTGATCGCGATCGGCCGGGAGGAGACTTCGATCGCCTCCAGTGTTGAACGGTCAGAGGAATGGCTCATGTCCACTACTAGTCCAACCCGGTTCATTTCGGCGATGACCTGCCGCCCCATCCGAGTGATCCCAGGATCATCCGCTTCATAACAGCCCGTCGCCAAAAGGGATTGGTTGTTATAGGAGAGCTGCATGAACCGTACGCCCAGTTGATGACAGATCTCAACAAGGCCGATGTCTGCTTCGATGGGGGAGCAATTCTGAAAGCCGAAGAAAACGGCCGTCCGGTTGCTTTGCCTCGCAGCAAGGATATCCTCAGCGAGGCGCCCAGGCATGATGAGTGCCTCGTGGTCCTGGAAAAGTCGGTTCCAGTCAGCAAGGTTCGCTACGGTCTGTCCGAAATCCTCGTGATAGCAGACCGTCACATGCACAGCATCCAACCCGCCCTCCCGCATCTGGGAAAAGATCTTGCGGGACCAGTTGCAGTACTGCAAGCAGTCGATTCTGGCGTCTGTCAACGCCGCTTGGGCCTCGGGCATTTTATAACCAGTCGGTTTCAAAGGGCAGGCTCGACATCCGCTCGACCCCGGAATCAGTGATGATAACCTGTTCCTCCAATTTGACTCCTTCACGACCGCCTTCAACGCCAATAAAGGACTCCACACAGATCACCATACCGGGGCTAACAACACCTTCATACCCTTTTGCTTCCAGATCCACCTGGTGCTTGATACTCGGATACTCATCAGCGAGCCCCACCCCGTGCATCAGAGAAGGATACCGATTAGAAAGGTATTCCGGCGGAATCTGCCAGCAATCGTTTGATACCTCATGCAGCGTGCGCCCGGGGCGCAAGACGCCGATGTTGGTTTCAATCTGCTCATAGGCAGCCGCGTACAACTTTCTTTGCTCATCGCTGGGCCGGTCACCGCAGAGCCATGATCGCGAGACGTCTGAACAGTAGCCGTAAGGCCCAATAAGATCGGTATCAAAACTAACAAGGTCTCCCGTCTCAATGGGGCGCATGGAACACTCCCGGAACCAGGGATTGGTCCGTGGGCCCGAAGAAAGCAGGCGGGTCTCGATCCATTCACCGCCCATGCGAATGTTCGTTTCATGCATCCTGGCCCAGAGAGCGTTTTCGGTAACTCCAGGCTGAAGGGCTTGCTGCATGGCGTGACACGCTGCCTCACAGGCGTTCATCGATACCCGCATCAATGCAAGTTCCTCATCGGACTTTACCGACCGCGCACGTTCTGCAATGCCCTCTCCCTCACAGAGGATCAAACCGGTTTCCCGAAGCGCATCGCAAGGCATAAATGATAGCCGGTCGATACCAAGACAACGATCATCGCCGCCGTAGGTACGCATCAGATCATCTATCTCGGCTGCAAACTTTCGAGCGCGAGCTTCGCAATGAGAGCCGGCAGAGAAAAAATAAAACGAGGGCATCACCCGGTATTCATCGACCCCCGGGAGGTCTTTTGCCAGGTGGGGGTGATTGGCATAGTCGTATAGGACTACTGGTCCCTCCAGCGCGACAAATACACATCGGGTTTCGTAGTGCGAACACCAGACCTGCATATTGGTGGCATCCGTCGCGTAGCGGGTGTTGATTTGATCAAAGAGGAGCAACCCGGAGACACCCTCTTTTCTCATTTCCGCGCGAAGACGCTCCAGGCGATACCGGCGCACCCCGTCGAGATCGACCGGCGGATCACTGAATTCCATTGCGCCGTGCTGGCGCGCGGCGTACCGTCCACTGCGAACTGATTCAATCGGCATGATTATTGAAACCTACGCTGTTGGGAGCGCCGTTTAGGGGCGCCTTAAACAACCTATATTACGTAATCCAGGGAACGCTGACGCGTCCTAAATTTTTCCCCGAACGACAGTCATCACCTGCGGGGCGATGCCGGCACGTTCATCATGGCCTGCCTGGTAGCGAAGCGAGCCGTAGACCCCAAGCTCCAGCACGGACGACCATGGAAATCGGTAGGTCATCTCCAGAAGCGTTTCGGTGCCAGCGGGCGCCATGCTTATCCTTTGCCGAAAGCGAAAGATGCGACCGTTGCTTCCTAGCCCATAAGGAACATCGAGGTCAGCAGAACCTGCGGTTACCCGAAGCGGCTGTGACAGTGTCAGACTCGCGGCATCACCTGATGAGAGAAGTTCCTTTGCACCCAAACCCACTAGCCACGCCTGGGACGAAAGATCCGAGAAGTTATCAAGCAGTTTGCCCGAAGATGAATCCACATCTGTCAGGGCTCCGGTGTATGCCGCAAGAAGCGCAAGCCGGGTGTTGATACTGCGATATCCTGACAGACGCAGGAAACGCGTTTCCGCCGCGTCAACACTCAGCGCGCCGCCTGGCGCTCCTCCGAAAAGACTACCGTCTTCCTGGAGCAGGCCCCCTTCAAACGTCGCGCCAAAGGTGTCGGTGGCGAAGTGAACGGCAGACGACCAGACTTGGTTCTGCTGCCCCATTGAATCACTATCATGGGTGTCCTCAAAGGCCAGATCAAGCGTGGTCTTGGTTCCAAGGCGATAGGAACTGAGACTGTAGAAACCCTCCTCAAGGTTCCCAGTGAGTAGGCTTCGCTGCCAGGCGGACCCTGCCGTACCGCCGTTTGCCAGGCGAGGAAGCCAACTCACCGCCCCGTTGCGCTGCTCGGGGCGAATGCTGTAACCCAGTTGGTGGCGGGAGGCTGTATCACCTGAAAAATCGAACCGAAGCCTTGGCGCCCCGGTTGAGTCCGATCCGCCGTAGGAAGAAAGACGATAACCAGTACCATCACTGAGTAAGGACGACCTATCCCGCGCCGCCCAGTCCCTGGCGATCCGGCGGATACTGCTTTGGGTATCCGCTCCGCTCACCATCGCAGAAAGATTGAGACTGAAGTCGCGACCATATCGGTCCAGGGCAAGCACCTTCAACAACGCTGGTTCACGCATCAGGGCGCCAAAAATCGGTGTCCCTATTCTCAGCCGCCGCCTTCGCAGGTCCGCATCGGGCGGGTCCGCCTGCGCCTGCTCCTCTTCCGTCTCGGTTGTTGTTGACCCCACCGGAGCCGTCAACGCGCCAAGCGGCTGGAAGGCGCGAACCGAATTGATCCGTCCCCAACCATATTTTTCGTCCACGCCCGGGGAGCCCATGTCGGTCGAGGAGCGCTTGATAATATCTGTCACCTGTTCGGCTCTGAGGTCCGGCCAGCGTTGCCGCAACTCAGCCGCTAACGCACTCACCCTGGGCGTCGCAAATGACGTACCCCAGTAGTTGGCAAACTCCGACGCACCCCACGCAACGACATAGTGTTGCGCATACCCACCTGCACGATTACTGAAACCCAGCATCTCACCGTCTGGTCCAAGGCCGCCGACAATAAGCCCTTTGCCACCAAGCCCCGGCGCATGAAGGGCATCGCCGTTGGGTTTTAGCAGTCGGTCATTACCGGAGGCCATCACCACCACTTGATCCGCGAGAGCCGTCGCAAAAATGGCATCATAGGGCACAATAGCCAGCGCTGCGTTGGAATGATTGATTACCCGGATCGCAGGATTTGCCGCCGCGGTGCGCAAAGCCTGTGCCGCGGCACTTGCCGCCAACGACCGACCTCCGGTTGAAGTCTGAAGGGAAAGAATTTTGCTGCCCGGAGACAGTGCTCGGATGATTTGCGCTACCGCCGTGCCGTGCGTTCCCTGATTCGCGTAGTCCACAAGAGGATTGCCGCCCACAAAACTCGCACTGCCCGGCAGCATCGTGCCGGTCGTGATTGATCCAACTAGTTGCACCCCGGTATCAAGAACCGCTACCCCAAACCCTGAGGAAGTAACCGGGGTGGCGTCGCTTGACTCGGAATCGCTCTCGGCCCCACTGATAATGTCGTTAGAAAAGTCGCTTTGGGCAAACGCCAAAGTCGGCATTATCAGGGCGCCAATGATGGCCAACCGCCAGCATCGCCAGGCGTAATCCAGCAGGGTTGGCTTTGAGGCGGGTTGACGGCGAAAGGTAAATGAAGAGTGCTTCATAACTTAGGAGGAGATATTCTGGCGTTTCGCTGCTGCTCGGCATCGCGCTTGCAGGATTGTGGATCAAGGCGCCCGCAGGGTTGCGTGAGGCCGTGACCGCAATGCTGCCTCCACGCCAGAGCGGCTGACAAGCCAGACTATCACAACGCTCAACAGAATCGAAATCGCGATCACCAGTAGTCCCGGCGCATAATCAAGATTAAAGACCTGACTCGCAAGCAGCCAGCCGGTGAGGCTTGCGGCACCGGCCGCCACCACACCCGCGACTAGCGCAATGACGAAAAATTCAGTGTTCAGAGCGCGCAGAAGGCGTGGGCGATTGCATCCGAGCACCTTCAGCACGGCCGCGTCCCGAATTCGACTGTCGTGACTTGCCTGCATCACCGCGAAGAGCACCGCAGCCCCCGCAATCAGCGTGAAGCCAAACACCAGATTCAATGCGACTCCCACCACTTCGATCAGGTGCCGCACCTGACCGAGGATCGCACCGATATCAATTATGTTTACTGTCGGAAACTGCCTGCTTAACGCGACAAGTGCATCCTGGCGACTCTCTTCCAGTCGCACCGCACTCAAGAAGGTGTGCGGTGCGTTTTCAAACACACCTGGCGGGAACAACACAAAGAAATTCGGATTAAAACTTTCCCAGCGAACCTCACGAAGGTTGGCAATCCGGGCATCAATAGTCTGAGCGCCGACCTGGACGCCGATGCGGTCACCCACCGTTACGCCCAACGGCGCCGCCCAACTTTTGGCGAGGGACACCACCGGATCACGACTGCCAGTCTGCCACCAACTGCCGGCAATAAGGGCATTGTCCGGCGGGAGCTCCTCCGACCAAGAAAAGTTTAGGTTCCCTTCGATTCGCGATGCCGTCCGTGGATCGGGATAATCAGCTGCCGTCGGCACCTTCCCGTTTATCGTGACAAGCCGCCCTGTCGCCATCGGTGTAAACCCCGGGGTTTCCCCGAGCCGCTCCTGAAAGAACGCACCCACCTGCGCCTTTTCATAATCCTGAACATTGGCCAGGAAAAAGTTTGGAGACCCTGCAGGCACACGGGATTCCCAGCTGTCAAACAACTCGCCCCGTACCAACGAGAGAGTCACCAGCACGGTCAAACCCAATCCAATCGCTGAAATCTGAAAGGTGGTCGAGATGGGGTCTCGATAAAGCCGCCCAAGACCGAAGCGCCACGAAACGCCTGCCCCCCGCACGAGATGCTTCATTAACGCAATGAGGCCAAGGCTTAACCCCATCATGCCCGCAAGTGACGCAAAGATTCCCAACAATACGTAAAACACCAGTTCGCTCCGACCCGCCTGCTGAACCGCCAGAAGCAGGAGTACGATTCCGGGGACGAGATACCAGAGCGCATCCTGTAACGCTCGTCTAGGGCTGTCTGTCCGGCGGAGAACCTCCATGGGTGCAACTCTCATTAGTCGAGCCAACTGCGGCACAGAAAATCCGATCAATAAAGCCAGCCCGAGGATTAGGCTAATAAGCACGGCCCCCATGCCTGACTTGCCAGTGCCTATCGAGAAGACCTCGCCAAGCATCAGTGTCATTAGTTCCTGAACCGCGAACCCGATACCCGCCCCGACAAACCCCCAGACACCCCCCATCATAACGAGCGTCTGGATATGTATCAGCAGAACCACTCGACCGCTTGCGCCGAAGCAACGAAGCAATGCCGCATGCTTTCGCCGCCGCTCGACGTAACGTCGCGAGGCCACGGCGATCGCAATCCCAGCAATAAAAAGTGTTCCAAGAGACGCCAGGCCAATGAATTCTGTTGACGCGCCCACTGTTGCTCCGACCTGGCGCTGGGCAGATTCAAGATCCACAACCCTGATGTCGTTTGACCCCTGCTCCTCTACAAAATCACGCAGCGCGACAACATCATCCGGGGGTCCCGCTGCCAATAACGCAAATGTGGCTCGGCTAGAGGGTCCAAGCAGGCCAGAGTCTTTGATGTCCGCGTAGTGCGTCATGATTCTTGGGCTAAAACTGAAAAACTGTCCACCGCGATCAGGTTCATATGCCAACACGGCATCGAGGATCAGCGAGATGTTCCCGATCTCAAGACGGTCGCCCAGGCGCAAACCCAAAGTGGTCAACAGGCGCTTGTCCACCCAGGCCTCGCCCTTTTTTGGCCCACGGGCCAAGCGAGTCATCTCGGGTACATGCAACTCCGGTCGCAAGCCCAATGTGCCGCGCAATGGATACTCTGGGGTGACCCCTTTCACCGAAGCGAGCAGTGTCTGGCCGTCAACAAACAGAACGGTCGGGAACGTTGCTGTCCGCGCTGTCGCTAACCCTAGCGACTTAGCCTTGGCTTCAAATGGCTCGGCAATCTCCAGTCGCGCAGTCAGCTTGATGTCCGATGCGATGACCTCTCCCGCGCCGCGTTCCAGACCGCTTTCAACCCGGTCCGCGAAACTACCCACGGCACTCACCGCGGCAACTGCTGTCAGGAGTGCGCCCCCCAGGGCCAACATTTCGCCGGAGCGCCAGTCTCGCCAGAACTGACGGCTGCCGTGGCGCAAAGAAAACCTCACTGGCCTACTCCGCTCACGCGACCTTTCTCGAGGCGAAGGTTCTTGTCGCAGCGCGATGCCAATGTCATGTCGTGGGTCACCAGCACCAGTGCGGCCTGTCGTCGGCCACACAGCGAAAACAAAAGTTCGGCAACCTGCTCAGACGCCGCATCATCAAGATTACCGGTAGGCTCATCAGCGAAAAGGATCTGCGGATCAATGGCAAAAGCACGGGAGATCGCAACCCGCTGCTGCTCTCCTCCCGAGAGTTGCCGGGGATAGTGATCCCGCCGGTCAGCAAGCCCAACTCTGTCTAGCCATTCGATCGCTTTCTCGCGGGGCATGTCTTGGTCTGCCAACTCCAGGGGCAACATCACGTTCTCCAGTGCCGTGAGCGTATCGATAAGATAAAAAGACTGAAAGACAAACCCGACCCGACCCGCTCTCAGGCGCGCCCGACCATCCTCATCGAGCACGTCCAGATCACTGCCGGCAAGCATAATCTTGCCACTGCTGGATTGGTCGAGGCCTGCGAGGAGGGCAATCAGGGTAGATTTTCCTGAACCAGAGGGCCCAGTAACCGCCAGGGCTTCCCCTTTGCCGACCTTGAGAGAGACGTCCTTTAGAATCGTGAGCGGCCCTGCAGGCCCAAGCACATCCCGGGAAACGTTAATGGCTTCCAAGACAAGTTCTTTCACTGCTCTGTTGCTCCTTTTTTTACTGCTGGTTGGGGCCTCAGCGAGGGCATCGTTACCCACGGTCCTCGTCATCGGTGACAGCATCACCAGCGGCTATGGCATCCCCTTCGAAAAGAACTGGGTCAGCCTTGCCCAGAACCGCATGCGCTCGAAAGTACGGTTCATTAACGCTGCCATCAGTGGTGAAACCACGGCCGGAGCATCACGCAATCTCCCTGGACTACTGGATGAACATCGACCCCGAGTCGTCATACTTGAGATCGGGGGTAACGACGGCCTTAGAGGCCATCCTCCGGCGGTCATTTACGAGAATCTCGCTGGGATGATCGAACGCTCACTGCAAGCGGGCGCCGACGTCCTTCTGACCGGGATTGATATCCCCTCGAACTACGGTCCCGCATATCGAGACGCATTTCGTTCAGTCTATACAAAACTGGCCGCCGATTATGCCATCGCTTTTGTTCCTTCGATTATCACCGACATCTTCTCTCATCCTGAAATGTTTCAAGAGGATGGCGTGCATCTCAATGAAGCGGCTCAACAACTGATCGCGGATCGGATCTGTCCCGTCATCGATACCTTAATAGACTGACCGTGCCGCGACCGTGAAGTTTGGCATCGGAGAACCGGTGGGTTCCCGTAAGGGGTGTGAGGGTCGACTTCAGGGTTCGTCGGTACCGATCTCGACTTTTCTACGGGCAACGTAGTCTTCAAGGGACTCACGTACAGCAGGGTCAAGCGGAGGTGGTTCGTGCTCTGCGAGTATCGACTGCCAGATGGGGGTCGCCCTTGCAGTCGCGTCCTGGCTGCCGGCCGCCTGCCAGTTCTCGCTGTTCTGCCAATCACTCACCAGCGGCGCATAAAATGCATCCTCATAGCGGGCCATCGTGTGCTCAGTACCAAAGAAATGTCCGCCCGGATCGACATCCCGGATTGCTTCAACGCCAAGTTCATCCGGGGAGCAGTCAATCGGCGAGAGCATGTGAGCCAGATGCTGTAAGACCTCGACATCTAGGATGAATTTCTCATAAGACGCGACGAGCCCCCCCTCCAACCAGCCTGCAGCATGGTAGACAACATTGCCATGACCCATTACGCCACCCCAGAGCGCCATCTGAGTCTCATAGGTACTCTGCGCATCCACCACATTCGAAGCGTTGCAGGCACTTGTCCGGTACGGTAGGCAGTAGCGTCTGGCCAACTGGCCCCCGGCAAGATTAGCCTTGGCATTTTCCGGGGTGCCAAAAGCAGGCGCTCCCGAGCGCATATCCACGTTGGAGGTAAAACCACCGTAAACCACGGGGTTTCCGGGATAGAACAACTGGATCATCGCGATCCCAAACAGGGCCTCCGCGTTCTGCTGAACCAGCCCTGCTGCCATGGTTACCGGCGTCATTGCGCCTAACAAGGTGAACGGCGTCACGATGACCGCCTGACCTAGCTCGGCAAGGGCGAGCGCCCCGTCGGACATCGCCTCGTCCAGCTTTCTGGGCGAGTTCACGTTGATATTGCCGATCAGACCTGGGCGCGCCCGCATCTCCTCCAGACTAACACCACGGGCGAGCGCGAGCATCTGCGCTGCATCGTTGACTCGCCCAGCACCGATCGGAATCGCGGAAAACACCTTGTCGGTCAGGCTAAGGTTCGCGAGATAGCAGTCGAGATGACGAGTCGTAGCCGGCAGATCGGTGGTGGCCACCGTCTGGTTCCCGAAGAGCGCAATCACGTTGAAGTGTTGCCCAAGGTTCAGTAGTTTCTTGTAGTCGGCAAAGTTTCCAGATCGACGGCCGTCGATCCGGTCATGTACGTTGGGGGGGCCGGACACCATCCCGAAATAGGTCTGATTGCCCCCCAGCGTCAGGGCATGATCAACATTGCGCGGTGTTAGGGTAAATGTACTGGGGGCACGGGCCACCAGTTCAAGAATCATCTCGGGATCAGTGCGCACAATATCCCGATCCCGGTCCAACGTAGCACCTTCACGCTCAAAGGCGGTTCTCACCCTCTCGCTCATCACCTCGATCCCGCCATCGCGGAGAAGTTCCAGCGATGCGTCGTGAACGATCTCTAGTTGTTCCCCGGTCAGAGGGCTCAGTGGGGGATAGTTATTAACCAGAGGACCGAACGGCAATTGCGACACCCGGGCAGACGCAGCACGGGCGGCTTTGCGATCCTCCCGGGCCCGCTTGCGGCTACCGCGAGCCGACCGGGTACTCTCCGGGTTGTCAGACATCCTGCACGATTCCCTTTCCTCACTAGCCTACAGGCTCAGAGGATGGCAAAGTGATCGACGACTTACCAGAGTCAATGCGTCGGATGTATACGAGGCCGCGACCCGGTCCTTGACCGGGCGCACTATCCTTAACTCATTCGGCTAACCGAGCACAGCCCGGGTGGCATCAGCCAGAATCTCGGGAATCTGGTCAAGGGTCTCTTCCTCCGTCACGATCGGCGGAGCAACACAGTAAACGTCTCCGCGCACCCGAGAGAACATACCCCGGTTAACGGTTTCATTGTGAATTCGCGGGCCAACGGCGTCGCCCGCGTCGAATGGGGTCTTGGTGGCCTTGTCCTTGACGAACTCAACCCCGCACATCATGCCTAACCCGCGCACATCTCCGACATGCGGATGATCTGCAAGGGCATCTTTAAGTTTTACGAGCAGTCGTTGTCCCTTGGTTCGGGCCTGCTCAACGAACTGTTCACGTTCGATAATATCGAGCATTGCCAACGCAACCGCGCACCCGACCGGATGGGAGCTATAGGTATAGGCGTGCATCCACGGGGAACCGCTCTGGTTCATCACGTCGGCGATCTCATCGCTGATTCCAATACCGCCCAGAGGGAAATATCCCGAGGTGACAGCTTTGGCAAACTGGATCAGGTCGGGTTGAACACCCCAGTGCTCGAGGCCAAACATTTTTCCGGTTCGGCCAAAGCCCGTGATCACTTCATCCGATACCAACAGCACATCATACTGGTCGCAGATCTCCCGGATACGAGGGAAATAATCATCCTGAGGAACGATCACACCCCCAGCACCCTGGACGGGTTCGGCAATGAACATAGCAACCGTATCAGGGCCTTCCTCCAGAATCATTTTCTCAAGTTCATTGGCGGCCGCAATACCCTGGCTTTCGGCCCCCTCGGGTGCTTCATACAAGTAGGGGTAAGGGCTCGGGATATGAACAAACCCTGGAATTCTCGGCTCAAACATTCCCCAGTACGGCGCAATTCCGGTCGCACACATCGCCGCAAAGGTCACCCCGTGATACCCCCAGATTCGGGAGATCACCTTGGTTTTTTCAGGTTTGCCCTGAACCTTCCAGTAATATCGGGCCATCTTGATGTTGCTGTCGGTTGACTCCCCGCCACCGGAGGTCAGATAGAAATGATTGATATTCGGATAGGTAACATTCGCCAGACGTTCGGCGAGTTCGATCGCCCGCGGATTGGTGCTCCCGGCATAGCCTGAGGCAAAACCCATTTCCCGCATCTGCTTGGACGCCGCATCCGCCAATTCATGCCGACCGTTTCCTGCGGTGTTATTCCAGAGTCCCGAGAGGCAATCAATAAAACGATTCCCGTCAACATCCACCAGGTAGGCTCCTTCTCCCCCTGCCCATACCCGGGCCGAAGCATGCGCGGCCGGGTTGTGCAAAGGATGCACTAGATGGGCCGCGTCCCGATCAACGAACTGTTGTTGCTGTGCCATGTCTGCTCCTTGTTGTTTTCGGTTTCTATTTGATTAAACGCTGTCGTGCTGATCGCGCTGGCGGTCAGGGGTCAGCAGTCGCCATGGGATTGTTCGGATGCGCGGTCCATTGAAGTTTCTTTCCCGAATCGACCATCTGCCCGGTCCGGGTATCAACCTCGTTCTCCAGGCTACGTAGGGTCAAGCAGTTCTCCACTGGACAAACGGTCACACAAAGATTGCAGCCGACGCATTCCTCCTCGTTGACTTCGTAGCGACGCTCTCCGTTATTCCGAGCATAGATAGCCTGATGGGAAGTGTCCTCACAGACAATATGACAACGACCGCATTTGATGCACAGATTCTGATCAATCTGCGCTTTCACAGTGTAATTGAGATTGAGGTGCTGCCAGTCCGTCAGCGAGGGAATCGCGCGCCCAACGGTATCCCCTACCGAAGCAAAACCTTTCTCTTCCATAAATCGACTCATACCATCGATCATGTCATCGACGATCTTGAATCCGTGGGTCATCGCCGCGGTACAGACCTGAACATTGCCCGCCCCCATGAGTAGAAACTCTGCCGCATCGCGCCAATTGCCAATACCGCCAATGGCTGAAATGGGTAGTCCTTCACACTCCGGATCCCGAGCCAGATCGGAGACCATGTGCAGAGCAATCGGCTTCACTGCTGGGCCGCAGTACCCGCCATGCGTGCCCATCGTGTCAATCGCCGGATTGATGCTCAGCGAATCCAGATCCACCGACATGACCGAGTTGATCGTGTTGATCAGTGATACCGCATCAGCGCCCCCTTTCTTAGCGGCCCGCGCTGGCTGGCGAATACTGGTTACATTCGGGGTCAGTTTAACGATGACCGGCAGCCGGGAGTAATGCTTGCACCAGGCGGTTACCATCTCGACATACTCGGGCACCTGCCCCACTGCCGCACCCATTCCGCGCTCCGACATGCCGTGTGGACAGCCGAAATTAAGTTCGAGGCCGTCCGCCCCGGTATCTTCCACCTG
>JABJIU010000002.1 GCA_018661145.1 Pseudomonadota bacterium | reverse complement strand
TGCTCTACTGGAATGCCAAAGATCAAACGCTCTTCAGTTTCGACGGAAGGGAGACAGCCCCGGCAGCTGCAGATGCTGATTACTTTAAAGATGACGCCGGGAAGATCGCCAAGTGGCGCGAGGCGCGACTGGGGGCAAGAGCGGTGGGCGTCCCCGGTACTCTGCATCTGCTGCATACCGTGCATCAGCAGTTTGGCCATCACTCCTGGGCAGATCTTTTTGCGCCGGCGATTGCACTTTCACGCGAAGGGTTTTCCGTCTCTCCCCGAATGGCCAAATCAATCGAAGGCGCGCAAGCGTCTTTGAAACGCTTCGAAGGTACCCGAGAATATTTTTTTACTGATCAAGGTAATCCCCTCCCTGCGGGTCATCGCCTGAGTAATCCAGCTTTTGCAGACACTCTGGAGATCATCGCAAACGAAGGCATCGCTCCGTTTTACGAAGGCGTAATTGGTGCAAAACTGATCGAATCGCTTCAAGACGATTCCAGTAGACGTGCGCTGATGACAGCCCAGGATCTTGCCGACTACGAGACTCTGTCGAGACCACCAGTATGTGCCCGCTATCATGGAGCGGCTGTATGCGGGATGGGTCCGCCAAGTTCAGGAGCGCTAACTGTCGGTCAGATTCTTCAGCTTATTGAGCGATTCGATCTCAAGAACCTGGGGGCCAGTCCTGAGGGCATTCATCTTATTCTGGAAGCATCGCGTCTGGCCTATGCCGACCGTGCCCGCTATATGGCAGACAGCGACTTTGTTGCGGTTCCGGTTGAGGGGTTGCTGAATGCGGACTACCTGCAAGGCCGGAGCCAACTGATTCAACCGACAACCTCTATCGGCGTGGCGCTGCCAGGCCATCCCCCAGGCATAACTACTGCGCAAGCATCGATGCAACAGTTCGAGCCGGCCGGCACGAGCCATTTCAGCATCGTCGATGCTGAAGGCAATATCGTCTCGATGACGACGACAATCGAATCAGGGTTCGGCAGCATGCTCATGACGCAGGGATTTTTGCTCAACAATGAAATGACAGATTTCTCCTTCAGGCCGAGTAAAGAAGGCCGGCCAATTGCCAACCGGGTTGAGGGCGGCAAACGACCCCGCAGTTCAATGGCCCCCACCATTGTCTTTGACTCAAAGGGAGCGCCGATGCTGGTGACGGGGTCCCCGGGAGGTAGCCGGATTATCTGTTATGTTGTTCAGGCCCTCGTGGGGGTCATGGACTGGACGATGAACCCGCAGCAAGCCGTATCGATGCCCCACTTTTGCAACCGCAACGGGGCAACAGACCTTGAATCACATCACGGTGCAGAAACCCTGAAGGCTACCTTGACGGATTTTGGGCATGAGGTCCGGATCCGAGACATGAACAGCGGCCTACACATGATTCAATTGCTTCCTTCGGGACAGCTTCTGGGTGGCGCAGATCCGCGCCGCGAGGGTCTGGTACTGGGCGAATAACTCTTACGACTCAAAGGACGCTATCACACGGTGATGATAGTCCACCTTGTCAAAGCGACTCATCTCCTGCAGCCCCGTCGGGCTGGTGATATTAACCTCTATCAACATCCCGCCGATCACATCGATTCCGGCAAAACGCACTCCATGCGCGACGAGATCGTGCCGCATCGCCTCACAGATTTGATGATCACGCTGATCCAGTGCCGCCGGCTCGGCACTCCCGCCCTGATCGAGGTTATTGAGTTC
Organism: Pseudomonadota bacterium; assembly: GCA_018661145.1. Classification (GTDB taxonomy): domain Bacteria; phylum Pseudomonadota; class Gammaproteobacteria; order Arenicellales; family UBA868; genus UBA868. The sequence goes on along the minus strand of JABJIU010000002.1, from coordinate 14,109 downwards.
AACGCCCTCAGCATGTAGACGCAAAATCGCGCCCAGCGGTTCGCCGTCCAACAGCAGAATACGCTTGTCACCCTCTCGTGCAGCCGGTAAATACTGCTGGGCAACCACCCAGTGCCGCCCTCCGTGGGTTGCGCTATCCAACTGCTCTGATAGCCTATTGCCGCCTGAATTCAGAAAAATGATTCCCTTGCCGCCGTGGCCATCAACCGGTTTCACGGTGATCCGCTCTTGCTCTTCCAAAAACTCGGAAATTTCCTGCACGCTTCTCGAGACGAGAGTAGCCGGCGTGAACATCGGATAACGCAGTGCAGCGAGTTTTTCGTTCCAGTTACGGACTGTGACTGGCCTATTGATAATCTGGACTCGGTCGGGCAGTTGATCCAGTAACAGGGTGACGTAAAAATAGCTTCGGTTAAATGGAGGGTCCTGCCGAATCCAAACAGCGTCCATAGTGGCAAGCGCATACGAGCCTTTGGACTCAACGACAAAAGGCTGTTGTTGGTCCCTTGAGACTTTGACCTTTACAACCGCGGCATGAACCTCACTATGCTGCAGAGACAGCGTCACGGGGTCGACGAAAAACACCTCGTGTCCGCGCTCGCAGGCGGCGAGCATCAGAAAATAGGTGGTGTCCTTATGCGGCTTGACCCCCTCCAGGGGATCCATGATAAAGGCATGTCTCATCCCGGCAGAATAGCATCTTTGTCAAATACTGATTCTATGCGCGGCGCCTTCGCCCCCCGCGGCTCCGTCTTTTCTCAACGTGTGTATCGGGCGAATCCGAACTGGCGGACCGGGTCCCTGCCGTAACTGGACCGAGCGCCTCCACCACCGCTTCTATGTCGGGAACTGACCGAAGATTGTGTTCCAGCAACGCACGATGCATCGCGGCAAGGTGCACAGGAGTCGTACCGCAGCAACCTCCAATTATCCGCGCCCCGCAATCGCGCCCGAGACGCGCATACTCGGCCATCAGTTCCGGCGTTCCGCTGTATTGGATCTCACCATCGACAAACTGCGGGATACCGCAGTTTGCTTTGGCGACCAGAATATCCGCCTCCTCGGCGTGAGAGCGTATTGCAAGCAGGGTGCCGACCAGATCGGCTGCGCCCACACCGCAGTTGGCACCGTAGGCCGCAAGGCGGGGCACCGTCTCACGATATAACTCCACCAGTCGAGGCGGAGGCACACCCATCATCGTGCTGCCGTTGGTATCGAATGTCATGGTTGCCACGACCGGAAGCCGGCATTCGGCCGCGCCTGCCCCGGCCGCCTGCAACTCCTCCTTGGAGGACATGGTCTCCAACCAGATTACGTCGGCGCCGCCATCCGCGAGGGCCTGGGCCTGCTCGGTGAACGCACTCTGCGCCGCTTCCGCCGATAACTCCCCCACCGGCTCAAGAATTTCACCAGTTGGCCCCATCGAGCCCGCAACGACCACTTCGCGTCCCGACGCGTCCGCGCAGGCGCGGGCAATCCGTGCCGCCGCTACATTAAGTTCGGTAACCCTGCTCTGGGCCTGATGAAGCTTGAGTCGGTAAGCCGAACCACCAAAACTGTTAGTCAACAGGATGTCGGCGCCGGCATCGATAAACTGCTGATGTAGCAGCGAGACGCGATCGGGGTGATCAACATTCCAAAGTTCAGGCGCATCGCCTGACTGAAGGCCCATGGAGAAGTAGTTGGTCCCCGTCGCGCCATCTGCAAGCAACCAGTCGCGCTCAAGAAGCAGGTGTTCAAACCGGTTATTCGGCATGGTGTTTCCTCAAATTCCGGGCTGGGACGCGTCGGTTTGTCTTGGAAACTCCAACAAAAAGACCCGCACCAGCGTTATCGCTAGAGCGGGCCCATCGGCAAGCACTCGCTTTAGCAAACTTGTAAAGCGCCTGCAAGCTGAACATCAAATCGGCGCGTTAACTCATTCTAACAGAACTCCCACTTTTTGTGGGCGGGCGCCCAATTGCGGTTTTCTAATGAGGAAAACGCTTTTTTCTAGAAAATACTGGCCAACGGGTCCTGGGGATCGACCCCCGGCATAAAGGGTTTCCGCCGGTCACGGTCAGTCAACTGATAAATCGCCCCAAGCCAGTTATTAAAGACGATCTTGCCCGTGTCGCCCCAGGTATTATCGACGGGAACATCCTGCTCTGGAAACGGCCTGGCGCTCGTGTTCTGCGCTCGGGCAAGTTCAGCCTCCTTACGAAAGCTGTCCAGCACAGGATAAACCTCCTCGGTGAAATAGTTATCCGGAAACGGGGGGTAGGCATCCAGTTCGCCCGAAAGAAACCGGTTCACTTCCCGCTTGTACTCTTTAAGCAGACTGAAACTGTCATATTCGGGGTGACCCTGGAAAAAAACCAGGCGCAATCCGTCCGCACTTGTTGCCAGATGGACCCCTGCATCGACACTTTCAACCAGGACAAGCTGATCAACCCGGTTCATCTCCTTAGAGCTGATGTCGTTCCAGCGTGAATGGGGCACATCGAAACGGGTATTGATACCCCGAACCAAAGGATGTTCCATCACTACACGATGCGGAAACACCCCCCATCGCTTTGCCGGAAACGGCTGACGCTCGATTCCATGAAAATGCAAAAAGGCGGCGTGGGTCGCAAGGCAGGCGCAAAGTGTCGAGGTTACCTGCTCAACAGCCCAATCGAGTACTTCACACATTGGATCCCAGAACTCTTCATCCGGTAACTGATCACAGACCGGGTTGGCACCAGTTACGATTAACGCGTCGAGCCCCTCTTCGCGAAGTTGTTCAAAATCATAATAGTACTTTTCAATATGTGCCTTGGCAGCCGCGCCTCTGGAAACATCAGACGGAGAGAAAGGATAAATGTGAAACTGGGCTATCCGGTTACAGCCACCAACCAGTCGAAGAAACTGTCGTTCTGTGGGCTCCAGGGCGGCATCCGGCATGTTATTCATGAGGCCAATGTGCATTTCGCGGATATCCTGGGCACCTGCACGCTCCAGCGACAGCACATCACCGCCTTCGCGATGAAAGCGCTCAAAACTCGGCAGGCCCGTATTAGCAACGATCGGCATGTTTAGCCCAAGGCCTCACAGATCAACTCAAGAAACTCGGTCTCACCGCGGATATCGTCAATCCGCTCAGCCTCCAGCACCACTCCATAACGGTCGGCAATTTCCTGATACCGCGGAAGCCGATGCTCGACAAGTCGGGGGAACATCCAGCGGAAATAATCATCCGGCACAATCTCTTCTGGCTTTGACAGGTTCTGCTCATCAAGATACTGCGGCAACACCTGATCGAGAAACTGGTTCTGGTAATACATCGGCTTGGGCTCAAGCAAAGACCGCTCGACGATCTGGCTGAGCATCGTATCCGAGGGCTTGAGATATACGATAAGCGTATCTTCAGCGAGCTGTTCGAGTACGCCAGGCTCATCCAGTTCGCACAAGCTGCCTCCCGCATCATTAATGAAATGCGGGTATCCGTAGGTGTCGTGCCCCTTCGCAATAAAGGCTCTTACGTCCAGCATGGCTCTGATCTCGGCTTCCCGATGAAGTCCCTGACGACGCTTGAATTCTTCCACCGACAGCCCGCCCAACTCGGGATTGCCGATCATCCCGAGAAAGCTCGCCACAGGCTTAAGATTGTGGACGGAGATATTGTGACAAAGATAAATCGAGTCAGAGCGCAACAACTCTGCCAGAAACGGCACCCGCATCGCTTCGCGCTTGACGTTATCTAATATGGGCTCATCCAAATAACGCGTTCCAATCCGGTAGTCGCCCGAATAATGAAACCAGGTCTGTCGCGGCAATCGTGACGCCAACGTAGTTTTCCCAGACCCCGACATACCCAGCAGGGTGATGGCCTTGCGGGGAGACTTCCAGAAGGCAGTGCCTTTTAAGTTTTCTCGGTACATTTAAATAAGTTGTTAGGATCTTCAGGCAAGTGTTGAAAGTGTCGATCGCATTGGCTCTGGCAGCGGTCGCGGCCGGCGCTGGTCCCGGTCGACAAACACATGGGTGAATCCGCCGACCGCAGCGGCAACATCTTCGCCTTGTGCAAACATGCCCACTTCGTAACTGACACTACTGATGCCCAAATGTGTTACCCGCAAGCCGCAATCAACAATACCAGGGTAAGACAGCGACTGGAAGAACTGGCACTGCGACTGCGCGACTAGGCCAATTGCCTCGCTCTTTTCGATATCCAGCAACTGATGCTCGATCAGGAACTGGTTCACGACGCTATCGATGTAACTAAAGTACACCGCGTTATTAATGTGCCCATAGGCATCGTTATCGACCCACCGGGTACTGACCTGTTGCCAATACCGGTAATCGCCGCGTGAATAATCCGAAGGCTTAACATCTACTGGACGACTCAATGGCCGATCCTGACTACCGTACGACCCGTAACGGAACCCGTCAGGTAGGCATCAAAAGCTCCCGGCAGATCATCGAAATCAATAGTTCTCGGTACAATCAGATCGAGATGGGCAGGACGCAGGTCATCTGCCAGGCGTTGCCAGGCCTGATGGCGAAGCGACTCAGGCATCTCGATCGAGTTGATACCCAGCAAAGAAACTCCTCGCAGAATAAAGGGCATGACAGTAGTTTCAAGCTTGATTCCACTGGCATTACCAATCGATGCGACGTTGCCCCACGGCTTGACCGTCCGGGTCAACCAGCCCAGTGTCTCGCCGCCGACATTGTCAACAGCCCCGCCCCACAGGCCCTTCTCCAGAGGTCGGGCACCCATCTCAAGTTCATGGCGGTTAACAAAGTCTGTTGCGCCGAGTTGTTTCAGATAATCATGTTGGTCTGACTTTCCGGTCAGTGCAACTACCTCGAAACCCTTTCCTGCCAACATATCGACAGCAATGCTGCCGACACCGCCGGTAGCGCCGGTGACAATCATCGGGCCGTGATCGGGGCTCTGGCCGTTTTCCTCGAGCCGAATCATAGCGATGGCGGCAGTAAAGCCTGCGGTGCCAATTGCCATCACGTCGCGAAGTTCAAGACTCTCTGGAACAGGTACAACGCATCCAGCCGGCACACGGGCCACTTGTGAATAACCGCCGTCGCGGGTTTCAGAAAGGCCGCAGCCGCATACCAGAACGCGATCACCCACACTAAACCGCGCATTCTCGCTACTTTCGACTGTACCGGAGAAATCGATACCGCCATTGAGGTCCGGCACTCTCAGGATCTTGGCCTTACCCGTCGCGGCCAGCGCATCCTTGAAGTTAATTCCCGAGTAGGCAACGCGAACGACCACATCACCCTCAGTGAGGTCATCGACCTCCATTTGCTCAAACCCTGTGCTGACACCTTTTTCCTGCTGGTGTATTCTGAAAGCCTTGAAAGACATCTTATAAAATCCCCAGTTGGTCCGGATCATCCGCCGTTTGCTAATGCTCTCTGAGCAGCGAAGGCGGGATTTTAGCGTGTTGATCACCCCCCGGACAGGCAGATCGTGCCGGGAACCAATCCCACCCGGCTGCACCTAATCCAATCACAAACCACCGACCAGGCTAACACCATGCAAGAAGACACCCTATTCAGCAAGATCGTCAAAGGCGAGGTGCCAGCTGATATCGTATTCCAGGACGAGCGAGTAACTGCCTTTCGGGACATCGATCCACAGGCGCCCACCCATATCCTGATTGTGCCCAATAAGATCATTCCAACGGTCAACGACGTATCCGAAGAAGACGAGGCCACGCTTGGGCACATGTTCATCGTAGCGCGGAATCTAGCAGCATCTGAGGGCGTTGATGCCGACGGCTATCGGCTACTGGTGAACTGTGGTCGTCATGCCAATCAGGAAGTCTTTCACCTGCATATGCATTTACTTGGCGGGCGACCGCTCGGCCGGATGCTTCCAGCTGGATCGTAAGCGGATCAGGAGTCGCGCTTGCGGGCAATTTCCCGTTCGCGCAATTCAATTCGGCGCACTTTGCCGGTGGTGGTCATCGGCAGTTCGCTGACAAACTCAATCTCTCGGGGATACTCATAAGCAGCAAGGTCGCCACGAACCAGATCCTGAATGCTCTGCCGAAGGGCATCCGAGGGTACCTCACCGGATGCAAGCACGATAAACGCTTTTACGATTTCGCCGCGCAACTCATCGGGAGTTCCCACCGCTGCCGCCTGGACTACGGCTGGATGCTTCAGCATACAGTCCTCAATCTCGCCCGGACCGATGCGGTGCCCAGCGCTGGAAATAACATCATCTTTTCGGCCCACGAACCAGAGGTAGCCATCGCTGTCCCGATACCCCACGTCACCGGTTGACCACCAGGGCCCGATGAACTTGTCCTGCGTGGCCTGATCACGCTTCCAGTAACCAAGAAACATCACTGGATCGTCACGGAGTGCGCACAGTTCACCGGTTTGCTCATCGGCAAGCACGTTACCGGCCTCATCGACGGGTTCAACGAGATGCCCGGGATAAGGTTTTCCCATGGAACCGGGCTTGACCGGCATGATCTTCGAGCAGTTACCTACAATGTAGTTGAATTCAGTCTGGCCCCACATTTCATTAATCTGAACACCGAGCGCCTCTTCGGCCCATTCATAAATCTGTGCGCCCAGTGACTCTCCAGCAGACATCACACTGCGAAGTTGAACCCCCCGATCTCGAATATCCCCAATCTGGCGGAGCATTTTCAGTGCCGTGGGAGGAATAAACGCATTACGGACACGGTACCGTGCCATCAGGTCGCAGGCTTTTTCAGGATCGAACCGTCCGCCGTCATAACCGAGCACTGGACGACCGTAAAACCACGCGGGGATCAGTCCATCGAGCAGGCCTCCCGTCCATGCCCAGTCCGCCGGCGTCCACATCAGATCATCATCGAGAGGAAAAAAGTTCTGCGACATCTCAAAGCCCGTCAGATTGCCCAGCAGACAGCGATGCGCCAGAACCGCACCCTTGGGCGGGCCAGTAGTTCCCGAGGTATAGATTACGATTGCAGGATCGTTAGCCAATGTATTCGCCGTCTCGACGTTCTTTGCTGCACGGTCGAGCAATGACCAAAAGCCGCTCTTTCTGTCATCACAATCGATGATCGTCTCAAGCTCAGGAAGTTCATTACGGAGTGACTGAACTTTTTGCACCCCCTCTGTCGCGCCAACGAGAATCTTTGCTCCGCTGTCCTCCAATCGATAGCGCAGCGCGTCTGTGCCAAACAGCGCCGAAAGCGGTAACGAGACCGCTCCGATCTTCCATGCAGCAAGGTGACAAAGCCCAGTCTCGACCCGCTGAGGTAATAGGATCGCGATACGATCCCCTGGACCAACGCCCATCGACAAAAAAACGTTGGCGAGTTGGTTCGAAAGACGATAGAGATCCGCGAAACTGTACTGCGCCTTCGTTCCCGATGCGGTCTCACAAAGGAGTGCAGGGCGGTGAGAAATATCCCGATGACGGTCACAAACCGCTGCAGCAATATTGAAAGACGCCGGAATCTGCCAGGTGAACGAACGGCAGATATCGTCAAACCCCGATTCGCCCGAATCAATCAATGTCCTGAAACTGTTTATCGTTTATTCCTTTTGCCAGAGCGGGTCAGCGCGGAGAACCCGCAATCAAGGGATATTCTAGTGGGACACCCTTGAGACCCGCAAAAGCATCGATCAGGGAGCCAAAAAGACTTCGCAGCGCGCGTCCGTTTGAGTCAGGACATGCCTTACAGGGTAATTTGTGTTCGGACCCTGCTGGATAGCCTGATTAAACAGGGCCTGCTTTCCTTCACCAAAGACCGGCAGAATGATCCGCCGTGAATTCCGTAAAACCCAGGGACTAAGACTAATCCTTTCGTGTGGAGGGCGCGGGGAGGTGGTGGCTACTACCCTTCTGTCGTTTTCCGAATTTTCAACACCACTGGGGAAAAGTGAGGCAATATGACCGTCGTCCCCCATGCTGATGAGGAGCGCATCGATAGGCAACTCGACTTTGTCGAGACGCTGCTCCACAGCATCTAGCGCATCGACTGCTCGATCGTGATTAGTTTTTAAGCCGACCAGTGTGGTAGCCGACGCATGACCCTGCAGTAGGCTGTCACGAACCAGTTTCTCGTTACTCTCGAGGCTTTGGGTGGATACCCAACGCTCATCGACGAGCAAGACATCAATGGATGCCCAGGGAAGCGCAGATGCAGCAAGCAAAGGAAACAAAGCTTCTGCTGATCTGCCACCACATACGCCGAAAGTAATCCTGTTTTGTTTCTGCAGCGCCGATTCAAGCGCCTTCACCAATGATTTTGTGATCGCGTCCAACGCCTGTACGCGCGTCGGATAGTTCTTAACTGAGCAGCCGGACATAGCGCGGATCAGTGCATGTGCTTCGATCTAACGAGTGCAAAAAGGCTGGCCATTGCAAATAAGGCGGAGGCTGCGACAACGATGCTCGGGCCCGTTGGCGTATCCCACTGAAAGGAAGTCCACAGTCCCGCGACGACCGCCACCAAAGCAGCGACCACCGCAACGCCCGACATCGTTTCGGGTGTACGTGATACGGGCCTCGCAGCCGCGGCAGGAATAATCAGCATGGCGGTAATCAACAGAGCGCCGACGATCTTGATCGCGACCGCAACCAGAACTGCCAGCATAATGGTCAAAATCATATTCTCCCGTCGGGTGTCGATTCCCCGAGCGGCCGCAAGGTCGGCATTTAGGGTGAGCAGTAGCAGTCGCTCCCACCGCAACCGCAGCAATACGAGAATAGACGCCGATCCCGCACAGATAATCAGAAGGTCGACATAGCCCACCGCGAGGATGTCGCCGAAGAGGTATGCAGTGAGATCGACACGCACCCCGGGGATGAAAGTGACCGCCACCAGTCCGAGGGCCAAGGCCCCGTGCGCAGCAACCCCGAGTAGAGTGTCAATGGCGAACATTCGCCCCGAAAACGAAAGGATCATAAAGGCCATGGCAAGGGCTGCAACGAGCACCCCGATGAAGATCGAAATGGAAAATCCTAGGGACAGGGCAACACCCAGGATCGCGGCGTGGGCTGTGGCATCTCCAAAATATGCCATCCGCCGCCAGACCACAAAGCAGCCAAGCGGGCCGGCCGCTAGGGCAAGCGCGATGCCGGCCAGGGTCGCACGCCAAAGGAAATCATCCAGCATCACGGTCACTCTCTTTGGCATGGTCGTGCCGATGATCATGTTCATGCCGATACAACGCCAATGCGCCTTCGGTACCAAACCCAAACAGGGCCTGATACTCGGGTGCGGCAGAGACCAGTGTCGGTGTGCCCTGACAGCAGACATGCCCGTTCAGACAGATCACGTGATCAGAAGATCGCATAACGACGTGCAGATCGTGACTAACCATCAGTACCGCGCAATTAAGGTCCTCGCGAACCTCCTCAATAAGACGATAAAAGGATGCCACCGCCGGCTGATCTAAGCCCTGAGTCGGTTCATCAAGCACCAACAGATCGGGCCGGATCAGCAACGCCTGAGCGAGTAATGCCCGCTGAAACTCTCCACCGGAAAGCGATACCATCTGCTGCTTCAGTAGGCCTGATATCCCAACCTGCTCGGCAACCAGAAGGTGGACTTCTTTGTCAGAAGTTCCAGATAAGCCGAGCCATCGAGCCACCGTGAGTGGCATAGCCTGATCGATGGCGAGCCGCTGCGGCACATATCCGATCCTCAAACCCGCTTCGCGGATCACAACCCCCTCGGATGGCGCCTGTGCACCGATCAATACCTTTAGCAGGGTAGTTTTCCCGGAACCGTTAGGGCCAACGACTGTGACGATCTCACGCCTTCGGACAGAAAGATCGACATCACGCAAAATTTGCCGGGATCCAACAAGTACCCCCACCCCCTGAGTCTGGATGAGGCTCACTAGAGCATCCGTTCACGACACTGGGCACATAGTCCCTGCGCCTCAACAACCGTATGCTGGATATTAAAACCGATCGCCCGAGCGGTTCGATCGAGCGAGCTACTTTGGGGCTTTACCGAAGTTTCCGCGACCTGGTGACAGTCGTTGCAGATCATGAAAATCGGCGAATGCTCCTTACGCGGTTGACTGCAAGCTACAAAGGCGTTGATTTTTTCAATGCGATGCGCAAGCCCATTTTCGACAAGAAAATCCAGCGCCCGGTACGCAACCGGCGGCTGTGCGCGAAACCCTGCGCTGGCAAGTTCCGACAATATGGCATAAGCGCCCAACGGTGCATGAGACTTCAGTAAAAGTTCGAGCACTTTCTCGCGCACTGGCGTCAGCCGAAGTCCCCGCTTGGCACAGAGGTCATGTGCCGCGTCCATCAGCGAACGCGCGCACTCGCCATGATCGTGCTGGCGAAATGCCGGCGTAGAAAAATCTGATGCGGTTTTTCTGGAGCTCATATTGGGCGAGACATAGTCAGGGGTTTACACATTCTGCAATTCCGAGAGCAATATTTTCAAGCAGCGCAGGGTAAAGCGCTGGACCGAGCTTGAGATCTATGCCAATCGGATCCACTACCCCAATATGTGGTTTGTATCCGCCAAAAACGTTATCGACAAGTTTTGATGAAAATTGGGGCTCAGAAAGCACGCAGTTTATCGCTTGCTCTTCAAACAGGTGCTTTAACTCACGCAGTCTACTCGCACTCGGCTTCGAGGCATCACTCAAGGAAATAGATCCCGTTGCGGCTATACCAAAGCGCTTCTCAAAATACTGGAAGGCGTCGTGAAAAACGAGGAAGTCCTTGTCCTGAACCGCCACAAGATGCTCTTCAATATGATGCATTTCGCGCGTGATCTGCTGTTTTGCGGATTTGGCATTTACAGAATAACGGTCGGCATTTTCAGGATCGATGTACCCAAGTTCAGAGGCGATCGCATCGAGCCAGATTTTGGCATTCTCCGGATCAAGCCACATATGGGGGTCGTTACCATCGTGGTCATGATGAGCGTGATCGTCATGGTCTTCTTCTCCATGCTCGTCGTGACCTTCCTCTTCATGGTCATGGCCTTCGTGATCGTCATGGTCTTCTTCTCCATGCTCGTCGTGACCTTCCTCTTCATGGTCATAGCCTTCGTGATTAACATCATCTCCAAAGACCGGACCCTCTCGATAGGGAAGCGCCAACACGCCATCGACTTCTGACAGATTCAAAGCATCAGCAGAAGCAGCTACCGTCTCAAAAAGCGGCTCCATCCACGGTGACATATCATGGCCTACATAAACCACCAAATTGGCTTCCTGTAGGGCTTTGGCCTCGGACGGACGCATCGCATAGTGGTGAGGGGAAACGTTCTGCGGCACCAAGAGTTTGGGCTCGCCAACGCCTTTCATCACCATGGAAACCAGCGAATGTACCGGCGCAATATCGGCGACGACCCGGGGAACTTCAGCTTGAAGCGTCCCGCTCCAGAGAATTACTGGCAGCGCTAGCGCGGGAAACAACGTTTTGAATTTTTTTGGACTCATCATGGGTGCTCAGTCTTTGGTTATCGGTAGCTACCAATAATGTTATATCATAACAATTAATAATAAAAGCATAAGAATTCCCCAGTCTCTTCCGCTGTTCACAAACGAGGGGTGATAATTAGAGATGTTTATGGGGCGTGCCTTCCGTTTGCCGGTGCGCTGTAACGGGCATAAGGCATATCAGGAGAAAAACTTAGGTGGCGATTGAAGAAGGCAAAAAAGCTCCAGCGTTTACGCTAGAAAATGAAAAAGGCGAGAAAGTGCGGTTGGCCGACCTTGCAGGGAAATGGGTAATTCTGTACTTCTACCCCAAAGACGATACGCCCGGCTGCACGATTGAGGCCCAGGACATCACCAGCGATCTCAAGGCGTTCACAAAGCTCGGTGCGACCGTGATTGGTTGCAGCCCGGATTCCGTTGAATCCCATCAGAAGTTCATCAACAAATACAAGCTGCGTGTCAGTCTGTTATCCGACCCGAGTCATAAAATGATGAGCCGTTACGACGCTTGGGGTGAGAAAAACATGTACGGCAAGATTTCTCAAGGCGTTATTCGATCGACAGTACTGGTCGATCCCAAAGGCAAGGTCGTCAAACACTGGCGACGAGTGAAGGCCAATGGCCATGCCCAGGCCGTGCAAAAGGTTCTTGAAAACGTTTGGTCTGGAGAGTCGGCGTAGACGTGGCGATATTCGAGCGACTTCATCAAGCGCTCAGCGCGAGGGATGCAAAAGCCTATGTCAATCTGTTGGATGACGACTACCGCTTTATCCGCCACCGCTACGGGGCTACACTGAACAAATCCGAGATGGAAGCGCTGCTCTGCTCTATGATGGATGCAGAAACCTTCCGCTGGCCGCAGGATGCGAGATGCATATACGAGAATGATGAAATACTCGTGGAACACCATGTCGCGGATTTTGCGGACGGCAGCACGGAGGCTGTCCTCGCGGTGCACCTCATCAAAGATGGAAAGATAATCCGCACCGAGACGGGTGCAACGACAATCGATGCCTGATGCGCCATCGCATCAGCGCCCTACCAGTAGCTGAGCGCCTCACGGTAAAGCATCTTCAGGTCAGCCTCTTTGACCGCAACAGGCGCTACCAGCAGCAGCCGCTGCTGGGCCGTTGCTGCCTCTGCCAGTCCGTCGACCGCATCTTCGGTAAAACCCACCCCGCCGATGCCATTAGGTACTCCGGTCGCCCGCATCATTTTTTCGAGGTGCTGCGCAAGGACCGTGCCTGCATCAGCGGGCTCGGCCTCTCCCGTATCAGCGCCCAATAGTTGCGCGCCTTCGGTATGCCGCTCGGGGCAGCCTGGCGCAGTAAACCGATAGGCAGCCGGAGCATTTACGATCACAGACATCCCATGTGGGCAGATTGCTTCACCTTCAGGATAGCCATCGGGGAAGTAGTTCTGCACCCGGCCTGAGACAGGATACGACATCGCGTGCGGAAGATGGCAGCCCGCATTGCCGAAACCCACTCCCGCCAACGTGGCGGCGTACATCATGGCGTGCCTTGCCTCATGATCCGTAGCCTCGCTGACCGCCCGGACGAGGTACCGCCCTGCCTGGCGCAGGGCTTCCCGGCACAGGGTGTCACTGAAGGGATTAGCGCCCTGGGGCATTGGCCGGCCCGAGATACTTTCGGGTCTTGGACGACTGGTAAAAGGCTTGGCCGTAAGCGCTTCCAGCGCATGGCTGATGGCATCAAAACCGGTAGCCGCCATCACAGTGGCGGGTAACGACTCGGTCCAGCGCGGATCGATAATACCCCTGTCCGGTAACATGGCCCGGGATGAAATACCGGTCTTGGATTTCATTTCCAGAAGATCAAAAACCGCGATGCCAGTGCTTTCGCTGCCGGTACCGGCGGTGGTAGGACATGCCAGATGCGGTCGAAGGGGGCCGGGCACCGCGAGGCCCTGCCCGATCGGCGCATTGACATAGTCCATGAAGTCTCCCGGGCAGGTGCTATATAGGTTCGCCGCTTTGGCAGTGTCGATCACTGACCCGCCCCCGATCGAAACGAAACCATCAAAGGTGCTGCTATTGGCAAATGCAGCAGCATCTTTAAAAGATATGTCGGTGGGCTCTACGCGAACCTCATCGTAGATAACCGTCTCGATGCCCTCACGGCGCAATGCCTCAACCGCCTCTTGAAAAAGCGGCAGGGACGCCACGAGTCGATCCGTGTAGACCGCGGCTCGGCGGATACCGAGGGCACGAGCCTCCTGACCCAGTTCCTGAAGCACCCCATGGCCATAGCGGATACGCGTAACGTCGGCCGAGAAGACCTGTTCATTGCCCGGAGTAAACTGATAGTGGTGACAGCAGTTCATGATGCGACAGCGGCCCTTGCTACCGTTCAGGATTTCTGTGACTTCGTAAGCGCCTGATCAATATCCCAGAGTATATCGTCCAACGTTTCGAGCCCGACCGACATTCGAATCATATCCGGGGTGACTCCAGCGCTGGCCTGCTCTTCCTCGTTCAACTGACGATGGGTCGTGGATGCGGGGTGGATCACCAGGGTTTTGGCATCTCCCACATTGGCAAGATGGCTCAGAAACTGTGCATTTTCGATGAAACGGACACCCGCTTCCTGGCCGCCCTTGATGCCAAAGGTCAGAACCCCGCCTGCGCCTTTGGGCAGATACTTATTCGCAAGTTCGTGA
>JABJIU010000003.1 GCA_018661145.1 Pseudomonadota bacterium | reverse complement strand
CTGATGGTCGAACTTTCTATCCGGGGGTTCGATACCCCCGAGAACTGGAACGAGCGGGTAGGGGTTGGCGATCCGGGTTACGTGAAGATGGGATACATGCTATTCGTGGCGTCGAACCAGATCGATGCCTTAAAGCGCAATATCGAACTTGGACGGAGTCTTGGCGTCGATACCCGATTCGTTGAACCAGACGAGATACAAGAGATAGAGCCGGGTATCACGGTCAATGGCCTTACCGGTGCCTGTTATGAACCAGAGGCGGGTTATATTGATGTCACCCGGATGGTGCTCAGTTGGCTGACGGCGGCCCAGACTTCAGGGGTGCAGTTGCTGACCCCACTCGCCGCGACGGCAATCACGACCGAGTCGGGCAGGGTTACCGGCGTCATTACCGATGAAGGTGCGGTGACGGCCCCCGTGGTTATCAATGCCACCGGCGCCTGGGGGAGGGATCTGTTGGGCGCCCTTGCCCTCGATGTCCCGCTAAAGAGCACACGGCTCGACATGACCTATATCGACACCGGACAGGGGTCTGTGATCAAAAGTTGCGTCACGGACGGCGTTTCCAACGTTGTGATGCGGCCTCACTGGGGCAGCATGATGCTGGTCGCAGCATATCCGTCGGAGTCGATCCCGACAGATGATCCGGTCGGTCCGGTGGAGGAAGAGGCCTACGAAAGGCATCACGAGCGTATGAGACGGGCCTTCCAGGACCGGATTCCCCAACTCCGGGAGTTTCAGGTGCGCTCTAATATCAGCGGGGCGTATGATGTCACGCCGGATTTTCATCCAATCGTTGGTTGGGCGCCCGGTGTCGAGGGGCTATACCTGGCGATGGGTTTTTCAGGGCACGGATTGAAACTGTCACCTGGGATCGGTGAAGTTGTGGCAGCGATGGTGCTCGAACGCGAACCGCCCGTCGATATCAGCGCGCTGCGTTATGAGCGCTTTGCTGAAAATGACTTGATGTACCTTGCCTATGGCCCAAGCGCACGGGCTTGACCGGCCGGTAGCTTTACGGATCCAGCGAATCTAGCCAGTCGCTGACTTCCTTTATCAGTTCCTCACCGTTATCGGAGAAGTGGTGATCGGCGCCGGTAGCGACCAACTGTTTTGATAAAGGATTGCCGCCGTGATGGATCAGTTTCAGGCGTTCGGGTGCCAAACGGTGTACTGCCGGGTAATCCAGTTCTCCATATAGGTCCAGCACTGGCGCCACTGATGGCCCGGCCAGGTATGGCCACACGGATTAGTAACGGACATTTTGTCGATGTCCGTAATCCGAGTCTAAGTTGCTGGCTCAGAATCAGGCGTTTCCCACAGATTTCGATGGCGCTCTTTGCATGCGCATAGGATGTCCCAACGCGCTCTTAGACGACACCATAGGCGAGCATGGCGTCGGCAACTTTCTTAAAGCCGGCGATGTTGGCGCCTTTAACATAATCGATTGTGTTATCTCCCGCTGAACCGCCGTACTCCACGCAACTCGAATGGATGCCTTTCATAATGTCAGTCAGCAGAGACTGAAGTTCTTCCTCGCTCCAGGATAGTCTGGCCGAGTTCTGACTCATCTCCAGACCTGACACTGCGACTCCACCGGCGTTGGCAGCTTTTCCGGGTGCAAAAAGAATCCCAGATTTTTTGAACACCTCTACGCCTTGCAAGTCTGTCGGCATATTTGCGCCTTCGCTCACTGCAAGGCAGCCATTCTTGACAAGGGCTTCTGCATCATCACCAGTTAATTCGTTCTGGGTAGCGCACGGCGCGGCCAGGGCGCAAGGGACGTTCCAGGGTCGTTCCCCTGCATGATAACTGGCTTCTTTGAATTCATCAGCATACTCTGATATACGACCACGCCGATTCATTTTGAGATCCTTTATCCAATTAATCTTCTCCAGTGTCAGGCCTTGCTCATCGTGAATGAATCCATCGGAATCAGAGAGCGTGACTGGTTTCCCGCCCAGTTGGACGATTTTCTCCGCGGCATGGGTCGCAACGTTGCCGGAACCTGAAATGACACAGGTCTTTCCCTCAACCGAATCACCTATATGCTCCAGCATGTTCTGCATGAAAAGAATAGCGCCATAGCCGGTCGCTTCGGTCCGAATGAGGCTGCCGCCATATTCCAGCCCTTTGCCAGTCAGCACGCCGGTGAATCGATTGGTAATGCGTTTGTATTGTCCGAACATGTACCCGATTTCTCGCGCGCCTACTCCAATATCGCCTGCGGGCACATCGATATCGTCTCCGACGTGACGAAATAACTCTGTCATGAATGACTGACAGAACCGCATAACCTCATGTTCTGATTTTCCACGGGGGTTGAAATTTGATCCGCCTTTCCCTCCCCCCAGTGGAAGACCTGTCAGGCTATTTTTAAATGTTTGCTCAAATGCCAGGAATTTAAGAACCCCTTCGGTAACGGTGGGATGAAACCTAATCCCTCCTTTATAAGGTCCTATTGAATTGTTGTTCTGGACGCGCCAGCCACGCTGTACCCGAATATTGTTTTTGTCGTCTTCCCAGCAAACGCGGAAACTGACAACCCGGTCAGGTTCAGCAATACGACGCAAGATCTGATACTCGTGGTATTCCGTCTTGTCCTGAATGAAGGGGAAAATGTCCTGTGCAACTTCTTGAACAGCCTGCACGAACTCGGGCTGACCAGGATTACGTTTGTTTACGCCTTCCAGAAAGGTTTTAATATCGGCGTGGTCGGTCGTTGTCATTACATTCTCCTCGGCAGTTGGTTTGTCATTTTTTTCAAATCAGATATTTACCAATCTTAGAATGAAATCCGACTCATTTGTTCGAATTCTGGAGACTATTCAGCCCGTTTGGGAGAAATGAGGATGATTATTCTGAGGATTTAGAGGATTTTTTTCGAAGTTGTCTGACGGCCTTGTTGGGTTAGGCTGGCCTTTAATCCCAACCGAGAGAATCCAGCCAGGTGCTGACTTCCTCGATGAGTTGATCACTGTTATCAGTAAAGTAGTGATCCGCGCCGGGAGAGACAATCAGTCTTGATAATGCGTTGCCACCCTGATTAATCAGATCTAGGCGTTCAGGCGCCATTCGGTGAACTGCCGGGTAATCTTCCTCTCCGTAAAGATCCAGCACCGGCACCTTGACCGAGGCGAAAGGAAAAGGATGACGCATCGGTTGTTTGTAGTCTGTGGCACCCATGCCGATTCCTACAAACGCATCGATACCGGAGTCTGCATGTTGCTCCATCCAGAGCATCGCCATATGCGCCCCGCAGCTGTGCGCCAGCAGAACAACCGGGGAGATGTTCTGATCCTTGAGGTGTGCCAGTGCAGCGTCGATTCGGGGCAGGGCCTCGGGTAAGACAGGCAGATAGTCAAAGTACTTGGCTGATTTTTCAAGCACTGGCATCTGTAAGGAGAGCGTATGCCATCCGGCTTCTGCAAGGCCTACGCGAAGTGGTCCGACATTCTCGGGCCAATCCGCATGAAATCCCCGGCCGTGCAACAGGACAACGGCTCCCCGGGCAGTGCCGGTTTGGGATGCCATCTCGACGGCTGCAAATGTTTTGCCGTCGGGAAGAAGGGAGATAACCTCACCATCAAAGAGATTGGCTTCGATCTCTTCAACCAGTCGGCCTTCCCGATCACGATCGCTGCTGTGACTTGGGAAGGCCGAGAGAGCCAAAAGAACCGTAAGAACGGCAGACCAATACCTGTTTTCCATTCGGCTGGGAATCAGCATCAGCAGTGTTTTCATGTTCTGGTAAATTCCAAGGGCCATTATCATTAAAAACGACCGAATTTCTGGCAGATCGAATGGCGGTTTACGGGCTCACGCTGTGAGTCACCCGATAATGATAATGCCTGTTAGAGCCGCCTGAGCCAGTTGTGGATACTATTTTCATATGACCAAACCAGATGAACTTGTGCAAATCGCTGCGAAAGTCGGGGAGATTCTGCTCGACCGGGGCTGGCGTCTCGCTGCCGTCGAGTCATGCACCGGAGGCTGGATTGCAAAGACGGTGACTTCTTTATCTGGCAGTTCAGACTGGTTCGAGTGCGGCTTGGTTACCTATAGCAATGCATCCAAAGAATCGCTCGTAGGGGTGCCGGGAGCCATGATCTCGCGTCATGGTGCGGTCAGCGCTGAGGTGGCCGAGGCGATGGTGTCAGGAGCGCTCGAGCGCACAGGCGCCAGCGCCGCGGTTTCGGTTACCGGCATCGCCGGCCCTGGCGGCGGTAGTGATGAAAAGCCTGTAGGCACTGTATACCTCGCATGGCAGTTCCCGGGCATAGAGACTGTGTCTGAGCGGTTTCATTTTCATGGCAATCGTGACGAAGTGCGCCGCCAGTCCGTAGCGACCGCGCTTTCGGAACTTGCCCGCCTTATTCAGGCTGCGTCGGCATAAATTTGTGAAGCAGTTCGCTGGGTTGATCATTTGGATTATGAAATAATGCCCCCTGATCCCGATATGTGCCCGGCGCTGGCTACGCGTAATCAACGAGATCAGCAAATCAAGAAATCTCAGCAATCAATCGGAGTGACACATGGATGAGAACAGGCAGAAGGCCTTAGACGCAGCTCTCGGACAGATCGAGCGCCAGTTTGGCAAAGGCTCAGTAATGCGCCTCGGTGATGCCCAGGCCGGACAAAGTATCGAAAGCGTCTCGACTGGCTCACTCGGGCTTGATATTGCTCTCGGTATCGGTGGGTTGCCGCGCGGCCGAGTCGTCGAGATTTATGGCCCAGAATCGTCAGGCAAGACAACCCTTACGCTTTCCGTGATTGCCCAAGCCCAGAAGGCTGGCGGCACCTGCGCTTTTATTGATGCCGAACATGCGCTCGATCCGGCGTATGCAGAGCGACTGGGTGCGCAGGTGGATGATCTTCTGGTATCACAGCCCGACACCGGCGAGCAGGCGCTCGAAATCTGCGATATGCTAGTGCGCTCCGCGGCTGTTGATGTAGTCGTCGTGGATTCTGTGGCCGCGTTAACCCCCAAAGCTGAAATTGAAGGCGAAATGGGCGATCACCACGTTGGTTTGCAAGCGAGACTGATGTCCCAGGCGCTGCGAAAACTTACCGCCAACATCAAACGCTCAAATACGATGGTGATCTTTATCAATCAGATTCGCATGAAGATCGGCGTGATGTTCGGTAACCCCGAAACCACAACCGGCGGCAATGCGCTTAAGTTCTATTCCTCGGTTCGCCTCGACATCCGTCGGATCGGTGCCGTAAAGAAAGGCGATGAGATTCTGGGGAACCAGACCCGTGTGAAGGTCGTCAAGAATAAGGTGGCACCCCCGTTTCAAAAATGTGAGTTCGACATTCTCTATAACGAAGGTATCTCCAAGGAAGGGGAGCTTATTGACATGGGCGTCGAGCACAAGCTTGTTGAGAAATCCGGGGCCTGGTACTCCTATAACGGCGAGCGAATTGGCCAGGGCAGGGACAATGTTCGAGAATTCTTAAGAGAGCATCCCGACATGGCATCGGAGATCGAAAATCTGGTCCGCCAGAAGATGGGCCTCAATGAGCTCGGTAATCGTCCGGAGGCAGGCGCCGATACTGCGGCTGAGTCCGAACCTGAGCCTGAGGCAGAAGAGGCGTAAACCGTCAGCTCGCCATGAGTGACGCCAACGCGGACCCCCGCGCGCAGGTCCGCGACAAGGCGCTTAGCCTGCTAGTGCGGCGTGAGCACAGCCGCGGTGAGTTGCAGCAAAAACTGATTCAGAGAGGCTTTGAAAGCCCTCTGATCGATCAGGTGCTCGATGAGCTTTGCGCGCGTAACGAGCTTTCCGATACGCGCTACGCGCAGGCGCTCATTTCTCACCGCGCAAAGACGGGCTACGGTCCGGCCTACATTCGTCAGCAATTGCGTGAACGCAGTGTCGCCCCAGAGATTATTGACGCTTCCCTGGTTGAGGCGGAGTTTTCCTGGATCGAAATCGCATCCGCCAAGCATGCCAGCCGCTTTCCAGATCCTGTGATTCAGGACTATAAGGACTGGGCCCGTCGGGCATCGTATCTGCAGCGACGGGGGTTCGATACGCAAACTATTCGCCAGGTACTCGGCGAATGGCAAAGTCCCGGTTAAAATCAGGTTTTTACCCGCTGCCTGGGTTGCCGGGCCGCGTTGTTTTGTCGCTGAAAAAAAATGAAGACCCGGGACATCAGAAAGCAGTTTCTGGATTATTTCGCTGCACAGGGGCACGAAATCGTGCCAAGCAGCCCGTTGGTACCCCATAACGATCCCACGCTGCTGTTTACCAATGCGGGGATGGTGCAGTTCAAGGATGTGTTTCTTGGGCAGGAGAAAAGACCCTACCACCGGGCGGTCACCGCCCAGCGGTGCGTGCGTGCGGGCGGCAAGCACAACGATCTCGATAACGTCGGTTATACCGCTCGGCACCACACATTTTTCGAGATGCTGGGTAACTTTAGTTTTGGCGACTACTTCAAGCGCCAGGCGATCGAGCATGCTTGGAAACTGCTGACCGAGGGTTACGGTCTGCCAGCGGAAAAACTCTGGATCACGGTCTTTGAAGAAGACGACGAAGCCGCAGATATCTGGCGCGGCGAGATCGGTGTTCCCTCTGAGCGCTTTGCCCGTATTGGCGCCAGTGATAACTTCTGGGCTATGGGTGATACCGGACCGTGCGGCCCCTGCAGTGAGATTTTCTATGATCATGGCCCCGAGGTCGCAGGTGGTCCGCCGGGGTCTCCTGATGCCGACGGCGACCGCTATGTTGAGATCTGGAATCTCGTTTTCATGCAGTTCAACCGCGATGCAGAGGGCAACGACGCTCCTTTACCCAAGCCATCGGTGGATACGGGGATGGGACTCGAACGTCTCGCGGCTGTTATGCAGGGTGTGCACAGCAACTACGAGACAGATCTTTTCGTCGCGCTGATCAAGGCGGCAGGTGACGTCACCGGCTGTAACGATCTAAATAACACGTCATTGCGGGTCATTGCGGACCACATTCGTTCCAGCGCGTTTCTGGTTACGGATGGAGTGGTCCCATCAAACGAGGGACGCGGTTATGTGCTGCGCCGTATCATCCGTCGCGCGATTCGTCATGGTTATCAGGCGGGCGCATCCGGTCCCTTTATGCACAAGCTGGTCGCGTCGTTAGTCGAGGAAATGGGTGAGGCCTGCCCGGAACTCGTCGAAGCTCAAGCGCGCGTGGAAGAGACATTGGCACTTGAGGGTGAACGCTTTGCCCAGACACTGGATCAGGGCCTGCGCATTCTCGAACAGGGGCTTGCTGATCTTTCGGGAACCGTGATCCCAGGCGAGCTTGCCTTCAAGCTTTACGATACTTTTGGCTTTCCTGCCGATCTCACCGCCGACTATGCGCGCGAGCGGGGTTTAAGTGTGGATATGGAAGGCTTCGAAGAGGCAATGACTGGCCAGCGGGATCGTGCCCGTGCCGCGAGTCAGTTCCGTATGGAAGGCGTGGTCAAGGTCAGCGTTGAGGAGCGGACAGACTTTACTGGCTACAAGGACCTTGATGGCAGCGCGACGGTCCTGTCGCTTGTGACGGATGAGACTGAAGCCGAAGCGATAGATCAAGGTGGGGGTGGCCTGGTCATCCTCGACAGGACACCGTTTTATGCAGAGAGTGGCGGACAGGTGGGGGATAAGGGTGTATTGACCTGGCCCGGTGGTGCGTTTGAAGTGTCCGACGTACATTTTCTTGCACATAAGGTCATTGCCCACGCCGGCAGGGTCACCTTGGGCTCACTGGTTAAAGGAACGAACATCAGTGCCGAGGTCAATCGCAATTGTCGACGTGCCACTGCGGCCAATCACTCGGCCACTCATCTGCTGCACGCGGCGCTACAGGAAGTGCTTGGCGCCCATGTTCAGCAAAAAGGCTCGCTTGTTGACCACGAACGCCTGCGATTTGATTTCTCTCACGGTGAACCCATGTCGACGGCGCAGATTGAGAAAGTTGAGCGGCTAGTGAATCAGCAGATCCGGGCCAACAACGGTGTCGACACCCGCCTGATGGATCTCGAAGAGGCCCGAGCCGAAGGGGCCGCCGCACTTTTTGGTGAACGGTATGAAGATGAGGTGCGGGTGGTGTCGATGGGAGAATTTTCGCTGGAACTTTGCGGGGGAACCCATGTGCACCGAACAGGAGATATTGGCGTCTTCCGCATCACCTCGGAGAGCGGCATTGCCGCTGGTGTCCGCCGGGTTGAGTCATTGACGGGGGAGGCGGCGTACCAGCATGGCATGAACGAGAGCGCGACATTGGGTCGGCTGGCAACGGCACTCAAGACCGGACGCGCCGACGTGGAGGAGCGTGCAACCAGTCTCGCTACCCGTGTTCGTGAACTCGAGCGAAAAATTGAGCAACTGCAGGGTCAGGTTGCGGCTGGCGGTGCTGGGGATGATCCCGCGAGCGAAGCTCAGGAGGTTAACGGTATACGCTTGCTCGTCAAACGATATGACGATGTAGACATCAAAGGACTTCGAGCGATGATGGATCGGCTGCGGGATCGCCTGGGTTCG
>JABJIU010000004.1 GCA_018661145.1 Pseudomonadota bacterium | reverse complement strand
AGCGGCCAGAGATCAACAGTTTGTTCAGGGTTGAGGATTTCCGCCCGGACCCCCTGCGTCTGGGCAATCGAGGCGTAATTGAGGTACTCATCCATACGGTCGGCGGATTCGGCAATCCGTAACTGGCCGCATTTATGCCAACCGATGTTTTGACCGGTCTCCGCCTCAAGCCCCTCATAGAGATCAATGGTTTTCTGGATCAGCCGGCCAAACTTATAGGAAAAGGAATAGAGCGGGATCAACCCGGCTGCATGCCATGTGGAACCCGCGGTAAGTTCCGTCCGCTCGACGAGACAGGTATCAGTCCAGCCTCGATGCGCCAGACTGTAAAGAATGTTGGCGCCGACGCATCCGCCTCCGACGACAACGACCCGTGCATGTGATTGCATAACGTTTATCTCTTTTTCAACAATTTTAGTAACGGGTCGCGATGATGATCGGTTAATGGGCCAGATTTCGACTCTACGGCAGCGGCAACTGGGCGAGCCGACCACCGTCAATGGTGTAGACCTGGCCGGTTACAAACGACGCCTCATCAGACACCAGCCACGCGACGAGCGCGGCTACTTCCTCTGGCTTGCCGGTGCGGCGCAAGGGATGAATCTCCCCGATCTGCTCTCGGAAAGCTGTCGGGTTTGTCATCGATTCGATAAATTCCTCGTTGAGTTCAGTATCGATCCACCCCGGAGCAATGGCGTTGCAGCGGATGCCTTGTGGGCCGGCGTCGACCGCCACCGCTCTGGTCAGGGCATGTAAACCTGCCTTGGAGGCGCAGTAGGCTGCGTGCTGTGGATTCGATCCGAGCCCTTCGATTGAGCCGACATTGACAATTGCACCATTGCCTTTCAGATGAGGCGTGGCATGCTTGATCAATAGAAACGGTGCCGTGAGATTAATGTGGAGCGTGCGGTTCCAATCTTGAAGCGACATCTCTTCGACCGTATCTTCAAGCATGATACCGGCATTGTTGATGAGCGCGTCCAGACGGTCATGACGATCGATTACCTGCTGGATGACTTTCTGTGGGGTTTCGGGGTCTGAAAGGTCGGCTTCGATGCTGTAAAAGTTCGCGGCTGGCGAGCGCTGCGCCGTAACGACGTCATAACCGGTTTCTGAAAGTTTTTGGGCACAGGCAAGACCGATTCCGCTTCGGCCTCCAGTGATGAGTGCAACTTTGCCCATGACCTAGTGAACGGCTTTGCCGCCGTTGACTTCCACCAGGGTGCCGCAGATGTACCGCGCACTTTCTGATGCAAGAAAGACTACGACATCAGCGATCTCCTGCGGCTGCGCGATGCGTCCTAAAGGCACGGAGGCATTCAGAGATGCGATCGCCGTGTCGGGATCCATTCCCCGGGACTCAAAGCCCGAGCGCAGCATCGGCGTATCCACCTCATTGGGGCAGACGGCGTTGATCCTGATTCCCTGATGCGCATGATCGTGCCCTAGACACTGCGTCATCGATGCAACAGCCGCCTTGGACATGCAGTAGATCGGGTGATTGGGTCCCGGGTGTACTCCCCAGCAGGAGGCGACATTAACGATGGCGCCACCACCGGCGTCAGCCAGGATCGGGATGGCCGCACGACAGATCCGAAATGGTGCTTCGACATTGACCGCAAAGGAAACGGCGTAGTCTTCGTCGGTCGCCTCAGTTACCGGTCCCCGGCGAATGACACCTGCATTGTTGATGACGATGTCGAGACCATCCAGTTGTTGGGCTGCCTCCTGCGGCAGACCATCGCAGAATACGGGGTCTGTTAAGTCGCCGACGATGGAGATATCTGACTGCGCGCAGGCGATCCGATCCGTACCTGCAACCGTGGCGCGTTGAGCCTTGAGGGCTTCAACGATGGCCTGGCCGATACCACCACAGGCGCCAGTCACCAGTGCCTTTTTTCCCGAAAGGTCCATGATTCTAATACCCTTGTGTCGGGAGTGGCTGTGATCGTGGAGTCTTCACCGGGATGAAACGCTTAACCCGAGCTCACGCCGGGCAGGAGCCTCGGAGTGGAATAAGCGGGTTCCCGGCGCTGGCGATGGATCATGGTCGCAATCTCAGACATGGCGCCCAAAATGCCGCGGGTAGGCGGAGGGCACTGGTCGCGAACCGCCTCATGCAAAGCCGGCAGGGCGTGAAAGGGTACCTGAGGGAAGAGGTGGTGCTCGATGTGATAGTTCATGTTCCAGTACAGCATCCGTAGCGCCGGGTTGACCGCCATGGTCCGGGTCGTATGACGATGGTCAGGGATGTTCTGGGCCATGCCGAAATGCTGTGTCGCAAGGATTACACCATGGGTCGGCGCCCCGAAGACCCGAGGCGCAATGAGCATCAGAACCGGAAGCCATGACTGCACCGCAAGTGCCCAGGCGATGATGGCGAGATACGCCAGCATATAGGCCTGCGCCTCGATAAGGGCGCGGCGCATGACCGCGGCGGGGATACAGTCTGTGGCATCCCGGGTGGGACGGCTGACGGCAAGCGCGGCAGTGGCCTTCACGAAGTACCAGATACTGCCCAGATCGATGAGTTCCTTGACGATGAAATCCCGCCAGGTCATCGGGTTGGTCAGGATAATCTCAGGATCTTTTCCCACCAAGGCAGTATGGGAATGGTGGCGGGTATGAACATAGCGCAGCAGGCAGGGCGTTTGCTGGACCATAAAACCAGAGACAAAGAGCACGGCCTCATTAAGTGTGCGGTTGCGAAAGGCTGTTCCATGTGCGGTTTCGTGAACCACACTGGTCGCAAAGACCCAGATTCCGCCATAAAGCAAGAACGCCGGAATACTCCATAGCGTGTTCACAGACGACAGCGCCAGAAAACCGGTGATTATCAGGAGCGCGATGAAATACAAGAGGTAAACCAGACCGTGCCAGTTGGTCCGCCGCGAAAGTGATTTCAGCAGCGTGCGGTCAATTTCACACCGATACCAGTTATCCGAATCTTGCGCCATCGCTATATTGGTCGATCGTGATGCAGTGGGTATATCCTACCTGCGTTTTGGTCAGGATTGAGCGTTCCATCGTGGATCCTCAAAGCGTTGGATCTCTATCAGGTAGTCGTTAGGGTCTCTCAGGAACATCTGGTAAATCTGAAATTCCGGATTAAAGACAGGGGGTGTCTCGATCGGGACGCTATGCTCAGTAAGCAAGGCCTGCCAGTGGTCGACCTCTTCCGTCACGAGGGTGAGTATTACACCCTCCTGAGGTTTGATTTCATCTTTCAGGCAAAAACCCAGAAAGCCGCCTTGCACAACACGGTAGATACGGCAGCGGGTCTGATCCAGTGCAAGCCGTAACTTCAGAACCTCTTCATAAAACTGGGCAGTTTGCGCAAGGTTCTGGGTAGGTAAAAAAGTGATGAAAGAATCAAAAGACATTTTTGAGCATTATCCGAATTCAGGGTCTGGCCACAGTTTGGATCGGCCTACTGGCGAGTGCATCCGAAAGTGTTGCCGGATGTCGCCGTGAGTTAAGGCTGGTTCGCGCCCGTATCGGGTTGACCCGAGTAGCGGCAGTATCGTTTACTGCCCCAAACACAAACGGGCGGCCGCACTTGAACCTATGCGAGCCGTTGAATTAGATCTGATCGATGCCCAAAGTCCTCACGCAAGAACAGGTTGATCACTTTCACGAGTTTGGCTACTGCGCGCCCATCGATGTCATGTCGGAAGACGACGCGCGTGCCTTGAAACTCAGGGTTGAAGCTGCCGAGGCGGCCTATCCGGAAGACTTAAGCCCGACCAACCGCAACAATACTCATCTTGCTTACACCTGCGTGGACGAGGCGGCTCATCACCCGGTGATTGTGGGGGCGGTGTCCGACCTGATAGGCGAGGATATCCTACTGTACGGGTCCGTGT
Organism: Pseudomonadota bacterium; assembly: GCA_018661145.1. Lineage (GTDB taxonomy): Bacteria > Pseudomonadota > Gammaproteobacteria > Arenicellales > UBA868 > UBA868. The sequence continues at coordinate 10,790 of JABJIU010000004.1, read as the reverse complement.
TGTTTTTCAAGGAACCTAAAAGCACAGGTTTTGTAAGTTGGCATCAGGATGCGACCTATATGGGTATTGAGCCGCATACCTTTATTACGCCTTGGCTGGCTCTGACACCGAGTAATCCGCAGCTGGGGTGTATCAAAGCCATTCCCGGCAGCCATAAAGACGGCATCCGGCTGCATCACGATACGTTTGGTGAGGACAATATCCTGACACGCGGGCAGACCGTTGCTGAAGTTGATGAAGCCGCGGCGGTTGATCTCATTCTCCATCCTGGGCAGATGTCCATTCATCATGCGCGTACGGTCCACGGATCGATGCCTAACCACAGTAATGAGCGCCGGATGGGAATTGCCCTTCAGGCCTATATGGGGCCGGATTCCCGGCAGATGATCGGCGAGCACCTGGTTCAGGTGGTGCAGGGCTGTGATAGCGGCGGGGACTTTGTGGTTCTCCCACGTCCTGGCACGGACCGGGATGAGGCTGGCCTTGCAGCCCGCTCACGGGCCAATGCTAACTGGGCAGATATTCTCTACGAGGGTGCTTCGAAGGTCAGAGCCTACTGAAAGACGCTGATACTCGCGCCTTCAGGCGCGCGGTTCCGGGTTTTCGGTGTGTCCGTCTACTGCAATCACCTGGCCGCTGACCAGTGCCGCCTTATCGCTCGCCAAAAACACGGCCATATTGGCGACGTCCTGCGGGCGTACGAGTTTTCTCATCGAAGCGCCGCTGGCGTATTCATCCAGGATCTCCTGAGCCGCCTTGCCTTTCTGTGCACTCTCTCTTTGTGCGACATAGCTCATGCGCTCGCCTTCCACCGGACCGGGACAGATCGCATTGGCCCGGATATTGAACGGACCCAGTTCAATAGCCAGTGTCTTGGTGAAACCGATGACTCCCCACTTTGCCGCAACGTAGGGTGAGCGGTTGGAGAATCCGAAGATACCAGCGGTGGAGGAGGTCACGACGATAGCACCGGAGTGCTGTGCCTTCATCAGCGGTGCCGCGAACTTTGCAAAGAGAAATGCACCTTCCAGACTGACGGAAACACAAGCCCGCCAGTCCTCGAGCGCAATGTCTTCGACGGGGTTCCCGGGGCCTGCAATGCCGGCATTGGAGCACAGTGTGTCGAGCGAGCCCCACTGGGATTTGAGTTCGTCAAAGAGACTGCGTACCGAGGACTCGTCGGTGACATCAAGGCAGCTTTTGCGCCAATGATCGGGACAACCGGACAATGCGTCGGCATCGTTATCCACAATCCAGACTTTGGCGCCTTCCTCGTCGAAGGACTGCGCCATCACACGACCGATGCCACCCGCACCGGCGGTAATAAGCACCCGCTGACTCATCGATTCAGTCGTTTGTTGCGCTTTTCTATCCACCAGGGTTGCTCACAGATCCGGCCAAGAAACTCCACCATGACATGGGCCCCCAGGTATGCCGTCACGCCGGTACCCACATCGAGCTGCGGATTCACCTCTACGAAGTCAAACGCAATGATTTCAGTGCGACGGGCGATGGCGTCTAGTGTGTCGCGCAGTTCTGCATAGGTCATTCCATTAGGTTCAGCAGATACACAGCCCGGCACCAGCGAGATATCCAGCACATCCACATCAATACTTACGTAGGTCTTCGCCCCCTCGGGCACCAGCGCGGCCAGACCTTCTGGACCCATCTCATGAAACTGTGTCATGGTGACGACATCATTACCCTGCACAATAGAGTCCTCGATCATTTCCTCGGAATGACGCAGACTGCGGATCCCCGCCTGGATCAGATTCTTGACATTGGGCATTGGGGCAATGTGCCGAAACGCGTGTCCGTTGGTGAACTGAAGATCATGGATAAACGGCGCGTAATCCGCGTGTGCATCAAAATGAATCACATAAATATCTTCTTCTATCGCGCGTACAACGGGGTAGGTGATCGCATGGTCGCCCCCCATTACGACCAGCAGGTCGCAGCCGGCGCGGGCCTTACGGGTCATTTTTGTCGCGTTCTCAAAGGTCTGCTTGATGTCCGCGGGCCAGATATCGACGTCACCAAGATCCATGATCAGTCCTTGCGACATTTCAGCTTCGAGAAATTGCCTTCGATGCTCGGGGTCGTAGTAGCCCTTGCCACCCTGACCAAACCGAAGCGAATGCTCTCTTAATGCCCGAGGACCCATGCGCGAACCGGCCATGAACGGCGAGCCCTCGTCGGTGGGCACCCCCATTACTGCGATTCCAGTATCCAGTGTGTCAATGTTCTGACAGATCGGCGAACGCAGAAAAGTTGCGATTCCGACGAAAGGCTGATTCAGGCGAAAATCGTCATCGACCATAATTATCTCCTCCAACCGCGTATTGTGGGACGTGCTTTCCGGACTGCTCCTTGCAGTATTGCCGGAAAGAAGTGGGCATCCTACACTACTCCTACCCAGAGTCGAAAGGGATGTTGGGTGAGCGCCTCCGTTACCGATATCCGAGTCTTCATTGCTGCCATAACCATTATCCAGAAACTATATATAGAAGGACGAAGATGACGAGTACCGCCTTCCCAACAGCTGAGTCGATGGTCAACGCTGAGCGTTACCCCATCGATTCGCCGGAATCTGAAGCAGGAGCCACGCTGCTCAAGTCCTGCCGCCAGGAGTTTGCTTCAGCAGGCTTGTGCGTGCTGCCAGGTTTCATCCTGCCTGAAGCGTTGGCAGCGCTAGCGGATGAAGCCAACAATACTTTAGACGATGCATATTTTTGTGACAGCACACACAACGCCTACCTGACAGATTCGGACCCGAATCTTTCCCCGGAGGATGTCTCCCAACGCCAGGAGGCGACGTTTGTCGGCTCTGTCGCTTACGACCACCTGCCGCCCCGCGGTCTGCTGAAGCAGCTGTATCTCTGGGATCCCCTGATGAACTTCATCGGATCAGTGCTGGGTAAAAAGCCTTTTTTCCGATTTGCGGACCCGCTTGGAGCCTGCTCGATCAACGTCTTTGTTGATGGCGGCCAGCACGGTTGGCATTTTGATGAGTCTGAGTTCACGATTACCCTGATGCTGCAGCAGCCAAGTCACGGTGGACTGTTCGAATATGTTCCCGGGATCCGGGGTCTCGATCACGAAAAGGAAATTGTTGGGGGCGTGCTCGAGGGCAAGCGCGACGGTGTGATGCAACTGCCGTTCACGCCGGGTACTTTGTTGATCTTTGGCGGCCGCCAGACGATTCATCGTGTTACCCGTGTCAGCGGGCCAACACCTCGACTGGTTCCGGTCCTGTGCTATGCGGAAAAGCCGGATCTCGTCAACAGTGAACAGGTGCGCAAACTATTCTGGGGCCGCGCCGGCGTGGGTGATTGAAAGGCTGACGTTACAGGAAGAATCAACACAGAATAGTAATCACTGCCCCAGCACTCGGAGCACCATGGTGACAAGATTTAGCCTGACTCATCCACCATGGCGAAGGTATCGATTTCGATGACCATCGAATCGTAGGCGAGCACGGGGAGCGGCACTCCCGTACTCGCAGGCCCTGGCTCGGTGAAATAAGACGAACGGATCGAGAGATTTTCGTGGAGCCTTTGCGCATCGTCGCTGGCGCAGTAGACGGCTAAAATCTTGCAGACGTCGCTGTAATCAGCTCCTAGATCATTCAGGATAGTACCGATGTGGATCATTGCCTGGTGGGTCTGGGCACTCAAATCATCGGGATAGGTTGCCCGGCCCTGCTTGTTGAGAGAGACCTGTCCACCCAGAAATATCATTCCCGCACATTTGACACCGTGCTGATACGGAAGATGCGTGTGCCAGTCCCATAGTGATTCAGGCCAGGAGTGAGTTCTCGGCAAATGCTGGCCGTCCTCTGCGAGCATCGCGACCACACTGATCTTGATCGCGACTTCAGGGTCTGCATGTGTAGGCAGCGGAATGCCGGTGGCCGCAGGCCCGGGATCCGGAAAAAAAGAGGCGCAGGCAAGGGCCGCAGGTTCAAAGTCTTCGACTCCGACGTTGCCCGCATACCAGCGGTTAATTTTGACGACGTCATCAAAGCCCGCCCCAAACTGGTCGAGTAGTTGCTCTATCTGCCCCATGACCTGACGGGTTTGGCTGACACTGCTGCCGGGCTCAAAGACTTTGCCGGAATTGCTATAGGGATACTGTCCAGAGACAAAAATCATCTTGCCGGAGCGCACGGCCTGGCAGAAAGGTGTGGGAAGGGTTTGTAATTCCCGATTTTCGGCGATGAACTTCTCCGTTCGCTGTCCATCCGTTCGGCGCATCGCATAGCCTTCGATCTCGACGGCGAGACCGGGATACGCAAGCGCCGGAACGGGGACGGCATTGACTGCCACCCGTGCGTTAGCGGGCAAGCAGGCGCCAACCATGGACAGAAAATCCTGCTCATCCAACGAGCCATCATTGACGTAAAAGCAAAGCAGCCACACGACATCCTCTAGGTCACAATCGAGCACCTCCAATGTGCGGGCAAAATGATGCATCGCCCGCTTGGTTTGAGCCGGAACATCTGTTGGATTATTGACATCGCCTTCAGGTGTGAGATCCACCTGACCACCAACCCAGATCATCTCGCCGCAGCGGACAGCATGTTTGTGACAGACCTTGATCGGCCAGTTCCACGCACCCTCAGGCCAAGCGTGGCGCTTCTTCAAAGAAGAGCTTTTGGAGCCCATTGAGGCAGTATCCCGATTTAATTCCGGTCGTTACGAGTTGGCGGGGTCCCGGTAAAGCGACTGACACAGGCAGTGAACACCTCCGCCACCGAGAACAAACATCGACATGTCTGGCGCATGTACCTCGTACCCCAGAGAAGAAAGTTGGCTATTGAGAGAAGCACTACTTGCCATGGAAAGAATCCGCTCCTTGCCGAGCGCCACCAGATTGACGCCGAGATTTCTCGCTTCTCCATAGCCGACATTCACAAACTCATAGCCTTCAGCCTTGAGACGATCGATGAGCCAGTCTTCAAGCGCATCCAGACAGGTTACCAAGAGATTTGGACCGATAGGTACCACGAGACCGTCCATATGCACAAATTCCCGTGAGTTCGGCACCACAATCGCCTCCCAGCCTTCTTGTTCGACCCAGGCTGCCACCTGCTCGGCGCCCTCGCGCTCCGAGCGCTCACCGCAGTAACCGACCAGAACGAGTCCCGGTTTGAGAATCACAAAATCTCCGCCCTCGAAGTGTCCCGCGGTTGACATTTTCCAGATCGGAATATCGTTCTTCTGGTAAAACTCAATCGCAGTGACATAGTCGGCGCGCCGGCACTTCAGCTGCATATGGCAGATCAGGGCGCCCCAGGGGGTCATTGCGCTTGAATCCCGGGCGAAGAAATTCCGATGCAGGACGGGGTCGGCGTCCAGATAATGGCAGTTCACATCAGCGTCTTCGTAGACCTGGACCATATTGTGGTGCTGTTCCATCGCCAAGGCATGGTCGAATTTGACGCCGGTCTTATCTGCGTTGTTCAGGGTGCGGCCGATAATGGGCCCGGCTTCGACCCATCGGTAGTAATCCGGCCTGCCCAGCAATACGTCCCGCAACTGGGTGTAATCGTTGTCTATGCCCCATGACCTCGAACCAGACTGACGAACCTGTGCGTCGGATATTTCGGGAAGTTTCATATTCGTTGCTCGCGATTATCGTGGGTAGTGGCGGGGTGATCTGATTGTAAACCGGTCAGGTTATACCGGCACTATAGTGCCGGGTTGTTGGCGAGGCTATCTGAAATCAGGGAAATCATTTCGAACATCACCGACGCTGCGGTGTGGGCAGTGATCTGGTTGGGCGAGTCTTTGGTTGGCATGATGCAGACCACATCGCCGCCAATGATGTTTTTGCCCCGAACACAGCGCAAAAGCCGCATGACCTCGTCAACCTGAAAACCCTGAACGCCAGCCTCGATGTTGGCAACACCCGGTGCCACCGTCGGGTCCATGCAGTCAAGATCGAAGGTGATATAGAGCGGTGCATCACCAATGCGTTCGTTGATGATCCGCATCGTTTCTTCCGGGCCGATCTCGCGATAGCGTTTCATGGTGATAAGTTCGTAGCCAAGTTCTTTGCTCGGATTGAGCCAACTCAAGGTCCGCGGATTGCCCCGCATGCCGATCTGCACGCTGTGACTGGCGTCGATCAGGCCGTCCCTGACGAGGTAACTTGCCCAGTGTGCGGCGGATTTCACCGCGCCCAGAAAATGCGGCACCTGCTCGTAAGCATCGGTATGAGCATCAAAGTGCAAAAAGACCGCTTTCTGACCGTTGGTGAGTTTTGCATTGGGTCCCGCAATGGCCTGAATGATGCCGCCGGTGACAGAGTGATCCCCGCCGACGGATACTGGCCGCGCGCCTGCCGAATCAATATCACGATAGAAGTCTGTGATGCGCTCAATACAGGCTTCGTTGTCGTTCGCTTCCGGCAACGGAACATCTCCAAGGTCATGGATACGATGGGAAGCCCAGGGATCAATGTTGAACTCCACATGGACCCGCTTCGCCATAGCTGAAACCTGGCGCAGGGCTCGCGGACCGAGATGTTGGTCTCGCTCTGTCGTGCCGTTACCGGTGGAGTGGGGCACCCCGACCAATGCAATATCGGCATTAGCAGGATCGCGTTCAATCGGGGCCCTGAAGAGCGTAGGAATATCCCACCAGTAGAGGGACTCCAGCATCATCTTGTCGGTGTCTGAAAGGTGTTGTGAGGTCATGGCGATTACCAGTGCGGGAGAGTCAGTTAGATGCTAGTGTATCGCTCGCAACGCCCTTCGGCACCAATTGACCGACGTTTTGTATTGGTTTATTTTTAGCACCCCCGCTGTCGTTTTGCGCTTGAGGGGGTTGGATGCCGAATCTGGGAGCAAAGTGGATGCAAACACTCAGGAAGTATCGTCTGGACAAAAATGGTCTGCCATCCCGGACTGCAGTAGCGACCTACGAGCGAGATGGCGTGGTCTGCCTGGAAAATGCTTTTGATGAGGCTTGGGTAGCCCAGGGCCGTCGTGCGGTCGCGGCCGCAATCGGGACCGCTGGCCGGAGTCAGTTGCGCGAAGATCACGTGGAGTCCGGAGAGAAGAGCCTTTTCTTTTTCGACACCTTTCTCTGGCCGCGCCTGCCGTCCTTTACAAAGTTCACCTTGGAATCGCCAGCGGCAAGGCTTGCCAGAACGGTGATGCGAAGTCAAAGCTTGCTGCTTTATTTCGACATGGCGATTGTCAAGGAGCCCGGCACCAGTGCCACGACACCGTGGCACTATGATGAAGCATACTGGCCAGTATCCGGCACACAGGTATGCAATGTCTGGATGGCGCTGGATGATGTTCCTGAAGATACGGCGCTGCGGTTTGTTCTGGGCTCACACAAACTGGATCAGGATTTCAAGGGCATCGATTTTTTCACCAAGAAGGGCATGCATGGCCAGACGAACCCGAGTCCGCCGGACTGGGACAATGAGGCGCACGGTCTGGAGATTGCCAGTGCGCCGATGAAAGCGGGCGACTGTGCGATCCTGAACTTCCGTACGCACCATAGTGCGCCGGGTAATCCACAAAAGCGCCAGCGTCGGCGCGTGATCTGCACACACTGGTTCGGTGATGATGCCCGCTATGCTGATAAGCAGTGGGAATGTAATCCCAATGAGCGTGGCGATAATCTCGTTGATGGTGGGGGCCTTGAGTGCGCCACCTTCCCGCGGGTGATCTGAGCTCTACCCGTAATCAACTGGGCCAGGGACGTTTGGTGGCTGGCTTGTAGTCAAAGCCTGTGAGGGCGGATTCATCCACGCTGATTCCTAAGCCGGACGCTTCTGTCAGTGCAAACCATCCTTCTTCTACCTGCTGCCAGTGCAGTTGGCAGAAAGTATCTGTTGCCGCCTTGAATCTGGAGAAATACTCAACACCAGCCAGGTTCTGGATTGCGGCGCCAGCGTGAAGGCCGGCTGCGAGGGCCGGACCCATGCTGTTGAAGTTATGAACAGCCACCTTGCAGGAAGTCGTCTGTGCTGACGCTGCAATAGAGGTAACCGCACTTAAGCCCACACAGGTGATGTCCGGATTCAGTATGTTGGCGGCGTGGTGGTTCAACAAGACTGCAAACTCCGCGTCTTCGCTCAGGATTTCACCCGTCACAATGTCTATGGATGTTGCTTCGGTGAGACGGGCAAGCGATTCGATATCCTCGGTGGGTACCGGATCTTCCAGCCAACAGATGCCGAGTGCTTCAAGATCGTCCAGCGTCGGTTTTGCTGACTCGTAGTCAAGCGCCCGCCAGGCATCCACAAGAATTGCGCACCCAGGATCGAGTGATTCGCGAAGCCGGGCGAGATTCTTTAGGCCGTCAGCGACGCTTGTTCCGTTCCAGAAAGGATAAACCTTGACGCTTGTGAATCCCGCTTTGTGTTGGTGCTTGGCGTATTCAATGAACTCCTCAAAGGGAAAGACTTTGTTGCTATGGCAATTGGCATAGGTGGGAACCGTTGTCCGGCAGGCCCCACCCAGGAGTTTGTATACCGGTTGATCGTGCACCTTCCCGTTGAGATCCCACAGGGCTGTTTCGATGCCGGCGACAGCACACGAAAAATGAAGCCCGGTCTGCAGGTTGGCAAAGCTGTGTACGGCGTTATGACGAAACTCGCTGATCTTCAAGGGGTCGGTTCCTTGCAGATACCTCGACAGCGACTGAATCAGCGCGGCAATAGCATGCTCGCAGTCATTCGGTACGTAGGCCTCGCCCCAGCCATAAAGGCTTTCGTCGGTCTCAACTTTGACCAGTACAAAGGCCTTGCCGAAGGCCCAGTCGCTGTCGGACACATACGCGGGAACAATAAAGGTCTTGATATCCGTGATTTTCATAACCGTAGGTTCTCAATACGACATCATCGCCGGTTTAATTCAGAGGTAAAACTATAACCTTTGTCCGGTTTGAGGAAGCGCCAGCAGCGGATAAAATCTATCCACTACCCATTCCGTCCGGAGAGATCCTTTGATCACAACCTCCCGGAGAGCCACTCTTGAACGCACCACTTTTTGGGTTTGATAACTCCTACGCAAGGCTGCCGGAGCATTTCTTCGCCCGCCTGTCGCCCACCCCGGTGTCCAAACCCGAACTGGTTCAAGTCAACGATGACCTTGCCTTGCAGTTGGGACTGGACCCGGCGCTATTGCGATCGCCCGAAGGAATCGAAATTCTTTCTGGTAACGGACTTCCGGCGGATGCTGAGCCACTGGCTATGGCCTACGCAGGTTTTCAATTTGGGGGCTGGACGCCGCAACTGGGTGACGGACGCGCGATCCTGCTCGGAGAAATTGCTGATCAGGCAGGTTGTCGTCGGGATATCCAACTGAAGGGCAGCGGTCGTACACCGTTTTCAAGAAATGGGGATGGCCGTGCGGTCCTCGGCCCGGTCCTGCGCGAGTATCTGGTCAGCGAAGCCATGCATGCCCTCGGGGTACCGACCACGAGAGCGTTGGCAGCGGTCACCACAGGGGAAGAAGTGTTCCGTGAGCGCGCGTTACCCGGCGCGGTACTGACTCGGGTGGCCAGTAGCCATATCCGGGTGGGGACTTTCCAGTTTTTTGCCGCCCGACAGGATATCGATGCGCTGCGTCAACTGGCTGATCATGTGATCGATCGTCATTACTCGATTGCCCGGGAGAGTGAGCGGCCCTACCTTGCTCTGCTTGAGGCTGTTATCGATGCCCAGGCGTCACTGGTGGCGGCGTGGAAACTCATCGGATTTATCCACGGCGTGATGAATACCGACAATTCGTCGATAAGCGGGGAGACCATTGACTATGGCCCCTGCGCCTTTATGGATACCTATCATCCGGGCACGGTATTCAGTTCGATCGATCAGCAGGGTCGGTATGCATACGCCAACCAGGCGCCGATTGCTCACTGGAATCTCGCCGGTCTGGCTCAGACCCTTATTCCCATTATTGATGCCGATAATAAAAAGTCACTGGAGCTTGCGCAGCAAACGATTGACACCTTTCCGTCGAAATTCGAACGTGCCTACAACGAGGGCGCGAGCAAGAAGCTCGGGCTGGAAACGTCTGAAACGGATGATGTCCTGTTGATGACGGATTTGCTGGATACCATGGCCGATCAGCACGCGGATTTTACCTTGGTGTTTCGACGTCTTTCGGGCCTTGATGTCGAGCCCGGCCCTGAAGACGACACTGTTCGTGAACTCTTTGATGACCCTGCGGCATTTGATGCATGGGCGAGACGTTGGCGGGCCCGGCTGAAGCGACAGGGGGGTGATCCCAGTCTTCGCCGCGAGCGTATGGCGTCGGTGAACCCGGCGTACATTCCGCGCAATCACCGGGTTGAAGAGGTGATTCGTGCGGCGGAAGATCATGGTGATCTCGCGCCTTTTTATCAACTGCACGAGGTACTGCGCAATCCCTACCATGAGCAGCCTGAACACATTGCATTCCAGACACCGCCCCGACCGGAAGAAGTCGTGCGCGCAACCTTCTGTGGTACCTGAGGCCGGTTGGACTTATGTTCAAGGAGAACCTCGAGGCGCGGTATTACACGGATCTTGGCATATACCGCCAGGAACAGGCCGGCATCTTCAACACCAGTTGGCAGCTGATCGCGCCGCGCAGTCATTTTGTCGAAAAGGGCGACTATGTCGCTACTGAGATCGCGGGGACTAAAGTGTTCGTTGTTCTGGATGAGGACGGCCAATTGCGTGGTTTTCGAAACCTCTGCCGTCATCGCGGGGCAATGCTGCTTGAATCAGGGCAGGGCCGTTGCCGCTCTATCCGATGTCCCTACCATAACTGGGTT
>JABJIU010000005.1 GCA_018661145.1 Pseudomonadota bacterium | reverse complement strand
GGTGCTGTGGTAAACCAGCCCGGCTCTTGGGCGAAACTGGCGTGGCCACGTACCTGCGCCAAGGGAACATGCCCGCCTTTTTCTGCGTCGGAGAGTCTCATCATGACAAGCGCTGCCGCACCGTCGGAAATCGAACTGGAGTTTGCCGGGGTAACGGTGCCGTCTTTCTGGAAAGCCGGTTTCAGATATGGAATCTTCTCAATATTGGCGGCGAGAGGTTGTTCATCCGTATCAACCGTCATTGTTTCTTTACGGGTATTGACGGAAACGGCGATGATTTCATTGCGAAACGCCCCGTTCTCGATGGCCTCGGTCGCTCGGGTCAGAGATTCAATTGCAAAGTCGTCCTGATCTTTACGGCTGAAGCTATACCGCTCAGCGCAGTCCTCGGCAAAGTTTCCCATGAGCTTGCCCGGTTCATAGGCATCTTCCAGACCATCCACAAACATATGATCGAGCAGTTCACCATTGCCCAGGCGGTAACCGCCGCGGGCCTTGGGCAACAGGTAGGGCGCATTGCTCATACTCTCGAGACCGCCGGCAATGGCAATGCGACCGCTGCCAGCCAGGATATAGTCATGCGCCAGCATCGTGGCTTTCATCCCGGAACCACACATTTTGTTGATGGTGGTGCAGGGTGTCCCCATGGGCAGACCGGCTCCCAGGGCCGCCTGCCGGGCGGGGGCCTGGCGAAGTCCCGCTGGCAGGACGCAGCCCATAAGAACTTCTTCTATGGAGTCGGGAGTGACGGCGGACCGCTCGAGAGCAGCTGATATTGCGGCCGAACCAAGTTCGGGAGCGGATACCGGAGCAAGACTGCCCTGGAAACCGCCGATTGGGGTGCGCGCCGCGCCGGTAATAACAATAGGGTCATCCCGCATCATTGTTTTCCTCTAGGTGCTGTCCTTGAACAGTTCCCGGCCGATCAGCATCCGTCGAATTTCGCTGGTCCCCGCGCCGATTTCATAAAGTTTCGCATCCCTCAGTAGTCGACCTGTGGCGTGCTCATTCACGTAGCCCGAGCCTCCCAGCAGCTGAATGGCATCGAGTGCCATCTGGGTGGCGCGTTCGGCGCTGTACAGAATTGCGCCGGCCGCATCCTTTCGGGTCGTCTGACCCCGGTCACAGGCCTGCGCTACGGCATATACATAGGCCCGACAGGCGTTCAGCGTGGTGTACATGTCTGCCAGTTTCGCCTGGATCAGTTGGAAGGTGCCGATTGCTTGCCCAAATTGCCTGCGATCGTGAACGTAGGGCAGCACTATGTCGAGACAGGCCTGCATCAGGCCCAGAGGTCCTCCCGAAAGAACAACCCGCTCGTAGTCCAGACCGCTCATCAGTACGCCTGCCCCTTTGTTTTCCGTCCCGAGCACCCGTTCTTGAGATACCGCGCAGTCCTGAAAAATGAGTTCGCAGGTGTTGGAGCCACGCATACCTAACTTATCGAGTTTCGGTCCTGTCGAAAAACCGTCAAGACCTTTTTCGACGATGAACGCGGTGATGCCATGGGCATCGGCGGTCGGGTCGGTCTTTGCATAGACCACCAGGGTGTCGGCATCCGGCCCATTCGTGATCCACATTTTGCTGCCATTCAAGACGTAGTGGTCACCGGCCTTTTCTGCTCGAAGTTGCATGCTGATTACGTCCGATCCGGCGTTGTGTTCACTCATCGCCAGCGCGCCGACTTTGGCACCGCTGACGAGATCAGGAAGGAACTGCGCTTTCTGGGCCTCAGTGCCGTTACGGAAGATCTGGTTTACGCACAGGTTGGAGTGCGCGCCGTAAGAGAGGCCGACTGACCCGGACGTGCGGCTGATCTCCTCCATTGCGACCGTATGTTCTAGATAGCCCATGCCGGCGCCACCGAAGTTGGGATCGATAGTCACACCCAGCAGCCCGAGTTCACCCAGTCGCTGCCAGAGTTCCGGCGGAAAGGCATTGTCGCGATCGATTTCGGCCGCTCTGGGTGCAATCTCCCGGGACGCGAAGTGCGCCACGTTCTGCCGTAGCAGGTCGACGGTTTCTCCCAGATGAAAATCAAGTCCCGGAGCGGCAGGCATGGAATTCAGCATAGATCAGCCTCAGACAGAGGAATACGGAGATTCTAGATTGACGTTTACGTAAACGTCAACTAAATTCGGCATAGTGGTATAGGCCGTGACCTGAATGAAGGATCCCGAACATGAGTAATGACGACCTGGTTCTGCAAAGTCCCATGGGATATCCGCTGGCTGCAAAAAGACAGGAAGGCAAGTCGCCCTGGATCATTTTTCTCGGGGGCTTTCGCTCAGATATGGAAGGCACTAAAGCGCAATATCTTTCCAATTGGTGCCTGGAAAGAGGGCAGTCGTTTCTGCGTTTTGACTACTCCGGTCATGGTCAATCTGGTGGAATTTTTGAGCAGGGCAGCATTGGTCAGTGGACGCAGGATGCGCTTGAGGTGATTGAAGCGTTCGCTCCAGGACCCTGCATTTTGGTCGGCTCCAGCATGGGAGGCTGGGTCATGCTGCGAGTGGCATTGACTCTAGGAGATCGTGTCAAAGGTCTGCTCGGTATTGCTGCAGCACCCGATTTCACCCGGGATCTGATCGC
>JABJIU010000006.1 GCA_018661145.1 Pseudomonadota bacterium | reverse complement strand
GCATTAGTTCCTGAACCAGCTCCCGCTGACTCGCGGCATCACCGCGCTGATGAATCACCAGTGGCTCCCGTACGATATCAAATACGGTCATTCTCGGGCTGAGTGAACTGAACGGGTCCTGAAAAATCAATTGCATCTTGCGGCGCATTGCCATCATTGAGTCGTTATCGAGACTGAACAGATCAAGCGCCTGACCCTGGTCATGAAACTGGACTGATCCCGAGTCCGGACTTAAGGCGCGCATCAGAATCTTACTAACAGTAGTTTTTCCGCAGCCGCTCTCGCCGACGAGTCCCAAGCATTCGCCACGTTGAATTGAAAAACTGACGTCGTCCACCGCCTTGACCTCTGTGGATTCGCTTCGGCGAAACAGTCCGGTACCTCTGATAGCAAAGGTTTTGCAGAGGCGGTGCACCTCAAGCAAGGGTTCTCCAGGTGCTGTCACGGACGATGGCGCCTGGAAGTGTTCGCCGAGTTCATGCTCTATGGTCCTTACGGGTACCAGGCGCTCGCTGGGCTCCATGCCGAAGCGTGGCACCGCCTTGAACAGGGCGCGGAGGTAAGGGTGGCCGGGTTTGGAGAAAAGATCAGGCGAGGCACCGCTCTCGACAATACGACCGTGGTACATCACAACCACGGTCTGTGCCATATTGGCCACGACACCGAGATCATGCGTAATCAGCAGCAAGGCCATCTTGAGTTCTGCCTGAAGATCGCGGATGAGGTTAAGAATCTGCGCCTGAACCGTGACATCAAGAGCGGTAGTAGGCTCGTCAGCAATCAGCAGAGAAGGGCGACAGACCAGAGCCATCGCAATCATGGCCCTCTGACGAAGCCCCCCTGAAAGCTCGAAAGGGTAAGTTCTGAGCGCCCGTGCGGGATTGGGAAATCCAACCATTTCCAGCATGGCCTCGGTCTGCTCTATGCCCTGTGTCCGATTTACATCACGGTGTAGAAATAATGCTTCGCTGACCTGATCACCGACGGTATGAAGTGGCGAAAGCGACACCATCGGCTCCTGAAAAATAATGGAAATCCTGCCGCCGCGGATTGCCTGAAGTTCGGGACTGTCTGGAGTCAGCGTGGCGATATCGGTGCGCGCGCCGCTGACTGGATCCTTATAGATCAATTGTCCTGAGGTGATTTGGGCGTTTGCCGGCAAAATCCCCATAACGGCCTGGGCGGTGACTGATTTACCCGACCCCGATTCCCCAACCAGGGCTACCGTGCTGCCGGGCTCGATATCGAAATCAACACCATGAAGGGCCTCAATTTCTCCGGTTGCCATCCGGAAGACGATACGAAGATCGCGCACACTTAAGATAGGCTCACTCATTGTTCAGCGCCCACAGCCTGGCCGCCCGTGTGGCTGGGTAGCGCGACCGGAAGACCGGCCGAACGAAGTACCGTCCGTGCCCGATCGGGATAGTCAGAGGTAACCCCGTTGACGCCAAGATTCAACGCCTCTCCAAATTCTTCATCTTCGTTCAGCGTCCAGGTATGCACAAAAAGTCCGAGCGTCTGTGCCTCAAGAACGCGATCCTTTGAGGTATCTGCAAAAGCAGGGCCCCAAAATCTTCCTCCGGCGGCCTTGATCGCTTTGGGCAGACTTGACTCAAATCGGCAAGGGTCGAAACCCGCGAGCCATGGTGATTCATCTTTGTCTGAGACCGTCGCGTCGTCTTCGTGCTCGCTGCTGAGATAGCCGGTACAAGCACCAGGGGCTAGGCGCTGAATTTCCTGAAGCACTCGCCAATCAAATGCCTGTAGCCAGACCTCACCCAGCAGATCCCATTTTTTAAGTTCATCAACAACAATACGGGCATAGTCGGCCGGATCAGGAGTTTGATCAGGGTGCCGCGGATCCGATTTCAGTTCGATATTCAGGGTTGGTCGATGAGGCACAAGGTGTCGCCACCAGAGTACAAGGTCTGAAAGCATGGGTATCGTCTCTCCCGCCACACTTTTCTGCAAAGGAAAGCGCGATGCCTGAGAGGAGCCAGGCCGGATCATCCCAACGTCATAGGCCTTCAGTTGCCCCTCGGCGAGTTCCCGAACCAGAGGTGTGGCGCCTTCGAGCCACTTGCCGTTGCTGTCGCGGCACAGTTCCGTGTTTAGACAGGGGTCGTGATGGATCGCGACGCGCTCATCCGCGCTGATCAGGATGTCGAGCTCAATTCCATCGACGCCGATTGCACAGGCACAGGCAAACCCCGCCAGGGTGTTTTCTGGCGCAAGACCGCGAGCCCCGCGGTGACCATGGATCACACAGGTAGACACTGTTGGATTCTGTAAATGACAGGCAATATGCGTAAGATTAACTATATCAGGGCGCTAACGTCTCATATATCGCTGGATTTAATGAACTTTCCTCATGACAGAATTAAGTAACGATGGTTTTACACAGGGAGAGCGCTGGCTCGAGCGCCGTGGTTTTAATCTGAGAGCGGTGCTTGATGTGAGTGCTTTCCCCCGGGATCTTGCGGCGGCCTGGGACCAGACTCACATTCCCCGGATACCCGGACAACGGTTGGTGCTATTGGGAATGGGGGGTTCTGGATTGTGGGACTGGATGAGCGGACAGGATCTACTCGACGATGCTGACCCTTTCGACGTGGTCTCACGCCAGGCAGCCCTAGAAGTTGCTGAGCGGTTCTGGGGAGATCCCGCGCCGCGCCTGCTCTATCCTGGCGACACGCTGATTCCGTTGCAGCAACTCGGCCGTTGGGCGGGCTGGTCGGTGCCTTCCCCGCTGGGCCTCGATGTCAGTCCGATCTTTGGTCCCTGGCTTGCTTTTCGTGCCGCTATGCTGACGGCGGCAGCTTTGCCGTTTTCAGAACGCGGGCCTGTCGTTTCGCCCTGTGACACCTGTGAGGATCCACCCTGTATTCGGGCTTGTCCGGCCGGGGCGGTGACAAAAAAGGAAGCATTTAGCCGGCAGCGGTGCCTGGAACAGCGTTTTGATGATCAGGCGGGCTGCGGTATACAGTGCCACTCGCGCATTGCCTGCCCGGTAGGGGTAAAGTGGCGCTATCCCCAAAGGCAACTCCACTATCACGGGGAACGTTCACTGCGGAGCCTCCTTGTTTGGAAGGATGCATCTGGGCACTAATGGACAGATAGTAACCCCCGGATTTGTGGTTGGGTTTAGATCTCATCCTCCGGTAAAATCCCCGGCCCGGCAGAGCCCGGCCAAGATTCCCCTTATTTAATTCAACGACAGGTATTAACTGAGAAAACTATGTTTAGCAGCAAAGATACGATTGCAGGTTTTGATCCCGAACTTTGGGAAGCGATTCAGAACGAAGGCCAGCGTCAGGAAGAACACATCGAGCTGATTGCTTCAGAAAACTACGCGAGTCCGCGGGTGCTTGAGGCCCAGGGGACCAAGCTGACCAACAAGTATGCTGAGGGGTATCCCGGCAAGCGTTACTACGGCGGCTGTGAGTTTGTCGACGTTGCTGAGCAGTTGGCGATTGATCGGGCCAAGGAACTCTTCGGCGCCGATTACGTTAACGTGCAGCCCCACTCTGGATCAGGCGCCAATGCTGCCGTCTATATGGCGCTGCTGAATCCAGGCGATACGGTGCTAGGTATGAGTCTTGCGCACGGCGGACATCTCACGCATGGTGCCACGGTCAACTTCTCAGGGAAGCTCTATAGCGCCGTGCAGTACGGGTTGAATACCGATACCGGTGAGATTGACTATGACGAGGTAGAGCGGCTCGCCAAAGAGCACCAGCCGAAGATGATCGTTGCCGGATTTTCGGCGTACAGTCTGACACTCGACTGGCAGCGGTTTCGGGACATCGCCGACAGCATCGGCGCCTACCTGGTGGCGGATATGGCGCATGTAACTGGTCTCGTTGCCGTGGGCCTGTATCCCAGCCCGGTTGCAATTGCAGATGTAACAACCTGTACCACGCACAAGACCCTTCGCGGTGCCCGTGGCGGCATGATTATGGCCCGCGCAAATCCCGACATCGAGAAGAAACTGGCTTCACTGGTATTCCCGGGCACCCAGGGCGGCCCCTTGATGCACGCCATTGCCGGAAAGGCCGTTGCTTTTCTGGAAGCGCTGCAGCCGGAGTTCAAGGTTTACGGAGAACAGGTGATTGCCAACGCGCAGGCGATGGCCAAGGCCTTCATCGATCGCGGCTACAGCATTGTGTCCGGTGGTACGGTGAATCACCTGTTTTTGCTGGACCTCATTGACAAAGGCATTACCGGGAAGGATGCGGACGCAGCGCTGGGTCGGGCCAACATTACCGTCAATAAAAACTCTGTTCCCAATGATCCCCAGTCGCCGTTCGTCACCAGTGGTCTACGTATCGGGTCGCCAGCTGGAACGACCCGAGGCTTTAAGGAAGCTGAGATGGCGCAGATCGCAGAATGGATCTGCGACATTCTCGATAACATGGGAGATGAGACGGTTGTGGATGCCACTCGAGAAAAGGTCAAGGAGCTTTGCGACCGCTTCCCTGTGTATCGGGACGCCTAAGGAAGTTCAGTGCTTGCCTTGGCGGCGGACCGCCGTCTTCATGAGGTCTTTGGTCTAAGACCATGGATCGGATCGGGAGCAGTGTGAGCAAAAACCGTTATTCCATTTTCAGTCTGGCACGTAATGCGGTCAGTTATCACCAGAACTGGTCTGAAGCCTGGCGTAGCCCAGACCCGGCGCCGGCCTATGATGTGGTCGTGGTGGGGGGTGGAGGTCATGGACTTGCGACTGCCTATTACCTCGCGGCCGAGCATGATGTTGGGCGCATCGCGGTACTGGAGAAAGGTTGGATCGGCGGTGGAAATACGGGCCGCAACACAACTATTGTCCGTTCCAACTACCTCTGGGACGAGTCGGCTCACCTCTATGAGAAATCCCTGCAATTGTGGGAGGGGCTGAGTCAGGAACTTAATTTCAACGTTATGTTCAGCCAACGGGGGGTAATGAACCTTGGCCATACCCTGCAGGACATGCGTGATATCTATCGGCGCTCCAACGCCAACCGTCTGAATGGTATCGACAGCGAAATCCTGACACCTGCCGAGATTAAGGCGAAGGTGCCGGCAATGAATGTGTCGGGTGAGGCCCGCTATCCGGTACTCGGTGCATCTTTCCAGCCGCGCGGCGGTGTTGCACGACATGATGCCGTGGCGTGGGGATTCGCTCGAGCGGCCGATTCCCGTGGTGTGGACATTATTCAAAACTGCGAGGTCACGGGCATTCGCCGGGAGAGCGGCGCGGTCTCAGGGGTCGAGACCACCCGGGGATTTATCGGCGCCGGCAAAGTCGCCGTCGTGGTCGCAGGCCACGCCAGCGTCCTTGCGGATATGGCTGAATTACGTTTTCCGGTAGAGAGTCATCCGCTGCAGGCCCTTGTCTCGGAGCCGCTGAAGCCCGTGCTCGATACGGTGATCATGTCCAACGCAGTGCACGGTTATGTCAGCCAATCAGACAAAGGTGAACTCGTGATCGGAGCCGGAGTAGATGCTTATACCGGCTATGGCCAGCGTGGCAGTTTCTCGATTATCGAGGGGAATGTCGCGGCTATTGTCGAGCTCTTTCCCATCTTCAGTCGTGTACGGATGCTGCGCCAGTGGGGCGGAATCGTTGATGTCTGTCCGGATGCCTGTCCGATCATTTCAAAGACCCCCGTGCAGGGACTCTATTTCAACTGTGGCTGGGGAACCGGAGGCTTCAAGGCGACGCCCGGATCAGGCTGGGTCTTTGCGCATACCGTAGCCCGTGACGAAGCTCACCCACTGAATGCAGCATTTGAGCTGGAGCGCTTCACAACGGGCGCGCTGATTGATGAACATGGCGCAGCCGGAGTCGCGCACTAGCGCGCATCTAAGAGAAGCCCAGATGCTAAGAATTGAATGCCCGTGGTGCGGAGAGCGCGACCAGGAAGAGTTTCAATATGGGGGTGAGGCCCACATTGTCCGTCCCGAAAGTCCGGATACGCTGACCGACGAGCAATGGGCCGACTATCTTTTCAATCGCGCGAACACCAAAGGTATCCACGCGGAGCAATGGTGCCATGCCGCGGGTTGTCGCAGGTGGTTTAACGTCCTGCGCGATACGGTCAGTTACGCGATTCTCACGGTCTATCGGCCGGGAGAACAGCCACCCGGTAACATCGAATGAGCACAGCGAGACGTCTTCAGAGTGGCGGCCTGATTGACCGCTCACGGCGAATCCGGTTCAAGTTCAACGGTAAGGATTATTCAGGCCATCCGGGCGATACTCTGGCGGCCGCATTGCTGGCCCAGGGGGTCCGGCGCTTCGGCCGGAGCTTTAAATATCATCGACCCCGCGGCGTAGTTGGGGCAGGCGCTGAGGAACCCAACGCGTTGGTGCAGGTGGGTGAGGGCGCCTTGAGCACGCCAAACTTGAGAGCGACACAGGTGGAGTTGTATGAGGGCCTGACTGCCCGGACCGTGAATGGGTGGCCGAGCCTCGCTTTTGATGTGGGCGCCATCAATAACCGGCTGTCACGGTTGTTGCCGGCAGGCTTTTACTACAAGACATTCATGTGGCCGCGTTCGGCGTGGATGCGCTACGAACATCACATTCGGCGCGCCGCAGGCCTCGGCCATGCGCCGTCGTTGCCGGATACCGATCACTACGATAAACGTCATGCGCATTGCGATGTCTTTATCGCTGGCGGCGGTCCCGCTGGTCTCATCGCGGCGCTTGGGGCGGCACGATCCGGCGCCCGGGTGCTATTGGTGGATGAACAGACGCAGCTTGGTGGCACTCTGCTTTTTGCGCCGGTTGCGATCGGCGGTCGGACTGGGCTTGACTGGGTTTCAGAACTCGAGGCGGAGCTCAGGTCCTTTCCGGAGGTCACCATCCTCAACCGATCTACCGTGACCGGTTACTACGATCACAATTTTCTGGTGGTCAATGAGCGTCGGACCGATCATATCGGGCCGGGACAGGCATCGTCTAAAACAACCCGGGAAAGACTCTGGCGGATTCGTGCCAAGCAGGTCGTGATCGCGACAGGGGCTATCGAGCGCCCCCTTGTCTTTGATGGAAACGATGCACCTGGTGTCATGCTCGCGTCAGCGGTAAGCACTTACATTCGGCGCTTTGCCGTGGCCCCGGGGCGCAGTGGCGTGGTCTTCACCAATAACGATTCGGGTTACCAGGCGGCGCTCGATATGGTTTCAGCCGGGATGGAAGTCAGAGCTGTGGTTGATATCAGGGAAAACCCCGGTGCCAGCGTATTGGCTGCGGTCTCTGCCTGTGAGATACCCGTTTATCGGGAGTGCGTTGTCTCGTCAGTGCAGTCGGGATTCCAAGGGCTTAAACGGATAGAACTTGCAAAACTGTCTCCCGGTGGAGAGGACATTCTGTCGCACAAAGGGCTAATTAATTGCCAGGTGCTGGCGATCTCCGGGGGCTGGAGTCCTGCGGTACATCTGCACTCGCAGTCGGGCGGAAGACCCCGCTACGACAGTGCTAAGGCATGTTTTGTGCCCGGTAGTTCGGTACAGGCGGAGTGTTCTGTGGGTGCCTGCGGCGGGAGTTTCACGCTTGCGGCGTGTCTTCGAGAAGGTGCGGATGCCGGGATCAGCGCTGCGGTGCAAAGTGGCTGGCCCGGTGGCTATGTTGATGTTCCGGCAGTTAAGGAATTTGCTCAAGCACCCATACAACCGCTTTGGGAAGTGCCGGCCGGAGCGCTTTCGGGGAATGGCGTAAAGAAGTTTCTTGATTTCCAGAACGACACCACTGCGGCGGACATCAAACTCGCCGCACGGGAGGGATACCGCTCAATCGAGCACGTCAAGCGTTACACTGCGCTCGGTTTCGGTACTGATCAGGGCAAACTCGGCAACATCAACGGACTTGCGATCCTGGCCAAGGCACTGGGCAAATCGCCAGACGAGGTGGGAACGACCACCTTTCGCCCCAACTACACGCCAGTAACCTTCGGTACGGTGGCAGGGCGAACGCTTGGCGAACAGCTTTTTGACCCGGTCCGAAAGACAGCGATCCACGCTTGGCATGTACGCCGGGGTGCGAGTTTCGAAAACGTGGGACAATGGAAACGCCCCTGGTTTTATCCCCGCGATGGGGAGGATATGCACGCGGCAGTCAACCGCGAATGTCTCGCCGCACGAAATGGCGTCGGCGTCCTGGACGCATCGACCCTTGGCAAGATTGATATCCGAGGTCCGGATGCGGCCCGCTTTCTCAATCTGCTGTACACCAACAACTGGGATAACCTGCAGCCGGGGCGTTGTCGTTACGGATTTATGCTCGGTGAAGACGGCATGATCATGGATGATGGAGTGACAACGTGTCTGGCACCCGGCCATTACCTGATGACCACAACGACCGGTGGGGCAGCAACCGTCTTAACGTGGATGGAGCGTTGGCTCCAGACCGAGTGGCCGGAACTGAAGGTTTATCTGACGTCAGTCACCGATCAATGGAGTGTGATGAGTGTGGCGGGACCGTACGCGCGTACCGTGCTTAAAGCGGCAGGTTGTGACCTTGACCTCGACGGCGATGCATTTCCTTTCATGAGCATGCAGGCGGGGCAGGTGGCCGGGATTTCTGCCCGGGTCAGCCGCATCAGCTTTAGTGGTGAACTCGCTTTTGAAATCAGTGTGGATGCGAATCAAGGATTGGCCCTGTGGGAAGCAATAATGGTTGCTGGCCGGGACTATGACATCACACCCTATGGCACCGAGTCGATGCATGTGCTTCGGGCTGAGAAGGGTTATGTCATCGTGGGCCAGGATACCGACGGTTCAGTGACGCCTGTGGACCTGGGTATGGATTGGATTGTCTCCAAGAAGAAGGACTTTATAGGCAGACGTTCTCTAAGCCGATCTGACACCGGCCGCCCGAACCGAAAACAGCTGGTCGGTCTAAAGACCGAGGACCCGTCCCGTGTCTTGCCTGAGGGGGCCCAACTCGTTAATTCCCGACAGGAGGCGCAGCCTGTGCCCATGATCGGTCATGTTTCTTCCAGCTACTCCAGTGCGAATCTGGGTCGTTCTATTGCCTTAGCACTGGTCAAGGGTGGACTGTCCAGGATGGGAGGTACAATTTATGCGCACCTGATGGATGGCTCGGTGGTCCCTGCCACCATCTGTGAACCGGTGTTCTTTGATCCTGAAAACCAACGGACAAAATCATGAGTAAACCCATCGTTATCACGACTGCTATTACCGGTTCACAACCAAGAAAAAAGGATAATCCTGCGCTACCTGTAACGCCTCAGGAGCAGATCGAGTCGACTCACGAAGCATTTGAGGCTGGCTCGTCCCTAGTGCATATCCATGTGCGCGATGAAGATGAAAATTCATCCTCTGATCCTGAACTTTTTGCTAGGGTGCAGGAGGGCATTAAACAGCACTGCCCAGGGATGATTATCCAGTTCTCAACGGGTGGACGGGGGCGTGAAGCAGAACAACGAGGAGCAATGATGCACCTCAAGCCCGATATGGCGTCGCTCGCGACAGGGTCCGTTAACTTTCCGAGTAACATTTACGAAAACCCTCCGGATTTGATCGAGTCTCTTGCTGCCTCAATGAAAGAGAATGGCGTAAAGCCTGAAGTGGAGGTGTTTGATGCAGCGATGCTGTACAACGCCGTGCGGTTGTCAGAAGCGGGAAAAATTCCAAAGCCACTGCATGTGCAATTTGTCACCGGAATTCCCGGCGCGATGCCGACCCGGCGCAAGTTGCTGGAATTTCTGGTGGATGAACTCCACGAGCTTGCTCCTGATGCCACTTGGTCTGCGATGGGGATCGGTCGCCATCAGTTTGAGGTTAATAAGTGGACCCTACAAATGGGGGGTCATGCGCGAACCGGCTTCGAAGACAACGTTAAACTGGGTAGGGATGCGCTGGCGCCTAATAACGCGGCGCTGGTAAGCCTTATTACCGATGTGGCGGCTGACTATGACCGTTATCCGGCAGGCCCCGAAGAGGCTAGAGCCTTGTTAGCCCTGACCTCGGCCGTGTAGGCCGTCAAACGGTATGACTTTCATGCAATCTCCACTTACCGAACTAAAGACGCCCATCCGGAGTCTGGGTGTCGGTGGAGGGTTATCGTTTTGGATCCAGGAGCGCCCGTTTCGTACCCACCTCAATCTGAGAGGTGACGGCTCAGACGTCAGGTTTGTGGAAGGAGTAACGACAGCAACCGGGGTTGTACTACCGCAGGATCCCAATACCTGTGTCTCGAGTGATCGTTGGCACGCGTCGTGGCTCAGCCCTGACGAATGGCTGCTGATGGGTCCTGGAGATGACGTTGCTGTTGCGGGGCTTGTTGATCAACTTGAGCCGTTGCATCACGCCCTTAACGACGTCTCGGGCGGTCAGACGGTATTTCGGGTTGGTGGGAACGCCTGGCGAGATGTTTTGGCTTCTGCATGCCCTTTCGATCTGCATCCGCGGGTGTTTGGGGAAGGGGCGTGCGGCCAGACCGTTGTCGCCCACACCAATGTTGTTTTAATTTTGGTAAGTGATGATCCCCGGGGAGAAGCTCTTGATATTGTGGTGCGCCGAAGCTTCGCTGAGCATCTTGCCCGCTGGCTGATGGATGCCGCGATCGAAGGGGGTTTTGAATTCCTGGCGCCCGCCAGACTATCCCAACCCAGGCGCTTCGCAAGATGACCGAAAGAATTGCATATTTCAACGGCGACTTTCTGCCGGAATCCAAGGTTTGCATCTCGTTCCGGGATCGAGGCTTTAACCTCGGTGACGCGGTATTCGACGCTGAGCGAACCTTTGCCGGAGAAATCTTCCGACTCGGTCCGCATATCGACAGACTGTATCGGTCCCTTGAGAAGGCGTCCATTGACCCGGGACTGACGCCGCAGGAGATGACGGAAATCACGCAGGAAACGGTGGCACGCAATCTACCTTTACTCGGGCCTGGAGAAGATTACTGGGTCATGCAGCGTGTCACACGCGGTCTAAATATTGTCGGGGGGGAACTGTGGCAAAGCAGTGGTGCGACTGTGATTGTCGAATGTACACCCCTACCACTTCGAGCCCGTGCGCCCATGCTACGCGATGGACTGGACGTCTTCACCCCATCGCTTCGCCGCGTGCCGCCGGAGAGTCTTGACCCGAACATCAAGAGCCATAATTACCTTAATTTGGTCATGGCAGACCTGGAAGTCCGGGACCGCTCCTCCCACGCTTGGGCTGTATTACTGGATACACGCGGTTATGTTTCTGAAGGGATCGGCAGTAATGTTTTTTTCGTAAAAAATGGGGAGATACTGACACCCAACGCAGGATTTGTACTCCCGGGCGTAAGCCGCGCGGTTGTGCTCGAGCTTGCAGCGGGCGAAGGTATTAGGGTTCATGAGACGGATATCCCGCCAGAGCAAGCACGTGACGCCGATGAAGCCTTCATTACCTCTACGAGTTTTTGCATCTGCCCGGTACGCTCCTACGATGGAGTGAGCCTGGACGGTGACGGTATTCCCGGTCCGGTTACCCGTCGACTGAGTGATGCCTTCTCGAGTGAGGCAGGTTTCGATTTCGTAGGCCAGTATATAGAGGCGTTGAAAGGGTAGCTCATAGGCTCCCCATGGAAGTTTGGGCGAGTTAGCCAGCCTTTTGACAGAATACAGGCGGAAACCGAGAATACGGTTACGGCCTTTGTACTGTGCAGCCTTCTTTGGACTAACTGAAAGCCGGCGCGCCCTTGGGCCTCTACCGGTTTAACCAGGAGAATTCTCCATGCATACCACTCTTGCCCAGGAGGTTTGGCCCCTGGCGCGTGATTCGCGCGTAGCACAGGCAGTTCTTGTCGTGGCGGGAACGCTTTTGTTGGCGGTCTCAGCAAAGGTTCAGGTGCCGTTCTGGCCGGTGCCGATGACTATGCAGACTTTCGTCGTGCTGCTACTGGGGGTCGCCTACGGGCCGCGTCTTGGAGTTGTCACAGGGGCCTTATATCTTGTGGAAGGCGCATTGGGCCTCCCGGTCTTTGCTAAAGGTGCCGGAATAGTTTATTTAATAGGCCCGACCGGAGGTTATCTCTTTGGGTTCGTGATGGCGATG
>JABJIU010000007.1 GCA_018661145.1 Pseudomonadota bacterium | reverse complement strand
GGGGATGACACACTTGAAAAAGCTTTGCTAATCGGCGAACCTTACTGGCTGAATTCACTTTTTAAGAGCAAGGATGGGGTTATGGCTGAAGGCTTCCATGGGCAGTGTCTGTGTGGTGCCGTGTCGTTTGAATGTTCGGGCAAACCAACGTTCCAGGCCAACTGCCACTGTGATGACTGTCGGCGTTCGGGCGGGAGTGTTTACGCGTCATTTGCATTCGTGGACGAGGCTGATTTGAACATCTCCGGAGAAACGCACGTCTACGAAAACCTAAGCGATGCGGGCAACACCATGATCCGCCACTTCTGTCCCCGGTGCGGGTCACACGTCTATCACAGCAACAGCAAGGCCCCATCTCGCTTTGGAGTTCGGGTAGGACTGATCGAATCGGCTGACTGGTTTCGGCCTCAGGCAAACGTCTACGCCAGCCGCAGGCTGCCCTCAACGCCGATGGATCCGGACATAAAAGCTTTTGACAAGATGCGCAGTTGATCCGATCCTGAAAAATTACTTGTTTTTGGAATCCATCTGAATGTCTTCTGCTGGTCATGAAATAAAAGAAATCATTTGCTAAAGTCACCCGACTGCAAACATCAATACACCGGAGGAGAGGGAAATGAAAGATTACATGGTCATCCATACTTTTAAATCTGAGGAAATTCGTCAGCAATACTTCGCGATGAGTCAGGATATGACTCTGGACGATATCCGCGCGCAGATGAAGAACGACAACGCTTCCTTCCAGATGAACTGGAATGCGGGCGAGGATGATATGGCGATGTACTGTTGGTGGAAGGCCGACAGCCCTGAGGCGATTATCGAAACCCTAGGTGAAATGGGTGAGATGTTTCACAACGATGTTAAGGAAATGCCTAACCTGATCGATGTGACCGACTGAACATTCTCTTCAGAGGACGGCTGGTGAGTGTCATCCGCACTCCCAGCCGTTTTTTTTGGCGTTAGATTGATGCGCGTACGTCGCACCTACGAAATCGGTGCTTCAAACGGGGGCGTCCGACCCGGTGCCCTCGCGCCTACCAGCGCCATCAGTGTGATTGCCACAAGAATCAATGCCCCCCCGGTGATAGATGATTCCGAAGGGATCTCCCCGATACCTATCCACACGATGATGGGTCCGGCAATGACTTCGGTCATCGACAAGAGAGTGAGCTCCACGGCCTGCAGATGTTTAGCGCCGGCAGTGAAGAGCGCGAAGCCGAGTCCGATCTGGAACCACCCCATGCCCCAGCAGTTCACTAGATCCACCCAGGGAATGGAGAACTCCCATCCAGAAAAACCGATTCCTGCGAACCCATAGAAAGATGCGACCATGGTGGCAAGAAAGATCGTGATGAGCTTGTCAGTGCCGACTCGCATCCGGAGCGATATCGTAAGCCCCGCAAAGCCCAGCGCTGCTACCAGCGCGAATCCTTCCCCAAGACCTTTTCCAACCGACAGTTCTTCTCCAGCCATGATGCAGATACCGACAGCGGCCAAGGCCATGGCGGTCCACATGTAGGCGGCGATTCGTTCGCCCAGTATGACCCAGCCGGCCAGCGCGGCAAAAAATGGGGCGCTTGCAAGCAAGAACATTGCGTTAGCCACAGTAGTGTATTCCAGAGCCAGAATATAGCCGGCAAAAGCCGTGCCGAGACACAAACCGCCCACTAGTGCTGGAAGGCCGGCTTGAGCGAGGGTCTCGCGCACCTGACCCCGATAACGCCAACCGAGCCATAGGCTCAATGCCGCCATCAGCGCGAGGGAGCGGTACAACAGCACGTGCCAGGGAGTGGCTTCCTGGATCAGCCGGTAGAGGATGCCCGAGGTGCTCCAGAAAATGCCAGCAAGCAGAACCAGCGGTATACCGACACGACGGTTAGCGGAGGAGAGCGTCAAATCATTCAGACAAGCGGGGCCAGGCTCACAGCTGACGGATCATACGGCACTTGCATCTGCTTGAATATCACCCGGGCGACAGGGTGCTTTAGGGGCCATGCACTCGTCATGGCGTTCGGGACACCTACCTGGATTGCAGTTTCGGGCGAATCATCAGGAGCTTTCCCGGGATATCCTGTCGGGTGAGATAAGGGATATCTAAAATCTCTTCGATCTGAAACCCATGCTTGCGCTCGCTTTGTTCAAGCAGCGTCTCCCAACCAATGTCACGCCAGCCCTTGCCGTTGACTGTGGCGACCAGTACTCCGCCGGCTTTTAGGCCTGCGAAGAGTTTAACCAGATCGAAGGCCTGATTGCGCTGATGCGAAAAAACACCCACGCAGATTACCGCGTCATAGATCCGCTCAATCTCAAGTGTTTCTGTCAGGTCCGCTTCGCCGAGAGCGCGATAGACACCCCGGGCGTTCGCTTTCTCCAGCATTTCCGGTGACAGATCTAGGCCGTCTAGGTGACGATACCCAAGGTTGTGCAGCAGTTCACCGACAAGGCCTGTGCCACAGCCCATGTCAAGGATGACACTGTCTAGTGACGGCAGACGTTTGTGCAGGGTCTCGACTGCAGCATTAGGCGCCTGGTATCCGAACTCATCCAGAAGTTCGCTGTCATAGGCATCCGCCCAGTCGCGGTAGGTGAGGCGCACCTCGTCGCTGTTTTTCTCGCCGTAGTTGCGGGCAAGACGGGGATCGAGTGCCGGCGAATTCCGTGTTGTCCGTGAGGAAGACTTGGTCACGACGACGTTACTGATTTGAGTGCACTACCGAGAGAAGCAACCCCACCGAGCGACCAGCCTCCATCGACCGGCAGAATGACCCCCGTGATGTATGACGCCGCGGGAGATGCCAGAAACATTGCGGCGGCTGCAATGTCCTCTTTTACTCCCTGCCGGCCGAGCGGTACGGATTCAGTCACCGCTCTCTGGATTTCCCGGGTCGGGGCAAGACGAGCCATTCCCTCGGTGTCTGCAATCGGACCCGGAACGATGGAGTTAACCCGAACACCGTCGCGCCCCCATTCCATGGCCAGCACCCGGGTCAGCATGTCCACACCGGCCTTGGCGGCACAGACGTGTGCCTGCATCTCCATTGGCTGGAATGCCTGTGGTGCCGAGATATTGATTACTGTGCTGCCAGGTTTTGCCAGAAAAGCGTGGGTGCTCCGCATCACATGAAAAGTTCCCAGCAGGTCGATATCCATTACTGCCTTAAAGCCGTTCGCGGACATACCCGTTAGGGGGGCAGGAAAATTGCCAGCTGCACCTGAGACCAGAACATCGATCGGGCCGAAGTGTTCACAGAAATCGTGACTGCAGGTAGCGATGGCTTCGTAATCGCGCACATCGGCGCTGAAACCGATGGCCTCGGTCTGCGCGGAAAGTGCCGTCACAGC
>JABJIU010000076.1 GCA_018661145.1 Pseudomonadota bacterium | reverse complement strand
TCGATCAGAACCTGTTGGATGCCACTGATCACTGGTGCCTGGATATCCTGGAGGAAAACGATCTTCAGGGTCTGCCGCAAAGCGCCATTGATCTTGCACGCAAGACGGCCGAAGACGCCTCTTTGCCTGGTTGGCGTTTTTCTCTGCAGGCGCCTTCCTACATTCCGTTCATGATGTTCTGTGAAAACCGGATACTGCGGGAAACGATGTATGAAGCCTACGTAACCCGGGCGAGCGATACGGGTCCTGATGCCGGACAGTTTGATAACGGCTCTCTCATGGTGCAGATTCTGGCGCTTCGCGCCGAGATGGCGTCGCTGTTGGGATTTGCAGACTATGCCCAATACGCGCTGGAGGACCGGATGGCAGACTCTGCCCAGGAGGTCGGCGAATTTCTCCAAACGCTTGCTGGGCGTGCAAAGGAGGCAGCGACCGAAGAGCTGGATACACTTCGCCGCTTCGCCCTGACGGAACGTGGTGAGCAGAATCTTGAAGCCTGGGACATCGCGTTTTACTCGGAAAAACTCAAGCAGTCGCTCTATGCCTTCAGTGATGAAGAAATCCGACCGTATTTCCCATTACCCAGGGTGCTTGAGGGCCTCTTTTTTGTTACGGAGAAACTTTTCGGGGTAAAAGTGCGAGAGACATCCTGTGCCAGTGCCTGGCATGACGACGTACAGTTTTTCGAGCTACTGAATGACGATGGTTCCGTGCGCGGGTGCTTTTTTCTAGATCTTTATGCGCGCTCACACAAACGTGGCGGCGCCTGGATGGCCGACTGCATCAGCAGGCGTCGGCTTCCCGACAGCGGGATCCAGAATCCGGTAGCTTTTCTGACCTGCAACTTTATCCCGCCGGTTGGTGATAAGCCGTCGCTCTTGACGCATGATGATGTCGTCACACTCTTCCATGAATTTGGCCACGGACTGCATCATCTTTTGACTCAGGTGGATGAGCCCAGCGTCTCCGGCATTAGTGGTGTTCCCTGGGACGCTGTGGAGCTGCCTAGCCAGTTTCTAGAGAACTGGTGTTGGGAGACTGAGGCCCTGAATCAGATCTCCGGGCATTACGAGACCGGTGAGCGGTTGCCGTCGGCATTGCTTGAACGGATGCGAGGAGCGCGTAATTTTCAAAGTGCCATGCAGATGCTCAGGCAGATTGAATTTTCGGTGTTTGATATGGCGTTGCATGAGGGTTCCCCGAGCATATCGGTCGAAGAACTCCAAGCCCGGATTGATGCAGTGAGAAAGGAAGTCGCGGTGCTTATCCCACCCGCTTTTAACCGTTTCCAGAACAGCTTCTCGCATATCTTTGCCGGAGGTTATGCCGCCGGTTACTACAGTTACAAGTGGGCCGAGGTGCTGTCGGCTGATGCGTTTAGCCGCTTTGAGGAAGAGGGTATCTTTGATGAGCAAAGCGGGTGTGACTTTGTCCGATTGGTTCTGGAATCAGGTGGCGTGAACGAACCCTTAGAGAACTTCACGGCCTTTCGCGGTAGACCGCCCAAGATCGATGCACTGCTTAGACACTCCGGCCTGGGGTGATGAGGGTATTGGGCGGTGTCTTGCTGTGGCTTTGCCTGTTGGGGCAGGCATGGGCACTTGGCAACCAGCTTCAGTCCCACCCCTCGCCGTATCTTGCGCTGCATGGCGATGATCCGGTGGCGTGGCAGTTGTGGGGCCCAGATGTCTTTAAAACCGCCAGACGGGAGAACAAACTCATCTATGTGTCAGTAGGATATTTCTCCTGCCACTGGTGTCATGTGATGCAGGGCGAAAGCTACAAAAACCCTGGTATTGCAAAGACGTTGAATCGTGACTTCGTGCCGGTCAAGGTGGACCGTGAACTGCAACCGGCCGTTGACGAGGCACTGATGGCTTTTGTGCAGGCAACCCAGGGTCGGGGCGGCTGGCCACTGAACGTTTTTCTGACGCCGGAAGGTTACCCCCTGTATGCGGTGCTTTACGTGCCACCGGCATCCTTTGTAGAAGTTATCGGCAAGATCGACGCCCTGTGGCAGGAAGACCCGTCGCGCATTGCCACAATCGCCCGTCAGCACGGACCTCGGGGCTTTGCCGACAAGTCACCGCAACTGACACCAGGGCAGGTGCTCGCGCTCGGTCAGGCCTTTGAACAAATGGCGATTGGACTGGCGGATACCTTTGAGGGTGGGTTTGGTAATCAGAGCCGGTTTCCGCATGTGCCGCAACTGAGGTATCTCCTGAACCGCTACGAGCAGATGCCCAGTGCGCGGGTCCGTGAAGTATTGGAGACGACGCTGGACGCGATGGCGCAGCGTGGGCTGTACGATCATGTCGAAGGCGGCTTTTTCCGTTACACGGTAGACCCGGGCTGGAGCGTTCCGCATTTTGAAAAAATGCTGTACGACAACGCGCAACTTGCACGGCTGTATCTGGAGGCCGGTAAGGTACTGGATCGAGAGGATTATGCAGCGGTGGGCTTTGCAGTGCTCGACTTTATGCTGACCCGGATGCAGACGACCAATGGCGCAATGGTGGCATCGTTGTCGGCCATTGATGACCTGGGTCGTGAGGGTGCCTACTACCTTTATGATGATGACACTCTGGAAAATGCACTGACCCGGGATGAACAGCGCGTACTGCGGGCGGTGTGGTCCCTTCCCGAAGCCGCGGTGTTTGATTTCGGTCACCTGTTGGTCAATCAGGCGCTTCCGGAAGCGGCTGCCATTCAGTTGGGTTGGACCGCTGATGAAGTTGAGGAGACCCTTGCCTCAGGAATGGAAAAACTTAGGGCTATTCGGGATCAACGTGTATTGCCGGTAGATAGCAAGGTGCTGGCTGGCTGGAACGCACTGGCCCTGGAGGCTTTTGTCGAAGGGGCAGCCCAATCGGATCAGGCGGTATACGCTCACGCGGCGAGACAGATAAGGCGTTATATCGAGACCACCTTGTGGCAGAACAACCGGCTTTTCCGTGCGAGTGCTGGCGGGTCGGCGCTAGGCACAGTTTCTCTGGCGGATTACGCTTACACGGCACGGGCGTTGCTGGCGTTCAGCCGCTGGTCCAGGGCTCCAGAGGATCTCGAACTTGCGTACCGTGTGACGGAGACTGCCTGGCGGGATTTTTATCGGGCCAATGGTTGGCAGCGGGAGCGGGACCCCCTGCTCAAGGGCAGCGAACTGCAGGAAGTGCTTCGCGACGAGGCACTGCCCGCGGAGGATGCCGTCCTGATAGAGGTGAGTCTTAAACTGGCAGAGGAGAAGAAGATCGTTTCGCTCGCAGAAAAAGCCCGCTCTGCACTTAACCGGGCTCATGAGGATCTGCTGGGCGACGCTTTCTTTTTCCCGTCGCGGATCCGGGCGCTCGAGGTCGCAATTGCCATCCAAAGCAAGCCTTGAGGGGCAGAGAAAAAACGGCAATTTGCTATAATTCTTTTATCGCCCTGGGGTATGTTGTCATCGCCCCCGGTTCATTTGCTGATCTACACAGAGGTTGTCATGACTGAGGAAGTAAACAGCGGCAGGCGTCGCCTGCTCACGACTGTGACCACCGGTGTCGGCCTGGCTGGAGCAGTGGCACTGGCCGTACCGCTGGTCGCGAGTATGAAACCCAGCGCCCGGGCACTTGCTGCAGGAGCGCCCGTTGAGGTTGAAATCGATGACCTCGCGCCCGGCCAGATGAAGGTGGTCGAGTGGCGCGGCAAGCCGGTCTGGATTCTCCGCCGAACCGAAGAGATGCTGGCAGAAATGGCATCATTGACGGGTGAGTTATCCGATCCGGATTCACAAGTCGTCGAGCAGCAGCCTGCTTATGCCCAGAACGAGCATCGCTCCATCCGTCCTGACGTCCTGGTAGTGCTTGGGGTCTGTACCCATCTTGGCTGCGCTCCGAGTAAGGCATTCGAAAAGGGTGGGGCGTCCGGGCTGGGTAGTGACTGGGTCGGTGGGTTCTTCTGTCCATGCCATGGGTCCAAGTTTGATCTCTCTGGCCGTGTCTACAAGAATGTTCCGGCGCCGACCAATCTGGTTATTCCGCCTCACTCCTATGTTTCCGAAAACCGAATCGTGATCGGTGTTGGAGAAACGGAGGCAACTGCATGAGCCTGATCAACTGGATCGATGACCGTTTCCCGCTGTCGAAGGTCTGGAATGAACATATGGCGCAGTACTATGTGCCGAAGAACTTCAACGTCTGGTATTACTTTGGCGCGTTGTCGTTGGTCGTGCTGGTGCTGCAGATTGTCACCGGCATCATACTGACCATGCACTACAAGCCTGATGTGGATCTCGCCTTTGCGTCGGTTGAATACATCATGCGTGATGTTCCGGCGGGGTGGTTTGTCCGCTACCTGCACGGAGTGGGCGCTTCGATGTTCTTCTTAGTGGTCTATCTGCATATGTTCCGGGCAATGCTGTACGGCTCACACCGAAAACCCCGTGAACTGATTTGGCTGCTGGGCATGGTGATCTATGTCGCACTGATGGCCGAAGCGTTCTTTGGCTACTTGTTGCCCTGGGGCAACATGTCGTACTGGGGCGCGCAGGTGATTATCTCTTTGTTCGGCGCGATCCCGTTGATCGGGGAGCCGCTGGCGGAGTGGATTCGGGGTGACTTTGTAGTATCAGATGCGACGCTTAACCGTTTCTTCGCTTTCCATGTGATTCTGCTGCCGTTGCTCCTGGCGTTGCTTGTTTATCTGAAAATTGTTGCACTGCATAAAGTGGGTTCCAACAATCCCGACGGCGTTGAGATCAAAAAGAACAAGGATAAGGACGGAAATCCCGTAGACGGGATTCCCTTCCATCCGTACTACACCGTGAAGGACACCTTCGGGGTGGCCGTATTCATGACTATCTTTCTCGGGATTGTCTTCTTCGTGCCCGAGTTGGGCGGCTGGTTTCTGGAAAAAGACAATTTTGCGCCTGCAGACATTCTGCAGACGCCTCCCGACATTGTGCCTTTGTGGTATCTCACACCCTACTACTCGATCCTGCGGGCAGTCACTTTTGAGTGGTTGCCAGGTGGCGCCAAACTTTGGGGTGTGATCGCCATGGGTGGCGCCATTGTGATGTTCTTTTTCCTGCCGTGGCTGGATCGCGCGAAAGTGCGTTCCATCCGTTACCGCGGCTGGATGTACAAAACGGCGCTCACGGTCTTTGCGGTGACCTTTGTCATGCTGGGGTACCTCGGCACTAAGAACCCCGGTCATATTGATCTCTTCCTGTTCAAGAATGTCATCTGGGCACAGATTGGCATGGTGGTTTACTTCGCATTTTTCCTGCTGATGCCAATCTACACGCGATTGGACCCGACAAAAGCCGAACCGGATCGCGTAGGGTAGATGACAATGAAAAGCATAATGACAAGACTGCTGCCGGTGCTCTGCATGTTGTGGACACCTGCCGGACTGACGGCGGGTGGCGGCAACCAGCACCTGGATTCGGCCTACATCAACCTCTCCGACAAAGTATCGTTGCGCAATGGAGCGCATACGTTCGTCAACTACTGTCTTTCGTGTCACGAGGCTTCGTTCATGCGATATGAGCGTATGGCTCAGGACCTTGGGATCGACCAAGACACGCTTGAGCAGAGCATGATGTTTGCGTCGGAAAAGCCGGGTGAACTGATGAGGGTGAACATGTCCGATCAGGATGCCAAGTTCTGGTTTGGTGTTGTGCCGCCAGATCT
>JABJIU010000097.1 GCA_018661145.1 Pseudomonadota bacterium | reverse complement strand
GTCATCAAGATCACCCTCGAAGCGACGAAGAGAGCCATCGTCTATCAGCCAGAGCTCATCAGTGACGAGTCGCAGCAGGTGCCTGTCATGAGCGACGACGACCAGGCAACCACTGTAAGATTGAAGCGCGAATGAGATGGATTCGCGCATTTGTATATCCAAATGATTAGTGGGCTCGTCAAGCAACAGCAGGTTCGGTTTGCGGTAGACAATCAAGGCGAGTACCAGGCGGGCTCTCTCCCCTCCAGAACGGACGGCAACAGGTTCCGTCGCGGCTTCACCCGAGAATCCGAAACGTCCAAGGAACGTGCGCAAAGAGCGTTCAGTTTGTGTTTGCGACAAGTCAGTTAGATGATCAAGGGGCGACCACTGCGGGTTTAAAAGTTCCAGTTGCTGTTGGGCAAAATAGCCAATACGCAATTTGGAGTCCCCGGTATATGTCCCTTGAAGCGGAGGCAGCTCGGCTGCAAGGGTTTTCATTAAGGTAGTTTTGCCAGTCCCATTTCTTCCTAGTAAGCCAATGCGATCACCGTCTGATAGACGAAAGTTGACGTTTGATAAAACAGGCTCTTTATAGCCTGCATTAATGCCCTTGAGGTCAATCAGTTGATGCGGAGAGTGGTCTGGAGTTTCGAACTCGAAGACAAACGCATTCTTCTGCTGCACGGGCGAAACAATCTCCATGCGTTCCAATGCTTTTATACGGCTTTGAGCCTGTTTCGCTTTAGAGGCCTTGTAACGAAATCGATCGATATAGGATCGCATGTGGCGAACCTGTTTTTGCTGGCGTAGGTGTTGTTTGTATTGAATTTCAATACTTTCGGCGCGCCGTCTTTCTGCCAAACTGTAGTTTCCCTCGTAGACCTGAATCGTATGGTTCTCGATGTGGGCAATGCGGGTGACTGCGCGATCAAGAAATTCCCGGTCATGGGAGATAACGAGCACTATGCCTTCATAACTGGCTAACCATTGTTCCAACCAGACCATGGCATCTAAATCCAGGTGGTTAGTAGGCTCATCAAGCAACAGCAAATCAGCCCGTGTCATAAGGGCAGTGGCGAGATTAAGGCGCATGCGCCAGCCACCAGAAAACGTATCCACGCTCTGGCTTTGTTCTGCTGCAGTAAAGCCCAATCCATGCAGCAGCTGGCCGGCACGAGCTGAGACTCGAAAGCCGTCTATGGCTTCCATCTGACTATGCAGACTAGCTAGTTGCGTGCCATTGTCGTCGAGTTCCGCCTGAGCAATCTTGATCTCAAGGGATCGATAAGACTTATCCCCATCGATAACATAGTCGATGGCCGGGCGGGATGATTCGGGCGTTTCTTGCAAAACCTCAGCAATTAGAGTGCCTCGAGGCAAGGATACGTTGCCTTGGTCGGCCTCTAAACGTCCAGCAATCACAGAAAATAGACTGGACTTGCCAGAGCCGTTAGCGCCGGTCAGGCCCATTCGTTGGCCTGGGAACACATCAAGCTCGACATTTTCCAATAATAGGCGAGTGCCCCGTCGTAAGGAGAGATCAGTAATTTTCAGCATACTGTTCGAGGCATTGTGGTTTGTTACTCATGTCGGTAGGAGAGTCATCGCTCTCAACTGAAAATAAAACGGAGTATATGAGATAGTCTTTCCCAAAAAATGGATGCTATCCCGGCGAAATCGGTGCTGATCTATCAGCGAATTCAGTTGATAGCGCTTAATTAAGGCCGGGTGGGATCGCAGTCTATCCCGTTAACGGATCTCATGATCTGCGGGTAGGCAGATCAAGTGGATTGGTCGTGCAGGAGAAGATCAGTTCATTGCTACTGCACGGCAATACATCAAAGCGCATACCTGGCTGACTATATCGTCCTCAGCCCGTACACTGGCTGTTGTAGGCTGGAGTTAGACGGATTGGGGTGGGATCGGGTCGACCTGCGGGCCTGAAGTTCCTAGGAGGCCCCGGGCAGTCAGGAATAAACTCGTATACTTAGGAGAGAAGAAGTTATGGAAAATCAAGTTACTCAAGACCGCTTCCAGTCCGTACAGGATGCACCCGCCCTGGCCAGCAAAGGTTTGCAGCTGGCCGCCGCTTTTGCATTGGGCGCCACTATCCTTTTCGCGGCCGCTTTTGCACAGTCTTCAGCGGTACACAATGCAGCGCATGACATGCGCCACTCACAGGGGTTCCCCTGCCACTAATCCGATTTAACGACGGTTTAGATGTTGTTTCGTAGGATAGTTGTTATAGCGCTGCTCTCTGGCCTGGCTGGGGGCCTCGCCCTCAGCCTGACTCAGCGCTGGCAGGTAATTCCAATCATCGTCGCAGCAGAGCATCTGGAAAGTCAGAAAGTTGAAGTCACGGGTTCGGAGTCCTCGGAGCATTCGGGACACAGTCATGATCACGAGGAATGGGGGCCCGAGGATGGACTCGAGAGAATACTCTTCACAACTCTGTCGAACGTCCTCACCGCAATCGGATATGCGTTGCTGCTAGTAGCACTCGGCGCAGCAGCTTCAATCAAGTTTGGGAAAGCCCGGATGAGCTTTGCGTCAGGCCTCGCCTGGGGACTGGGGGGCTTCATCACATTTTTTGCCGCGCCCTCGCTCGGAATCCTGCCGCAACTCCCTGGGGTAGCCGGCACAGCCCTCGAGTCCCGGCAGCTCTGGTGGGTCGCGACAGTGCTATGCACGGGTACGGGGCTCTTTCTGGCCCACGCCCTCAAAACCAACTGGCGATGGGTTGGGGCTGTGATACTCATTGTGGTCCCGCATATTTTTGGAGCACCTCAAGCAGATGATCCCTACGCGGGACACACCGCTGAGGTCGCGGCGCAGCTCTCGGAACTTTCCGGAGC
Source organism: Pseudomonadota bacterium (assembly GCA_018661145.1). GTDB lineage: Bacteria > Pseudomonadota > Gammaproteobacteria > Arenicellales > UBA868 > UBA868. The sequence continues at coordinate 20,311 of JABJIU010000097.1, read as the reverse complement.
GTTTCTTGTTGCGACCGCCGTCAGTTCGCTGGTCGTGTGGCTTGTGGTCGGCAGCTGCACGGGCTTGGGCCTGGATCGCGTCCTGTCGAAAGAGACTTAGAGGCGACCGGATTCGCTATCGCTGGGATGCTCTGCGAAACCCGTTTTTCGTGCGTACCACACTGGAGTTCGGGCCAAGCGCCTGATCCGATAATAGAGAAGCGTACGCGCAGGATTGATTTTTGCTATACCACTCAGCGGTTTTCATCTCGTAAACGACCACCACAAGCGATCCTTGTCTCGTAAACTGTCTGTGTCGAGATGCTCTTAATCTTTTTGATAATTTTTCGCAGATATAAGGCCTTATCTGGCTTGAAGGATCGATTGGGAGAGGCAAAACGAGAGTCTGAGCACAGAATTCTGATCTCTATATATCTCTATTTTTTATCTTCTCAGAAGCCTCTTTGTTGCAGCTGACGTTCCATCATTGAAGGATCCAAACCACTGATCCAATGGCATATCAATATTGCCATAGTTGCAATTGAAATAACGATGATGCAACTGGTGATGAAAGGCCGAAATCGTCGTTCGAAAATTGCTGACAATCAATTCCTGATAACCAGAGTGCGAGGTTGCGGTTGCAATTGATAACCAAAATGCCAGAAACAACATATGTAGAGGATGGGAAGGCACCACCAGCATCACAAAAAGGGAAGATAGATACAAAAGATGCTCAACGGGATGCATTGAAAAGCCGGACCACGGACCAATCGTGACATTACGGTGATGTACCGAATGGAAGCGATCGTACAAAGGTTTCCAGTGAAGAAAGCGGTGTATGCAGTAAAAGTGAAACGCCTGCCACACTGCGATCAATGGAAACAATAAAACAAACCAGACAGGATTATCAGAGAAGGCTAGTATCGGAACAAAGCCGTTGGCGTAGGCAAGCCACATCGCGGTTTCGTAAACCGTCCAGACAGTAACGCCGCTTACCAGAGTGTAAAAGACGTTATCCTTTAGTTGATCGCCGGCAAGAAACCGGCGGTGCTTCATTGTGGGGACACTTCGCATGAAGCGCGTGTTGTCACCTTGCCCCTTCCAGGTGTAAAGCCAAAAGTGTAGCAAAGTGGCAAACGCTGTCATCATGAATAGGTTTCGCGCCCAGATTGCGCCGACCCACCCAACTGCTAATGTTTCCATTTCCAGGAGCGGAGGGGTAAGCCAAAACCAGACACCAATAGCGAAGAGCACGTAGACCCCGAATTCTGTTATCGGTAACCAGGCGCCGACGTACCACTTGACGATTGCAACAAGGTCTAAAGGAAATTCGAAGAGTGGAGAGGTCTTAATTGGAATATCAGGATGCCAGTTCCAACTCGCGCTTTGGCCAGCGGGTGTCCCCAGTACCAATTCTTCGGAAGTATTTCCAGAGTTACTGATAGCCATTTTTTAATTCCCTTTGACGTCCGTGGAGATACTAAACGAATAGTTTTTTTTCAAACGGAAAATTTGCGACAAGCTCGTAGCCCGTGGATGTGACGCGTACCATTTCTTCCAGCTTCACACCGTTTTTCTGGCCCGGCTCACCGATGTAGCTTTCGACAGAAATAGTCATGTTTTCTTCAAATACACCGTCGTAACCAGTTCGCTCGAACAAGTGTATCGGTGCAGAATCTTGAGCATGGGCAATATTCACGCGAGAACCAACAAAGCCAGGTGTGGTTGAGCTGGGCAGATGATGCCGCGGTTCTTGTTGAAAGCGATTGACTGACTCCTTTTGCGCTAAACAAAGAAACTGAAGATATCAACGCAGTGATACGCAACCTAAGCGGTTGATCAGAGGTGGGAAACGGATAGTGAAGAGGTCAGGCTCTTGGGTTATGAGCCCAAGACTCTAATCAAACGAGCTAGCGGCACGATGCGTGTGCACTCTGGAAATTGTCGGAAGCGATACCAAATTGCATCCGTGTTTTAAAGATCCCTTAAGGAATCTGCTATTGTCATGGCCGGGTGAAAGCCCGCTTAATAATTTCGGCATCCTCGCACGATGGCGAAAACTCGTTAGACTTAAATAGAGGACTCTCTAGGGAAAGTTGCATGAATGCATGGATACTCCTGCTGCTTATCACGCTGCTCTACGCAGGGTACAACCTTTTCGTTAAGGTATCAGGAGATCATGCAGCCGGTACGGTCACCACGACGATTCTGGCGACGATCAGCCTTCAGACAGCAGCGCTGGTTGTATCGCTGATCTTTGCAACGTATCTCTTTATGCGCGGCGGGCAGACTTTCGCGCTTCCACCGGCGTCCTATAAGTGGGCAGTGCTTTCTGGCGTCTGTATTGGCATTGCGGAAATCGGCTACTTTTATCTTTTCTCGGGTACGGGGCTGCGCCAGACGATCCCGTCGAGCACAGCAATTCCCATCATTGTGTGCGGTACCGCAGTGGTCGCGTTTATCGTATCAGCAGTGTTCCTTAACGAGCCTTTTGGTTGGCGCCAGATACTGGGTGTGGTTCTGGTGGTACTGGGAGTAGGGGCTCTTTTTACGAAGTAGGATTACTTACCGGGGATGCCCCCTCCCTTATGTCAGGCAGCGATGGCAGTCGTCAGCACCGGAACGCTGACGAAACCGAATCGACCGTCTTTTTCCGCTTCGTCAAGTTGTTCTCGCCAGCTCCGTACGTCTTCTTCAGGAATACCTTGCCCTATAGCGAAGTGGGTAAAAAGTGTCGTGGCGAGGTAGGCAAAAGAGTTATGGTGAAGGGTGTTATTTAAAAAGCCTATCGGAGTGCAGTGAGCGCCCACAAAGCCGTGACGCGCGAGTTTTGTGGGCATTTCAAGGGGCAGCATCTGGTGAAAGCAGTGCGCTTTGAACGCCTCATGCATCCTATGGTTGAGTGCAGGGTCGGGCCCATGAAAGTGCCAATGGTCCCAGAGGACGGAAACGGCTGCCAGGCGCCCACCTGGTTTGATCACCCGCCGGATTTCCGAAAGAGCCCCGTCGACATTGTCAATATATTCGAGCACCTGGATGGAAGCGATTGCATCAAACTCTTCGTCTGCGAATGAAAGTTCCGTCGCAGAATCCTGGCTGAAGGCCACATTCCCCAGATCCTGACAATGCCCCTTTGCCGCTTCAATCTGTTGATTGCTCGGATCCAGACCTACGACGCGACCTTCGGTTCCAACCGAGAGGGCAAGATCTCTTAACAGATGGCCACCACCACAGCCAACGTCCAGCACCTGCTGCCCAACAGCAATGTTGAGAGCCTCGAAGGTTGCCTTGCGCCGACCAACGCCTTCCTGGGTCTGCGCCATCCGGCGCTGGACGGCGCCAATCTCACTGCTGAATTCCATTATTCTCTCCGGTTTAATTTCGCATCGCCTTTCTGGTGGTATAAGAGGCGATAAATTCAAAGCATTATTGTCCTACATTTCGCCTTCAGTCTGCCATGGCGCAAAGCGCGTGGTGTCCGGTGGCATCAGTTTATAAGGAGTAGGTTATGGGGGGTGTTACAAATCGGGTTGCCTTGGTGACGGGCGCGGGCAGTCCCAACGGCATTGGCTTTGCTACGGCGAAACTTTTAAAGGATGCCGGTGCCCGGGTCGCGATCACATCAACCACCGACCGCATCCAAGAGCGTTGTGATGAATTGGGTGGCGCCAAGAATGGGGTGTTTGCTTGTCCCGCGGACCTTACCGAGGCGGATGCCATTGCAGGGTTGTGTGCACAGGTTGAAGAGGCATTGGGTCCCATTGAGATTTTGGTCAACAACGCAGGCATGGTGCAGACAGGCCGGGATGAGCCTAGCGCGCCGCTGCATGAAGTGACGGATGAGACGTGGCGCTATAGCATCGACATGAGTCTGACTAGTGCATTTATGATGACCCGTGCGGCGCTGCCGTCCATGATGGCGCGGGAATACGGCCGCATTGTCCATATCTCCTCGGTTACGGGCACCCTTGTCGGTATCTCCGGTAGTACGGTCTATGGCACCGCTAAAGCCGGGATGCTCGGAATGGCGCGTTCGTTAGCGATCGAGACGGGATCAAAGAGCATTACGGTCAATTGCGTGGGTCCCGGCTGGATCCACACCGGATCAAGCGGGGAAGGTGAGGTGACGGCCGGTAAATTCACCCCGGTGGGGCGATCGGGCACTCCGGAGGAAGTGGGTCATGTCGTGGTGTTTCTTGCGAGTGAAGAAGCGAGCTACGTGACGGGGCAAATGATAGTAGTCGATGGCGGAAACACCATCCAGGAATACAAAGTCGCGCTTCCTTAAACACCGCTAGCCTGTTTACCCTATGTTGTTTGATCAGTTAGAGCGTATCTTCAAAGTGATGCTCTTAGGAGCAGTCGCCTTATTGGCGATGTCGTTCTTTCAGAAAGACAGGTTGCCCACACCCGGGTTCTTTAGTCAGGCTGTGTTATCTGAACCCCGACAAACTCTGACACAAAGCTCGCCCTTTGAGACGAAGGTGAATGATCAGACGTACAGGGTAACGCCACTTTTTGACTATGAATTAAGCGGAGTGGTCGTGACAGATTATGAGAGTGGATCATTGGGCGATATCTATCACCACCGGCAATGGAAAGACTTCCTGAACGTCAAGGACCTGTGTGTGGTTTGGGGTCAAAACGTTAAGTCGGGGGTGTTCCGTAAATTACGCTACGACAGTGGACCGTGGACGTGTTTTTTTAAGACACCTGATCGAAAGACAAGCGACGCGTTCAGAAACGATCAATTGTCGAATAATCATCTCTTGACCGACGATATGGATTTGCACCGCCGAATTATGCGCGCAGCACCCGGCGATGAAGTGAGGATCAAGGGTGTCCTGGTGAGTTATCAGAATGACGCAACAGGGTTTGATCGCGGTACCAGTATTTCACGGACAGATACTGGGAATGGTGCGTGCGAGACTATCTATGTGACTGATTTCGCAGTCATGAAAGAAGCCAATCGCGGTTGGCGGGCAATTTACCGCCTGTCAGGTTTTGCCGCAGCCGTGGCAGTGCTGGGGTTCCTCTTAACCCTGTGGATTCGCCCAGCTAAGAAACCTTATCTGCGATAGGACTTCCAGATTCAACGCCAAAAAAGCAACATCTGCGCCAACAAAAAACCCCGGACCTTTGCCCGGGGTTTTTGTTGGCAACTGTGGTGAATTAGTCGAGGTAGCTTCGCAACTTTTCCGAGCGCGTAGGATGTCGCATTTTACGCAGGGCCTTGGCCTCGATCTGGCGAATCCGCTCCCGCGTAACATCAAACTGCTTACCAACTTCTTCCAGGGTATGGTCGGTGTTAAGACCGATTCCAAAGCGCATCCGAATGACTTTGGACTCGCGCTCGGTAAGGCTGTCGAGAATGGATTCTGTAGCGCCGGTAAGGCCTGAGGTGAGGGCCGCGTCTTCCGGAGCCAGAATGTTCTTATCCTCAATAAAGTCCCCAAGATGGGAGTCTTCATCATCGCCAATGGGCGTTTCCATGGAGATCGGCTCCTTGGCGATCTTCAACACCTTGAGAATCTTATTTTCTGGCATGTCCATGCGCTCGGCGAGTTCCTCAGGGAGCGCCTCGCGGCCTTTTTCCTGCAGAATCTGTCGTGATACGCGGTTGAGTTTGTTGATGGTCTCAATCATGTGTACAGGGATACGGATGGTACGTGCCTGATCAGCAATCGACCGGGTAATGGCCTGACGGATCCACCAGGTCGCGTAGGTCGAAAACTTGTAACCCCGGCGGTATTCAAACTTGTCCACCGCCTTCATCAGACCGATGTTGCCTTCCTGAATCAAGTCCAGAAACTGCAACCCGCGGTTGGTGTACTTTTTGGCAATCGAGATAACTAGGCGCAGGTTTGCCTCAATCATCTCTTTCTTAGCGCGGCGGGCCTTGGCTTCGCCGATATTCATTCGCTTGCTTACATCCTTGATCTGGTGGATGCGAAGTCCAGCGATATTTTCCAGATTCGCGAGTTTGTCACGCAGGTTTTCAAGTTCTTCCGAATGTGCTTTCAGGATGTCCTTGTTGCCTTCTTTGCCGCGCATCATGCTCCGAATCCAGAAAAGCTCGGATTCACGACCCACAAATTTGGAGATAAACGTTTTGCGGGTGACGCGAGCTTTTTGTATGCAGATTTTAATGATGTCTTTTTCGAGCCTGCGAACTTCGTCGACAATCTCACGCATAACCTGAGAGAGGTAATCAATCTGGCGAGGAACGAGGCGGATTTCCATCAGTTCGCCTGACAGTTTGGTCTGGTATTTTTCCATCTGCGGGGCGCCGATACCATATCGGCTTTGGCAGCGCTCGAGGCTTTTGAAACCTTTACGGATACTCTCGAACCGTTCCTTCGCTTCGTCCGGGTCTGGCCCCTGCGGACCCGCATTGGCACTGTCGTCATCACTACCCCCGGAATTCGGTATGACTGGTACCGGGATCTCTGGCTCAATCGCATTGGGATCAATAAAACCGATCAGCAGTTCGGTCAGTTTCATTTTGCCTTCTTCTACATTGTCGGCAAGGCGAACCAGTTCTGAAATGACGACGGGTGCGGTAGCAATCGCGCTCACGCTCTGTCGGATCCCGTCTTCAATCCGTTTGGCGAGGCGAATCTCGTCCTGGCGGGTGAGTAGTTCGACCGTTCCCATTTCACGCATGTACATGCGCACGGGGTCGGTGGTTCGGCCAAATTCACTTTCGACCGCCGTGGTGAGCACGGCTTCCGCCTCTTCAACCACCTCCTCGTCGTCGCTGTTCGCAGTTTTCAAGAGCAGCGTGTCGGCGTCTGGCGCCGCATCGTAGACCTCGATACCGAGATCATTGATCATATTGACCACGGTCTCGATCTGATCCGTGTCGTTCATGTCTTCCGGGAGGTGATCGTTAATCTCCCTGTAGGTCAGGAAGCCTTGCTCCTTCCCCTTGATGATCAGCTGTTTGAGTTCGGATTGCTGGCTCTGGGTATCGACAGACACGGGTCCCCCTGGGAATCGAAAGAATGCGGGTAAAAACCCATCAATTATACCATGCGACGGACTTTTCAGCCCCTATTTTCCCGCTTCCTCGCGCTGTCGTCTGAGCGATTGACGCTCCAGTAAGAGCGCATCGAGACGCTCCTTACTTGACTGATCAAACTCTTCTTGTTCGGCGCGAGCCAACAACTTATCAATCGTTTTGCCGAGCGCCTGCTCTTGGAGCGTCACGAGTGTTTCGGAAAAAAAAGGAGAAAAATCCTCTTCCTCTAATAGATGGTCCTTGCCGGCCAGTTTTTCAAGGGTGGCCGACTCTTCCGTATCGCGAAATCTCTCAAGAAGTGCCCCGGTTGTGAGATTGGCTTCCTCATTCGCAATGCGGTGCAGTCTTATCAGCAGACTCAGGCCCGGCTCATCCGCATTTCCATCGAGATTTTCGGGAAGTGTGTATTTCGCTGCAAGAGCGGGCTGCTGAAGTAGCAGACTAATGGCGGTTGCCATCGGACTCAGCCGTTGCGTTGATGCTTGTCGACGTGCAACAGGCGGGCGTCCTTTCGGTTTATGGAGTTGCTCAGTCGATTGAACACCGGTTTCTTCCCGAAGGCGCTGGTGCATCAGTTCCCGAAGCGGCCCCTCGGGAATCTTAGCGAGAAGCGGTTTCGCAAGTTCCACGAGCCGCGCCCGACCGTCGATGCGGCCCATATCGGTCTCCGTCGATAGTTTTTGGAAAAGAAAGTCCGGCAATGAGGTGGCCTTGGCCGCGAGCGCTACAAATGCTGGCCCGCCTTCACGCCGGACCAGGGAATCCGGATCATCGCCATCCGGCAAGAAGAGAAAGCTGATTTGCCGGCCACCGCCGAGTTCAGGCAGGGCGGTTTCAAGCGCTCGCCATGCAGCAGTTCGCCCCGCACGATCGCCATCGAAGCAGAAAATAATTGAGGGTGCGAGGCGAAACAGTCTTTCGAGATGCCTGGAAGTGGTTGCTGTACCCAGTGCTGCAACGGCGTGCTCGATGCCATGCTGTGCCAGCGCGACCACATCCATATAGCCCTCGACCACGATTGAATGACCCTGCTGCGCAATGTTTGAGCGGGCGCGGTGCAGGTTGTAAAGCTCCGAGCGTTTCTGGAAGACTGGTGTTTCCGGAGAGTTCAGGTACTTAGGTTCGCCGTCGCCGAGGATACGCCCACCAAAGGCAACTACCCGGCCCTTGTAATCATGAATTGGGAAGATGACCCGAGAACGGAAGCGGTCATAAAACTGGCCATTATCTTTGCGTGCGACCAGTCCGGCCTTCGCCATCAGGTCTAGTATCTTGTTGTCACCTTGAGCGGTTTGCGACAGCGAGTCCCAACCTGGTGGTGCAAGCCCGAGTTCAAAACCAGCAGCAATTTCACCGGATAGCCCTCTCTCTTTAAGGTAGCGAACGGCTTCGGCGGACATCTCATGATGACGCAACTGCTCCTTGAAGAAACGGTTGGCATCGGCGAGAGCATCGAGTAGGGCGGGTGTCAGCGTATCCTCAGCACGGGCTGGCCCAGTATCCGGTATCTCAAGCCCGGCACTTTGGGCGAGTTCCTCGATGGCCTCCCTGAAGCTCAGATGTTCAAACTCCATCAGGAAGCCGATCGCGCTGCCATTCGCGCTGCAGCCGAAACAATGGTAAAACTGTTTCGTCTGGCTTACCGTAAACGAGGGCGTTTTTTCGTTGTGGAATGGGCAGCAGGCTTTAAAATCCCGGCCGCCCTTGGTCAGGGGGACTCGCGCATCGATGAGCTCTACGATGTCGGTACGCGCGAGCAGTTCATCGATAAACTCCCTGGGAATTTTGCCACTCATCGCCTATCACACCTGGTTGATCACTGAGATATTAGCATCCGTACTATGAGGAATACCGATCAGTCCCAACGTTTCGCTATCACAGGATGGCTCGGGCTTTGTTGTCTGCTGTTGTTTTGTATGGTGGTGCTTGGTGGCGTCACCCGGCTTACCGATTCAGGTCTGTCGATGGTGCGCTGGGAGCCGGTTTCCGGAGTGTTGCCCCCGCTCAACCAGGCGGCTTGGCAGGTGGAATTCGATCACTACCGGCAGTTTCCGGAGTACCAGAAGATCAATGCCGGCATGTCTCTCGACAGGTTTAAGACGATCTTCTATTTCGAGTATGCGCACCGGCTGCTCGGGCGCGTGATTGGTCTGGTGTTCGCAGCCGGGTTTGCCTGGCTGTGGTTTCGCCAGCGTTTACCGTATTCTTTAAAGCCGCATTTCGTTGCGATGTTTGTGCTCGGAGGAATGCAGGGCCTGTTGGGGTGGTACATGGTAAAAAGCGGACTCGTGGATCTGCCGCATGTCAGTCAATATCGGTTGACTGCCCATCTGGGACTCGCAATTCTGATTTATCTTTACATGCTGTGGGTAGTCTTTATGCTGCTTGAGCGCCGGTCCGCACCGACAGTATCCCGCGGACTGCATCGGGCGAGTATTGGCCTGGGTATTCTCGCCTTCGTGACGGTGCTTTCAGGCGGGTTCGTGGCGGGGCTCAAGGCCGGTCACGCCTTTAATACCTTTCCACTCATGGCCGGACAGTGGATACCGCCCGGTTATCTGGCACTCGAGCCTGTATGGCGTAATTTTTTCGAGAATATCGCCAGCGTTCAGTTTAATCACCGGCTGTTCGCCGTTACTACCTTTATATTGATGCTGGTGTTTGTGTTGCAGGTAATAAGAAATAAGGCACTGGCTAGCTTGCGTTTGCCTGCCTTGGCCCTGATCGGGGTGGTAACTGTTCAGGTAGTGCTTGGTATCAGCACACTACTCTGGCACGTACCCCTCGTGCTGGCTGCGACCCACCAGGCGGTAGCGCTTCTGCTGCTGAGCGTGATGCTCTACGTTGTTTTCAGATTTCGAAGGGCCTGAGCCTCGTGGCCTTTGGCAGGAGTACAGATTCAGGCGGACAGTTTCTGCTTGATTGAGGCGCTGACAGCGCCCATGTCGGCGCGACCCTGAACGTGCGGCTTGAGCCAACCCATGACCTTACCCATGTCACGAATACTCTGCGCGTTGGTCTCGGTTAGGGCCTGATCGATCAGCGCGGCAAGTTTGTCGTCATCAAGTTGTTCTGGCAGGTAGGTTTCGAGCACCGCGAGAGTGGCCGCCTCTTTTTGCACCAGATCGTCGCGGCCACCTTTGCCAAACTGCTCAATCGAATCACGACCTTGCTTGATCATTTTCTCAACCACGGCAAGGACTTCTGCTTCGTCAAGTTCAGTACGTTCGTCGACCTCACGGCGTTGGATGGCGGCGCGTAGCAGTCGGATAGACTCAAGGCGCACGGCCTCTTTGGCCCGCATGGCATCTTTCATGTCGGCAACGATACGTTCTTTGAGCGTCGTCATATGAGGGCTACGAGATCGTAGCGGGCGGGGGAAAAGGGGGGTTGAAGCCCTTAGTGGGCGCGCATCCTGGAAGGATTCTGGCGAGCCAACCGCTTTTTCTCACGTTTTTCAGCAGCAGCACCGGCGCGTTTTCGGACGGTAGTGGGCTTCTCGTAGTACTCGCGGTTACGCGATTCTGTGAAAACACCGGCTTTTTCACAGGCGCGGCGAAATCGGCGCAGGACGGCGTCAAATGGCTCGTCCGGCCGGACTTTGACTGACGGCATAGGAATGTCTCCGGGACATCGAAAAGGGCGCGTATTCTACTTATTTCTGGAAGGAAAGTACACGATAGGGGGTTTTCGGGGCCTTGCGTAGATCTTCATCTCATGCCTGCAGCGACCGACCCGGTTCCCTGTCGAGCAATTAAATACTATGCTGATCTTATAATCCGGCCGAAATTAGTGCGAAACCCTCGTCAACGACCCAGGTTTATCCCTACGCAGGATACAAAATGCAGATTCTTGGCATAGAAACATCGTGTGATGATACCGGCGCTGCTGTCTACGACACAGATGCTGGCCTCAAGTCCCACAGCCTCGCGTCACAGGTTGAGTTGCACGCCCTTTACGGCGGGGTGGTGCCGGAACTCGCGGCTCGCGACCACGTCAAACTGCTGATGCCTTTAGTCGAAAAAGTCTTGCAGGAGGCTAAGGTCCCCGAGGGTGGGATCGAAGGGGTCGCTTACACCGCTGGTCCGGGCCTTTCAGGCGCGCTGCTTGTGGGTGCTGCACTGGGACGCAGTCTTGCTTGGGCGTGGGATGTGCCTGCACTTGGCGTGCACCACATGGAAGGACATTTGCTCGCGCCGATGCTCGAAGAAAATCCTCCCGACTTTCCTTTCGTTGCGTTGCTGGTATCCGGAGGACACACGCTGCTGGTCGATGTAAAAGATATCGGCCGATACCAGGTCCTGGGCAGTACTCTAGATGACGCCGTCGGTGAAGCCTTCGACAAGACGGCGAAGCTCCTAGGTCTGGGCTACCCCGGAGGTCCCGCTATCGCCCAAGCAGCGCGCAACGGTAATCCTGGGCGCTGGCGGTTTCCCCGTCCGATGACAGACCGACCGGGACTGGACTTCAGTTTCAGCGGTCTTAAGACCTTTGTGCGCAACACTGTGTCTTCGGTTGAACTGGATGACCAGACCATTGCCGATGTGGCCTGTGCTTTTCAGGATGCGGCTGTCGACACGCTGGTGATCAAGTGTCGTCGTGCACTGGAGCAGGTGGGAAGACGTCGGCTGATTGTTGCAGGAGGGGTAGGTGCCAACCTACTGTTGCGTGAGCGCCTTCGTGTGATGACCGCAGAATACGGTAAAGAAGTGTTCTACCCAAGGTTTGAGTTCTGCACCGACAACGGTGCAATGATTGCGTATGCAGGGTGCAGAAGACTCGCTGCAGGCGAGCGCCAGGGCCTCGACTTTTCAGTGCAACCCCGCTGGAGTCTTGCGGAACTGACGCCGTTTTCTGCAGCAGCCACCTAGGGTCTATTTCCCGATCTTCGATTCGGTCCCGGCTAAAAGTCGCCCAATGTTCGCCCGATGGCGCAGTATCAGCATGAGTGCGAGAAGCATCGCGAGGCCGGTGTATACCGGGGCGGCTAGCAGCCACCAGGTCCATAGCGGTGCACTGGCAGCGCTCGCGACTGCTGCCAGTGACGAGTAGCGAAACACCAGCGCGACCACAAGCCAAGTGAGTGCGAGGCCGCCGGCAACAGACAGACTGACCGCGGCAAATACCCCAAGTGCCGTAGCGACCCCTTTGCCTCCTTTGAAGCCAAAGAAGAGGGGAAACAGGTGGCCGAAAAACGCACCGGTCCCTGCCAGTGCGACCGACAAGGGGTCGTCGGAAAGCCAGCGAGCCGCGAGAACGGGCAGAACGCCCTTCAAGATATCGCCGGCAAGCGTCAGTCCTGCCGCGACCTTATTGCCAAGGCGCAACACATTAGTGGCGCCCGGGTTGCCTGAACCTTCACTGCGTGGGTCTGGCAGATTCATCAGCCTCGAGACCACTACCGCGCTGGAAACCGAGCCCAGCAGGTATCCGGCGATGATGAAAATCAGGTATTCCATGTGGGCGGATGCTAGCGGTTGGGTCAGTTTACGCTACAGTATAAACTGAGCACCGAAAGCATTCGGTAAACCGGTTTTAATTCAGGCGCAGTCAGGAGAGAGTGGTTGGATAAGATTTTCGTACAAGGTCTTGAGGTTGAGTGTGTGATCGGCGTTTGGGAATGGGAGCGTCAAATTACCCAGAAACTGATCATCGATCTTGAAATGGGCTGGGATATTGCCACTGCTGCAAAGACCGACGCACTGGAAGATACGCTGAGTTACAAGGATGTTGCAAAGCGCGTGAGTGCTTTTGTTATCGAGGCTAAGGCTAATCTGGTTGAGACCCTCGCCGGGGGGATCGCGGCCTTGTTGCAGGAGGAGTTTGCGGTCCCGTGGTGCCGGGTGCGCATCAACAAGCGCGGGGCAGTGACCGGCGCGCGTGACGTCGGTGTCGAGATCGAACGCGGCCAGCAGTAGATGCCTGAGGTCGCGGTCAGTCTTGGTGCAAATATCGATCGCGAATCGAATATCCGTGCCGCGGTGAGCGGTTTAATAGCATTTTACCCAGGCGCGCTTTTCTCCCCGGTTTTCGAAAGTAAAGCGGTAGGATTCGAAGGACCCGATTTTTTCAATCTCGCGGGTATTTTTTATTCTGACCTTGAAGCCCCTGATCTCGTAACACAGTTGCGCGAGATCGAAGCAAAACTGGGTAGAACCCGTGACGGCAGTGTCATGGGGTCACGGGAGATGGATATTGATCTGCTACTTTACGGGGATCAGATCCTCTATGCGCAGGGCATAGATGTTCCCCGGCATGAGATTCTTGAGTGTGCCCACGTACTCAAACCGCTCAGCCTGGTATGGCCTGACCAGTGTCATCCGGTGAACGGGTTAACCTACAGTGAACTTTGGAGAGCGATGGCACCGACTCACGCTGACAAACTTCGCCCAGTAACGCTGGATCTTTGAAGAGGGCCTGACTCAGGGGCGTACCGAGCGGCCACCGTCGACATTGATCACCTGACCGGTGATAAAAGGTGCATCACGGAGCAAGAACAGCACTGTGCCAGCAATGTCACCAGGGTCGCCAAGGCGGCCTAATGGGGTACGGCGGATGATTTCCTCCTGATTTTCCTGCGTATCACCTGATTCCGGCCAGAGGATTGCGCCAGGCGCTATAGCATTGACCCTGACATCTGGCCCCAATTCCTGGGCAAGAGAGTGGGTCAGTGCGACTAGACCCGCTTTGCTCACGGAATAGACTAAATGCTTTGGCAGGGGACGTTTCGCATAGATGTCTGTCAGATTTATGATCGCGCCTTGGGTTGACGTCAGTGCTTCTGCGCAGGCCTGCGACAGGAAAAACGGTGCTTTGAGGTTTACTCCTAGAAGTGTTTCCCAATGCTTCTGGGATATCTCACCGAGCGGAGTTGGAAAGAAGGCCGATGCGTTATTGATTAATGCGTGAATGCGACCAAAAGTGTCGATCGCCTGTTGCGCCAGTCTCGAACAGTCTTCAGTCTTCTCAAGATCTGCTTTTGCCAGCGCAACAGATCCCGATCGATGTTGATTCAGTTCGTCCGCTAATGTCTTTGCATTACCCCCACTGTTGCGATAGTGGATGATGAGATTCATGCCCTCAGCATGCAAGGTCCTTGCGATGGCGGCTCCGATGCGGCGTGCGCCGCCGGTGATCAGAGCCACCTTTGAATCCAAAGAATGTTCCGTGCCAGGCATCGATTTACCAGGTGCGTAAATTATTCATTACGATACCAATTCTCATGTGATGTCAGCGTTTAATGTAGCAGACGATCTAGAAGGGGTCGCAAGTCCTGACCTCTTTTAATAGCCTGATCGAGGGGTGCACTGAATGCCAGAGTCCATCGGGGTGTATTACCTTATGACGATGATGTTGCAGACCACAGTAAAATCAGCGCCTCTATCAAGCTTCCAGAAATATCACCTGCGTAACAGTAATGTGTTCTTCGCAAACCATTGATCCCGACTGGGCTCAGCCTGACACGCCTGCATCTCGCCACAGCATCGCTGTAGCTCAGCATCTCAGGGGGCAAATTGAGGATGCCGGAGGCGTATTGCCTTTCGATCAGTATATGGACATCGCGCTATATGCGCCGGGGTTGGGGTACTACGCGACAGGAACTCGAAAGTTTGGCCAAGGAGGAGATTTCGTAACGGCGCCTGAGATAGGTCCGCTCTTTGGTGGATGTCTGGCCCATGAGGTGGGGTTAGTGCTTGAGACGATCGACGATGCCTGTCTGCTGGAATTTGGTGCGGGGAGCGGCGCACTGGCGCAAAGCTTGATCGAGGCATTGTCGGCGGACGGCCGACTACCGTCACGGTACTGTATCCTGGAGATCAGTCCAGATCTTCGTGAGCGCCAGCGTCAGAGGCTCGAACCGCTTGCGGAGCATTATGGGCTCAAGATTGAATGGCTGGAACAATTACCGGATGGGCCTCTGCAGGGTGTGATTCTCGCGAATGAGGTGGTCGACGCATTTGCCGTAACCAGATTCCGCGTGATTGAGGGTAGGCCCTGGAGGGCGGGCATTAGCATCGACGGAGACGGATTCGCGTGGGAATGGATAGACGATCTTGACCCTGATAGTGGTGCGGCGAAAATCGTCCAACAGTACGAACTGGTTGAGGGATATATCTCGGAAGTCTGCCCTCGCGCAGAGGCCTGGATCCATGCGCTTGGCGTCTCTTTGCAGCGGGGCCTGGCGCTTGTGATCGACTATGGCTTTCCGGCGCGGGAGTACTATCTCCCGGAGCGCTCACAGGGGACCTTGCGTTGTCACTACCAGCACCGCGCGCACAACGATCCGTTGATTCTTCCGGGAATCCAGGATGTGACCTGCCACGTGAATTTTTCAGCACTCGCAGAGGCGGGCCGGACCGCGGGCTTTGATGTTCTGGGGTACACCAGCCAAGAATCCTATCTTCTGGCACTTGGGCTTTTGGATTTGGCAACGCCGCAGCCTGATGATGATGAAAAGTTAATGTTCGCCAGAGCAGCCGAGGTCAAACAATTGATCCTGCCTTCGCAGATGGGTGAGGCGTTCAAAGTGATGGCGTTTGGCAAAAATATCGAACAAGTCCTTGCCGGATTCAAGTTGCGTGACCGAAGTTCGTCGCTATGATTGAACCGGCACAGGCATTCTGGCTCGCCCTGGTGCAGGGGCTGACTGAGTTCTTACCAGTTTCCAGCTCCGCACACCTGGTGCTACTGCCGATCCTCGCTGACTGGCCGGATCAGGGGCTCGCATTTGACGTCGCCGTCCATGTTGGGACTCTCATCGCGGTCGTCCTGTATCTGCGCCACGACCTTGTTGACATCCTTAATGGTTGGCTGCGTCAGTGGGGCTCCCAAGGAAGATCAGAAGAGAGTCACCTGGGATGGCTCCTGATTGTGGCGACGGTTCCGGCTGTGCTTGTGGGCCTGTTTATCGACGACGCTGTGGAGGTATTCCTGCGTGATCCACTCATCATTGCCGGGGCAACGATCGGTTTTGCTCTTTTGCTGTGGTGGGCGGACCGGCGCCGGTCGGGGGACAGAGCCATGCGGCAACTGAGTATCAGAGAGGCGCTGCTGATCGGAGTTTTCCAGGCGCTTGCCTTGATTCCGGGAACGTCGCGGTCGGGAATCACCATTACCGCAGGGTTGATGCTGGGGCTGTCGCGTGAGACTGCGGCGCGTTTTTCTTTTCTCATGTCAGTCCCGATAATCATAGCTGCGGGAAGTCTTAAGGCAGTCTCACTTGCCCAATCTGACGAGGCCATTCCCTGGGGTGTCTTTGCCTTGGGTGTGGTTGTGGCATTTTTCAGCGCCTGGGCCGTAATCGCACTCTTTTTACGTTTTATCAGCCGCGTTGGGATGACTCCTTTCGTACTTTACCGGATCGTACTCGGCAGCCTGCTGCTGATCGCGTTTTGGTGAGTCGCCAGGCTACCGGGATTTTCGATTGCCCTGGCGAACGGCAGTGATTGCGTCGATTCGGCGCTGCTCAACCACTTTCTTGCGCGCATTTCCGTCAAGAGCAGAGTCTGCGAGATCGGAGAGATCGATCCGGTTAGTCGCGTTGAGGTAGTCCCCTAACAGTTGTCCAGACGGGTAGTCCCCAATGGCGCCATCACCCCGACCTGTGGCATCTGCCCGGCACGCAGTAGAGAAAAGCGCGATGCGTTCAGGACGACGAAACCCATCAAGGCGGTTCAGGAGTTTGAGTACTGTCTCGGGCCGCAATTCCACCAGTCGATGCATGAGCAGGTGTTCGCGGGTGACGAGTACGGCAAGGTCCCGATAGTCCGTAGGCACTCGAAGCCGGTCACACAGTTGATTAACCACAGTGACGCCACGGTGTTCGTGCTTAATATGACGCGGCCACTCTTCCGGCGGTGTTCGGGCTTTGCCCAAATCATGTACCAGCGCGGCGAAGCGAACCTTGGCATCCGGGGAAATCTGTGTGGCGGCATCCAGTACCATCAGGGTATGCACAAAGGCATCGCCCTCAGGATGGTGTTCGGCGCTCTGAGGCACATCCTCCAGCGCTGCAACTTCAGGAAAGATGTGAACAAGAGCCTCACAGCGTTGCAGTACCCGGAAAAATTCGCTGGGGTCTGGCTCGCCGAGTGCGCGACAGGTCTCCTGCCAGATTCGTTCGGGCACGAGTGATGTCAGTTCGCCAGACGTGCCGATCTCGCGCATAAGATCAAGCGTTTCGGAAGCCACCAAAAAGCCCCGGCGACGGTAACGCGCGGCAAAGCGGGCAACGCGAAGTACTCTGAGGGGGTCTTCGATGAATGCGTCCGAGACATGGCGCAAGATGCCATCGTATAGGTCCTGCGCACCGCCGAAAGGGTCAACCAGATTGCCCTTGGCATCCTGGGCCATGGCATTCATGGTGAGGTCCCGGCGAGAGAGGTCTTCTTCAAGTGTTACATCTGAGCCGCTGTCCGTGGCAAAGCCGGTGTAGCCTGGTCCGGTTTTGCGCTCACGACGAGCGAGGGCGTACTCTTCGCCCGAGACAGGATGCAGAAAAACCGGGAAGTCTTTGCCGACCGGGCGAAATCCCCGTTTGGTCATTTCCTCGGGACTGGCACCGATCACCACCCAGTCACGATCGCTGGCGGACTCATCCAGTAAAGCGTCGCGTACAGCCCCACCGACCAGATAGCATTCAAGAAGGTCGCAGGGATTGGCCATGTGGACGTCAAGTACGAGGAGGGTTAATGTGCCAGCAGTAGATTCTATGCCGAGCCCGATCCCGTCACCAAGGCGGATTCACGCCTCGTCTATCCCCTTCCAGGCCCACTCGTTGTAGCCCTCCGGACCGCGGTGGAGCCATGCTGTCGTCGCATCTTCTGGTTGGTGTTCCCAGTTGGGAGATTTTCCATTTTGCTGAGCCGCATGAACAAGCCTGCGCTGACGTTGACTGATGGTGACCAGGGTCTGCAGCGTATCAGGATCCCATTGGGCTTGGGTTAATGCTTCAAGTTCACGTCGCGCATCAGCGTGTGCTGGATCCGAGGCAAGATCAGTGCGTTCGTGCGGATCGTTGCAAAGGTCAAACAGCACAGGCGGCGCGTCTCCACCACTTAGGAGTTTGTACTGCTTGTTTCGCACCATGAACATGGGCTCAGGGACACCCTCTGAAGTGATCTCTGCATAAACGGGTGGGGCCGTGTCGGCCGTATCGCCCTCACAGGCACCGACGAGGCTTTGTCCATCAAGAGGATGAGGCGCGTGATCTTCAAGCGGGAGACCTGCGAGATCGCATAGGGTAGGCAAAAGGTCCAACAGGGAACTCGGACGTGATTGATGTCCCGGTGCAAATCGGGCCGGCCAGTGGATGATGAGCGGCACCCGGATACAGTCCTCGAAGAAATGTTTCTTGTAGAACAGTCCGTGCTCACCCAGCATGTCACCGTGATCGGCGGCCACCACAATCACTGTGTTCTCGAGCAGTCCTGTGTCCTCAAGCGTACCGATGAGGCCACCCACCATATCGTCAAAATAAGAGACATTGGCGAGATAGCCATGTCGTGCTGTCCTGACGTGTTCGTCGGTGATACCGCTGTCAATTAGGACAGCGTGGTGCAGCATGCGGGTGGTATGCACCCCACGAGCCTCTTCAGGCTGAAGAGGTGTATCCGGCAGGCTGATGTCGTCATGGCGATAACGGTCCCAGTATTGCTGGAGAGCATAGTACGGCTCGTGTGGATGGGTAAACGAGGCAACCAGAAAGAAGGGTGCATCATCCATGCGAGCAAAATCATGCAGCTTGGCTTTTGCACGATAAAAGACTGCTTCATCGTGATCGATCTGAACGCTACGTTTGCACACGCCGGAGCGGATCACACCACTGGCGTTGTTGTTCGAGTCCATGCGAAGTTCTTCCCAACTGGGTGTCCAGGAAAAATCTGTCGGATAAAGCTCAGGCACCAATCGCTCTTCAAACCCATGCAACATGTCAGGACCAACAAAGTGCTGTTTTCCTGAAAGGCTCGCCCGGTATCCCGCGATCCTGAGATAGTGAGCCATCGTGGGAATGTGGGCGGGAAATTCCGCGCCGTTGTCGTAAGCGCCGATTTTGCTGGCAAGCATACCGGAGAGCATTGAAAACCGTGAAGGCGCGCACAGGGGAAAGTTGCAATAGGCGTTGTCAAAGGTGACGCCGTTATCGGCAAGCCGCGAAAGGTGAGGAGTGATGGCCGAGCCACCATACATCGGAAGCACCTGGGGTTTGAGTTGGTCCGCCTGAATGAACAGAAGGTTGGGCTGTTTTTGTGTCACGGCGTACTCCAATTATGAAAATGAGGCCTCTGCAGACGGATGACCATACCAAGATTTAGGCGTAACCCATTACGCGAACACGACTTTAAAGTCGCGAGTCTTTGAGGAACTAGGCGTTGGAACTAAAGCGGGAATTCGGGATAGAGATTGGTGCCGATCCGGTCTCCGTGCTTGAGGCCGTGCTCACGCATCAGGGAAGAATGATCCGGATCCATGCCTTCTTCCCGAAAACATACGCGGACATCGTCACCCAGCCATTGGGTGTTAAAGACCTTGAGATCACGATTGGGTGAAAGGTTACCCGAGCCGCCATGAATAGTCCGACCATTAAACGCAACACAGTCTCCGGGCGCCATATCCCAACTCAGGATCTCATAATCGTCGCGATGCCCCTCAATGTCGGGAAAGGGCTGGTAATCTTTGCCGTCGAGTTCCCTGCGCTGATCGCGTGAATCCTGCGTCAAGGCGCCGAAGTTGGTTTGGCGAAAGTCCTGCGGCCAGCGGTGTGAACCTCGCACAAACTCCAGCGCACTTTTCTTCTCAACTGCCACCAGGGGCATCCAGATGGAACAGGTATCAAATCCTTTTACTGACCAGTAAGGCTCATCCTGATGAAAAGGGGTACGAAACTGCGCGCCCGGGGTGCGGACAAAAACGGCATCAAAAAAGAAGTTGACCCGCTCTGTATTAAGCAGTTTTCCCGCAATTGATGCTATCGGGGATTGCTCAACAAATGTCTGATACTCCGGAATCTGTCGCCACGCCTGGCTGTCATAAAAGCAGGTTCTTCCTTGATCGTCCCGATCCCAGATTCGGCCCCGGATAGTCGGAGATTCAATATGCCGGTCGAGACCTTCCGTTAGAAGTCTTATCCAGGAATCATCAACAGCGTTCCGCACCAATACGACGCCATCGTGGTAGAAAATGTTTGCGAGGTCGGTTATCGAGTCTCGATCCGTACTCACTGCATGTCTCCCCAACGGCTTGCCTGAACTCCGGGAGCTAAATATAGCGAGAATTCTTTAAACTAGAAACTGAACGGCAAGCCCTCTG
>JABJIU010000008.1 GCA_018661145.1 Pseudomonadota bacterium | reverse complement strand
TATCCTGTATGACGTCAACCGTGCCTGGACTCGCCGTGAGGCAGCAATGGTCATGAATGCCGTGGCCGATCTCGGCGTGACTTTTGAGCAGCCTTGCGAAACGACTGACGATATCAAGGCGCTGCGCAGCGTAACGCGCTCACCGATCTCGGTTGATGAAACCCTGGTGAGTGTCAACGATATGGCAACTATCGCTCGGGAAGGTATTGCAGAAGTGGCCAATATCAAGATCAACCGGGTCGGGGGGCTGACCAAGGCGAGGCGTATTCGTGATCTTGCCATCGCGCACGGCATTCAGATCTATGTCATGGCGACCGGCGGGTCGGCGATGGCGGATGCCGAGGCGGCGGCGTTGGCGCAGAGCACGCCCGAGGAGTTTCGGCTCGGCTGTTGGGCTTGTCAGGATATGCTGACGGTGGATGTTGCCCCTGGAAGGGGCCCGCGTAGTCAAAATGGCGATCTCTTTGTTCCGGACCAACCGGGTCTGGGATTCGCGCCGGATGAAAAACTGCTGGGAGATCCGGTAGCCGTATACGGCGGGTAATTTGGCGAACCGCCGGGCGCATTCATAAAATGTTTGCTGATTGAGACTTGGAGGGGCATTAGCTATGACAGACAACATCCCAAAGACGATGCATGCCGTGGTTCTGACCGGCCATGGCGGACTCGACAAACTGGAGTTTCACCGCGACTGGCCAGTTCCCGAGCCGCAGTCGGACGAAGCGCTGATTCGGGTTGCGGCGTGTGGCCTGAACAACACCGACGTCAACACCCGAAGTGCCTGGTACTCCAAGGGTAATAGTGACGCAACCACTGGTGATGCGCTTGTCGGGGCCGAAGGCGAGGACGGAACCTGGGGCGGCGCCTCGGTTTCGTTCCCGCGCATTCAGGGAGCGGATGCCGTAGGGACGGTGGTCCGTGTGGGCGAGAGTGCGGAACAATCACTGATTGGCCAACGGGTAATGATCGACGGCTGGCTTCGTGACTGGGATGACCCATTGAACCGGTCAAAAGCGGGTTACTTCGGCAGTGAATGCGACGGAGGCTATGCCCAGTACACGAAAGTTTCCCATCGACAGGTCCACCCTGTCGATTCAACGATGTCGGATGCCGAACTTGCGACCTTCGCCTGTTCTTATGTGACTGCCGAGAACATGTTGAACAGGGGGGCCGTCACCACTGGTGATACCGTTTTGGTGACGGGCGCGTCCGGGGGGGTGGGCTCTGCGCTGATCCAGCTCGCCAACCGCCGTGGTGCACAATGTGTTGCGTTGTGTGGCGCCGACAAGGCTGACGCGGTTAAAGCGGTCGGGCCTTCGGCCGTGATCGACCGTGCCTGTGCAGATCTTGGATCAGCACTCCGTGATGCAATCGGCAAGGATTCGGTCGATGTGGTGGCCGATGTTGTCGGCGGTGGTCTTTGGCCGCAGTTGATCAGCGCGCTTGCACGCGGTGGCCGTTATACCTGCGCCGGTGCTATCGCCGGGCCGATGGTCGAGTTTGATCTGCGTACTTTTTATCTTCGTGATCTGACATTCACCGGTGCGACGGTACCGCCGCCGGGCGTGTTCGGGGACCTGGTGGGGTATATCGAACGCGGCGAGATCCGGCCGTTGCTGGCGGCTACCTACGCCTTGGAGGACTTCCACGCGGCGCAGCAGGCTTTTATTGAGAAACGCCATGTCGGCAACATTGTGACTGAACCTTTTAGGTCAGACCCATAGTCCAAAGCATGCGTCGGTTCACGTTCATCGGTAAACAATGACTGTGCAGGATACTCAGTGGCCAGACAGTCTATGGCGGTCGACCGCGGAACCCGTCCCCGATTTTGATGAGCTGAACCAAGACATCGAGACAGATCTTCTGATTGTGGGCGCGGGCTATACGGGTTTATCAACTGCGCTTCATGCTGTCGATCACGTCAAGGACATTGTGATCATTGATCAGGCGCAACCCGGCTGGGGTTGCTCAGGCCGCAACGGCGGCCAGATTCATGTTCAATGGAAACCGGATCTTGCTGCTTTGAAACAGTTATATCCCGGCAGCCAGTTCGAGACTTTTATCGAGACAATGGGTGCGGCGGTTCAGTTGGTTTTTGATCTTGTTGAGAAGTACCAGATTGACTGTCAGGCACAGAGGACAGGTTCGGTCATCGCGGGTAAAGGGACCAAAGCAATTCGTTATCTGACCGAGTGGTCGCGATTCTGGGCCGAAGCAGGTGAAGATGTGCGACTGTTGGATAACAGTGCTACGTCGGAATTGATTGGAACCGCTCATTATGATCGGAGCATGCTTGATAACCGCGGCGGCAGCCTGCAGCCGTTGGCCTACAGTCGTGGTTTAGCCCGGGCCTGCCAAGAGCGGGGCGTCACTATCCATGGTAACTCCCGCGCAGCTAGGGTTTCTCCGAACGGGAAAGGCTGGCAAGTTTCAACTCCTGGTGGGAGCATCAAATGCAGACGTTTGGTACTTGCCACCAATGGTTACACGGATAACCTTTGGCCGGGACTGTCTCGAACGATTGTCCCGGTTGCCAGCATGCTAACCGCGACGTCTCCTCTGCCAGAGTCTGTGGCGTCGACCCTGCTGCTGCATCGGCAGCCGGTAGGGGAGTACGCAGGTGTGCCAGCGTACTATCGTGTCGACGACACGAATCGCCTCGTTTTCGGCTGGCGTGGGACCCTTTCCGGTGATATCGGCTCCTTAAATACGGCTCATTTGAGATCCAAGGCAGAGCGTCTTTTTCCGCAGATCGCGGGAGCAGATTGGGAATACGACTGGGCGGGGTACGTGGGTATTACTTCTCACCCGCGGCCAATGTTGCTAAAACTTTCCGATAATGTTTATGCGGGACTCGGGTACAACGGCCGGGGTGTTCCAATGGCAACCATGATGGGAAAGCAATTAGCGTTTGCGCTAACCGGTCAGCCCACGGCTATTTCAGTCGAATCGCTTCAGACTATTCCTTTGCACTCGCTTCACCGAATTGGCGTTTTGGGCCGAATTATGTCTGGGCATCTGCGCGATTTTTTTGACTGATGCTATCGTGAATACCCAGCCCGATGCATTGATCCTTGCGGATGACTGGAGCGATCTCGCCCAGCACCGCCAGCCCGAACCAGTCGATGACAACCGTCTGCACCGTTGGCGTTTAGCGCGTCTACGCGAGCAACTTGAAAAAACCGGTGCTGCCATGTGTCTGTTGGTAAGTCCGGTCAGCCTGCGCTACGCCGTGAACTACCGGGACTATCCGTTATTCCAGTCCCACATGCCCCAGACCTATGCCTTTCTTTCAGTCGAGGGGCCCACGGTGATACATGGCGCAATGGGTGGGTCGTCATGGGCTGACGAAGTGCGTCCGGGACGGCCCATTTCCTTTTTTGACGGGGCCGAACGGCTTGCCGACTATGCAGCATTGCTGGCTGATGATGCCGTGAGTTATCTGAGCGAGATCGGTACTGATAATCGTCGGGTCGCCCTGGAGTATGTGAATCCCAGTCTCACTCGAGCATTTGCAGATAGGGGACTTGAGGTGGTTGATGGCGTGCTGATCAGCGAACCCGCCCGGGTGATCAAGTCACCTGATGAAATCAACTGCATCCGGTGGGCGGTTGCGGTAGCCGAGCACGGGATCGCCCGACTGAAGCAGGCGATACAGCCTGGTGTCAGTGAGCTCAAGTTATGGGGGCTGCTCAACTACACCAATCTGGCAAACAACGGAGACTGGCACGAAGGTCGCATGCTGGCATCGGGACCGCGAATCAACCCCTGGCTGCAGGAAGCGTCGCCTCGACGGGTCGAATCCGGAGACCTGGTCGGTTTGGATACGGACATGGTGGGTCCGCGCGGTTATTTTGCCGATGTTTCCCGAACCTTTCTCTGTGGCCCTGCCCAGGCAACGGCACGGCAACGCCAACTCTACCGGCTTGCATGGGAGGAGATCAGCCATAATCTTGCTTTGATTTGCCCAGGCATCAGCTTAAGCGAGTTCCAAAAAAGGGCTTATGTGCCGGCAGAAGAGTTTCAACAGAATGCCTACCCCTGCGTGATTCATGGTGTGGGAATGTCCGACGAATACCCCCAGGTCAAACCCGCATTCCGGGGTGAAAACCCCTATGACGGCGTCATTGAAAAGGACATGGTGATCTGTGTCGAGAGTTACATGGGTGCGCCCGGTGAGCGTGATGGGGTTAAACTCGAACAGCAGATCCTGGTCACAGAAAGCGGCTACGAACTGTTGTCGACCTTTCCACTCGAGGCAGAATTGCTGGATGCCTGATATCTCCAAGCCCCAAAGAGGCCAGTCCTTTTGAGTAGCGGTACATCAAACGCAACGCAGGCCAAGTTATTGGAGGCGCTGCTTGATTTTGCTGCCCGCCCGGAGGTTGAACTCAGGAAACTGGCGTCGCAGGACCCGGCGGGAGATTCACAACCGAATGCGCCAGCAGATCAGTTCGCTTGCCATCTTATCTGGCTCGCTTCCGAAACCATGTTGCCCGAGCGAAGTTACCGCGGTGTGGGCGTTGGACAGAGTTTCGGGGTACAGGTCACCGACCTGACTTACAAGATAGATCACCAAAGCGGTGAGCACCTCGCGGCAAAGGTGTTGGCTAAAGGGCAGATTGCCTACTGCAAGATCGCGCTTGATCAAGCGATCCCCTGTGATCCGCAAAGCCCAACAGAACCCCGTCCTGTGGTGTTGTTTCTGGACGCTTCAGGCACTGCGATTCTCGGTATCGGCATTATCGATTTCGCACTCCGCCGATCGACCAATATTTCCTGGCAGCAGACCAAGATCGATCAGTCTGCCCGTGCCCAAGCTCACAACCATCAGCCATGTGTAATCTGGTTTACGGGTCTGTCAGGATCAGGAAAATCGACCGTGGCTGATGCTCTTGAGCAAAAGCTCCATGGCGAAGGGCGGCACACTTATCTTCTGGATGGGGACAACGTGCGCCATGGTCTTTGCAGGGATCTGGG
>JABJIU010000009.1 GCA_018661145.1 Pseudomonadota bacterium | reverse complement strand
CAGCGTTGAGGTCTTGCCCGTCGCTCTTGTAGGCCGCGTATAGCGCAGCACCCAACGCGACGACTTCGTCGACATTCACGGTCGATATCGGCTCTTGGCCGAAAACACGTTTGATACTTTCCTGCACAGCGGGAATACGGGTGCTGCCGCCCGCGAGAAACACACCGCGGATGTCGCTAACCTCTACGCCCGCCTCTTCAATAGTGGCCTCGCAAAGCATTTCGGTCTGTGCGACCAGATGTGAAATTGCATCCTCGAATTCCTCTCGGCGGACCTCGATTACTTGGCGACCCACCTTCGCAGTCACGCGCTTACGTGATGAGAGTGATTTCTTCTCTTCTTCGGCGTCATTGATAAGGTAATCATCACCTTCGAGCTCGCTACCATGCTCTTCCTGATGTTTCTTGCTAACAATCTCCTGGCAAGCGTGATCGAAGTCATCTCCACCGAGGCGGGCAACGCCGTTGGAGGCCAGAACGTCAACATCCTGCCCCGACACTTGAATGACGGACACGTCAAACGTGCCGCCACCGAGGTCATAAACGGCGTAGATGCCAGACAGCTCATCTCCGCTCTTGAATGCGTAGTAGAGGGCTGCGGCCGTCGGTTCGTTGATGATGTATTTTACGTTCAGGCCAGCTTGTTTGGCTGCAGCCATTGTAGCTTCGCGGGCTTCTTGCGAGAAATTTGCAGGAGTAGTGACGACGGCTTCAGTGATTTCTCCGATCTGGTCTTCGGCATCTGATTTGAGTTTCTTCAACACCGCGGCGCTAAGTTCGGTAGGGGAAAACTCTTTTCCGTCCAGCCCAAAGGTCTTCGTTGAGCCCATGTCTCTCTTGAAACGGGCTGCGACATTATCCACGTCGATACCCCATGCTTTGCGAGCCGTTTCGCCGACGTGTATTTCGCCGTCGTAGAAGGCGACACAACTGGGAGTAATGTTCTGCTCCTCGGCATTGTGGAGAATGGTCGGGCGGCCCGTGTCGTCGATATGCGAAATTGCGGAGAATGTGGTTCCGAGGTCGATACCTACATATGCACCCATTTTTATGCCTCCTCGCCGATATTGGATGAACGATAAACTGTTACTTGTGCGGGGGCGAGAACGTCGGGCTTCTCGCCACTTACAATTTCATAACCAGGCGCGTTGACTGTAGCGATCGTCAGATGTGCAGCCGGATCGTCGGTCTCTAGAATCTTCGGGTTTTCCGCAATACGATCCCCGAGCCCGCGTATATCTTCGCCAACATCAGGCTCAAATGCCGCGACACCGCTTTCCTCCATTGCATCTTCAAGCAAGAGCCTAAGGTTCCGGATGTCTGAAACCGATATGTCTTCCTCGGACGCACACTCCAACAAGTTTTTATGGACACGAATAAACCGGCTCAGGAACTGCCGGTAGACATGGGCATCATAGCCAGTTCGCAAACGCTCGATTTCGGCGTCCTTCTCGTCCAGCGCCCGCTTAAACGTCATGAAGGTATCGGTCATCTGGCGAAGTGATTCTGAATGTTGTTGCAGGTGCTCTGAAACTGACTGGCTGTTCTGGCTCGTTACAGAGATAAGATTTCTCATGGCCTTGTTCGTTACGGAGATGAGTTTCCTCGTGGCCTTGCTGCTGCCCTTCAGCGCAGCGCCCCATTCCTCCGGCACCAGCGCGTTAGGATGTTCGGCCAACAAAATTCGTCGCCAGCGGTAGAGAAAGAACGACACGGCAACGGCCACCAAGGTGGTGATGGTCGCAACCACCGCAACCACGATCAGCCACGACTGAATGACGGCTGAATCCCTATTGCCCGGTATTGCAGATTCTTCGCTCGTTGAGGTCACGAGATCGGACGCGACCTCTTCAGCGACAGTTTGCGTTTCTTCAGTTTGCGTTTCTTCCTGAGCGTGGCCTGGGGGCACGACCGCAAAGAGCAATGCGACTACGAAGAGCGGTATTGCCAAAAAGTCCGGCAGTGATCTGAGGCCTGCTTTTGCACGCATATCCGTCTCCCCTTGGAGCACAACAGGGTATCATTCAACATTGACTGCAAGACATCTCGGCAGTCGCTGATTGGATCATTCCCTCGGCTCTGGAGCGATTGGATCAACTAAGAGGAGCTACGTCAACGCTGCACCGCAACCAACCCGTCGCCATAGTGTCCAGCCCCCAAGTTCTGTGCCATTCCTGATTAGAGTTTCTGGAACAGCGGCCCAAACACGCGTCCGATGGCCGCTGTCAGTGGATCGACGGCCACCATATGAACCCGCCATGTGCGGCTCCGGTCTTTCCGGGCAAGCCGTACTGCCGGGTAACAGCACGCGCTCGCTATTTCCAGCTAGGCCAAGGCTTCCATGGCGGCAGGTCGTGAACCTCCCGACGGCGGTTTATCTGCTTCAGGCAAGTGTGGAAGACGACGCCGCTAATCATCCACGTCAGCCCCCTGTCCCAGCTATCACTGTTCCTGGAAAAGGCGGCGTCGAGAGCATCGATGAACATGTCGGTGCCTATTTCCAGCTCGGAAAAGCAGTCATCGACACCAAACGCATACGAGTTAGCCCAATCGAGATCAACGGCACCACTACTTAAGAGACCATCGACATACCCCATCACATAGCCGCGCTTTCTCTCCATGCTTAATTCGCGCCAATCGGCATATGTACTGACATAGGCTGCGGACGCCGGGGCGGGGAATAGCAGGGCCGCAAGCACGACAGCGCAACACACAAGAGGTCTCATCAGGCGCGTTCCTTTCTTTTGTGCGTCTGCCCCCAATCGACGCCTCCAGCACCGCAGCATCTTCAAGACCTCAGCACCCCTTGTAGTTCTTCGCCACGCAGTCACGGGCGAGTTTCTGTGCTTCAGCGATCTGGGCGGGTGTCATTTCATTCGCTATTAAAACTCGTGATCCATTTGCTCCCTGATTGCCATTGGCAGCGCTTATACTTAACCACTGGTAGGCAAGGACGAAATCCTTGGGAACACCTCTTCCTAATGCGTAATATAATCCAAGCGTGGACTGTGCGAGTGCATTCCCCTGCTCGGCAGAGCGCTGCATCCACTTCGCTGCCGTTATATGATCTTCAGGAACGATGCTGTTTCCCGCGTGGTACATTGACCCCAGTCTGAACTGGGCAGCGGCATGTCCTTGTTCTGCTGAGCGGCGGCTCCACTTCACTTCTTCCCTAACGTCCTTAATGACACCAAACCCGCGATCGTAAGCGATACCAAGATTGTACTGGGCGTCAGCGTGCCCCTGTTTTGCGGCAAGCCGGAACCACTTTACTGCCTCCTGGTGATCCTGAGTGACGACGCCAAACCCGTTGCGATATATTACGCCCAATCCGTGCTGGGCGACCATATTCCCCTGTTTTGCAAGAGGTTCCCACTCACGCAGAGCGGTTGCGTAGTCTCCGCGGTTGTATGAGGAGAGGCCCTTCTCGAAATCAGCACTCCAACTCACGCTCACACTTCCAAGAAGCACGGCAAAGGTCAGGCAGATTGTGGCGGTTAGGTTTTTCATAGTGGAAGCTTAGGACGGCATGTCTGGGATGGGCAATCTGGATCGAGTTCTAATCAACAGCCCTTGTAGTTCTTCGCCACGCACTCACGGGCGACAGCATCCCGTTCTTCGTGTGCTTGCGCCGAGGATTGTAGAACATCTCGATGTAGTCGAATACATCCTGCCCGGGCCGAGGCCCGGGAACCCTGGTCTAAGTGGATGAGCCCCCTTAACGGCCAGCCTCAAGAATCGACCAGATCTCGAAATCCTGAAAAGGAATTTCCATCCCCCCGGGGGCGTCGGGCCGCCGCTT
>JABJIU010000081.1 GCA_018661145.1 Pseudomonadota bacterium | reverse complement strand
TCCGCCTCTTCCTGCTGACGCTGAAGTTCACCGCGGCGCACATAGGTACGACGCTTCTTGACCTCGACGTGCACGGTCCTTGATCCACCGGTTCGCGAATTCTGTTTCACGGCGGTTGTCGTCCGGCGATTCAGAGTGACTTTTTCTTGCGGTTTCACCGCCGCGACCGCCGACTTCCCGCCTCGGAGATATTCGAGGAGCGTGCTTCGCTCATCGTCATCCAGCATGCCGTCGGTATCTTTTCCGGAGACACCGGCCGCAGCCAGTTGCTGCAGCAGTTTTTCCGGGGGAACGCCGATCTGCTCGGCCAATTTCTTTATGGGTACGACAGGCATATGTATTTACCGTGAACGATTAACTAGAGGCAGCAGTGTCCAACGCGTCAGCTGCCGCCTCTTCAAACCATGGCTTTCTCGCCGTCATGATCAACGCGCTTGCCCGCTCCGGGTCGATGCCGGTCATTTCAACGAGTTCATCCGTGGCACATTCCGCAAGATCCTCCATCGAGCGGACCCCGTTGCTCGCGAACAATGTTGCGGTTTCAGCATCCATTCCTTCCATAGATAGAAGGTCTGCTTCCGGTCGACTCTTCTCCAGTTCTGCAATTTCCCGGATGTCCAGGAAGTCGCGTGCACGCACCCGAAGTTGCTCAACCAAGCCCTCGTCAAAGCCTTCCACGTCTAGGAGTTCCTGAACCGGGACATAGGCAACTTCTTCCGGCGTCACGAAGCCTTCCTCGACAAGAACGCCTGCGACTTCGGAATCGATATTGAGTTGGGTCATGAGTCGCTCACACGCCTGCTGAGCTTCCTGTTCCGCTTTTTCCGCCGCCGCCTCGTCAGTCATGATATTAAGCTCCCACCCGCTCAACTCAGACGCTAAGCGGACATTCTGTCCACCGCGCCCAATCGCAAGCGACAACTGACTCTCTTCAACCACGACATCCATTGAGCGTGACTCTTCATCGACCAAAATCGAATCCACTTCCGCTGGCTGCAACGCCTTGATTACAAACTCGGCAGGACTGTCGACCCAAGTAATGATGTCGATTCGCTCGAGATTAATTTCGTTGGAAACACTCTGCACCCGCGCGCCACGAATACCAACGCAGGCACCCACCGGGTCGATCCGTTTATCCTGCGAACGTACCGAGATCTTGGCTCTTGAACCGGGATCCCTTGCCGCCCCCAAAATTTCGATGACGCCCTGACCCACTTCCGGTACCTCCAACTGAAAGAGCTTGATGACCAGTTCTGGACAACGGCGATCGAGAATTAATTGCGGGCCCCGGGGCTCGGAACGGACCTCCGTCAGTATCGACTTGACGCGATCGCCGTTTCGAAGAATCTCCCGGTCAATCCAATTTGACCGGGGCAGAGAGGCCTCCACTCCTTCGAGGTCAATGATCGCCTCACGGCTGCCTACCCGCTTGACCACCCCTTGCACCATCTGCCCTACCCGATCCTTGAACTCTTCATGGACCCGGGCACGCTCAGCCTCCCTGACCTTCTGGCTGATCACTTGTTTGGCCGCCTGCGCCTCAATGCGCCCGAATATCGCCACCGTCTCTAGAGGCTCTTCGACCACCCCGCCGATCTCGTGGGTATCCTCTGGGTAGCTTATTTCCGCCGCAGCAAAGGTCATCTGGCGAGCAGGGTTTTCCACGGCCGCGTCGTCCTCGACGATTTCCCACTGACGAAAGGCCTCATAATCACCACTACTCCGGTCAATCTGTACACGGACCTCCATATCTTCGCGGTTACGCTTACGGGTTGCAGTGGCAAGAGCCGCCTCGATTGCCTCGAACACGATCCCCTGATCAATGTCTTTTTCTCGGGACAACACATCCGCCATCATTAACACTTCATCTTTTGTCATCTCTTTCTACTCCCAAGCACTGCAATTCTGTTGCCTTCTGACTTTGCCCTGCGATCAGTCCAAGCCAACCAGATTGGCTTTTTCCATTCCCTGGTAAGAGAGTTCGTAGGCCTCGCCATCGACTTCTACCACCGCAAACTCCGGTCCCGCCTCGGCAAGAAAGCCAGTAAATCTGCGGCGGCCGAGACAGGCCTCCCGCATCAGCACTTTCACCTGACTGCCCTGAAACCGGTGGAAGTGCTCAGGCCGAACCAACGGTCGGTCAACCCCAGGAGAGGACACTTCCAGGGAGTATTCCCCCTTGATCGGGTCTTCCACATCCAGAATAGCGCTGATCTGCCGACTTACCTGCTCACAGTCCTCCAGTAAAATACCACCCGGGGCGTCGATGAATGCTCGTAGTACCTGCCCCCCTGAAGGCGACCCCGTTAACTCGACCATCACCAGCTCGTACCCCATGTCTTCAACGACAGGCTCCAATAGTTTCCGGATTACGCTGTTGTCCACAAACCCCGCTCCGCCCTTCGGCAACCCGGATTCCCGGTGCCAGCGACCCCAAAAACAAACCCCGCTGCTGCGGGGTCCCGGATCACAACATTTGGTAGCGGGGGTAGGATTCGAACCTACGACCTTCGGGTTATGAGCCCGACGAGCTGCCAGACTGCTCCACCCCGCACCGCAACCCGGTATTTTAGCGCGAGTCCGTCCGGGAAACAAGAAAATACCTATCG
>JABJIU010000010.1 GCA_018661145.1 Pseudomonadota bacterium | reverse complement strand
TGATCGTCCCTGTTCCCACCAAACATCTGATTTTGAATTAAAACTATAGACCTTAACTTCACGTGACTGTCGACTTGCCTTTTTTATCCGATCAGGTGACGGTTCACCTACGTCAATCCACAAAGACGTTTGTTCGTCTAGGGTTCGTATCCAGATATCAGGTTCTTCTACCGCACTGAGACCTTTTGTAAACACTAATCCAGCTTGCGCATTGATACTAAATGCGAGCAATTTTGCCACCATCCGATCCAGACTCTCAGATGGATGTTGTGCAATGGTCAAATTAAGCGCGTCGTAATAGTTTCGCTCCAGATCTGACAACGCGATTCTAAACTTGTATATAGTAGATTTTTGGGCCACTAGATGTTTAGCCTAATTCTCAAATCTGCATCGCCTCATACGCAGCCAACTCTTCTTTAAGCGCTGAAATGCGCTCCTCATCTTCTCTGTCGTGATTGAATTCGGTTCTTTCGAATCACTCGTCTCCATTCCCTAGAGTTCCTGCACATACTTCAGCAAATCATCCCGGGTGTAAAGCGGATCAGGCTCATCAGAATACTCAGCCTTTTCATCGCTTCGCCTAATGATCTCGTCGGCTACCTGCTCAAAGAGTTCCATCAGCAACACGTCATAGTTATCGCCATCTTTTCCGCCGTAATCCGTCAGCGACTCCAAACAATCCTCACATGTCGCATTCGCTAAGCAGTGAAGGATTTCATGTGCGATTTCGCTCGTAGCCTCTGCTAGATGCTCTTCCTCATTCGTGTCTGTACCTAACGTGACCTTGTTGGTTCCGCATTGAGTCTTGTGAAGACTCCACAGTGCAGCATCAATCGCTTCAGCAATCATTTGATTCCTCGCAGTTCGTCTAAATGTTTAGCCCAGGCTTTCCAGCCTAGGACGGCCCGCCTTGACCGGCGCCGATAAGATTCGTTATGAAATCAGGCTCGGCCCGAACGTTCTGGCAAAAGTCGATAAAGTAAAAGTGACTCTCTATTGGGGGCTCTCGTATCTTGTTGCACCAATCAAAAGAGCGTGGCTGCCCTCATAGAGTTGGACGGCTTGCCCATTTGAATCTTCCGTTACTAGAGAGAGTCCGCGATTTGCTGCCGAAGCGTGGTGACAAGCGCATGCCAGAAGCAGCGCAAGAAATATGCGTTGAAGACTAGATTTCATAACTTTTCAGCCTAAAAGCCTTGAACATATCTGCATCACCGGTTATCAACCGGTAACTTTTGGTGGATTTCGACCAAGCAATCCCCGTCGACGATCTCGTCTGCGTCTGTGCGCCGGAGATATATACGGGGCGATAGCGCGGATAGATGGATAGCTCATAGATTTAGCTCTTTGTTCGTTGCTCTTAGGAGTCAATAACTCACGGCAGGATCGGGGGTTGATCTTGGACGGACTTTGTAAACCCTTTTAGGTCCGGATCCTAGAATCCTGATTACCCACCATTCCGCAAGCCTGGCTAAATCAGGTCCCTACTTCTGCAAATAACGTGTGCAAATAACGTGGCAAATCGAAGTGGGATAACCGTGGGGAGTTGGTGGTACTCTACTATTACAGAGTTTTGTGAGGTGCGAGAAGTTCCGAGAAGGACTATTATGTAAAGTTCTAACCTACTCCACTGGAGTGAATGGGCACGGACTGTTCATTTAACTTATTTATAACTGATAAATGGGCTCGCGCAGTTTATCGGTATTAGCCCGGGCCCTGGTAGCCTAGCGCTAGAGATTCATTCTCGCGATGGGGTTGACCCAAAAAAGTGCCGGGCATCGCGCGCGCAGATGATAAGCAAGAAACAGACTAAATCAATTTCCCTTTAGCTCACCTATACATCAAAGGCCGTTTTCGCTGTTTTTTTAAGTACTGCTACGCTTTTTTTCGCAACTCCCTAGACGCTTCGCTTCTACGCTCTAGAGGCTCACGTTCTTGGTTCTCGATACGAGGTTCTTTCTTCTCAGGATTTAATTCTTCACACCAGGCGATGATATCTTGAATCCCAACATCGTTCATTTCCACTAGAGTTCTTTGAAGAAGAATATCTATCGTTTGCTGTACTGAATGCTCCCTCTGCGCCGCGATCATTTTAATGATCTTATGGTGCGTTTTTAAAACACCTACGTTCACTCTTGGATCAGTAGCAGGGATCCGGCTAATTATCTTCTCCAGTTCTTCTTGTGATCTTCTGTGCATAATTCTTAGCCTATTTTATGTTTGGTGCATGATTTAATCAAACGGTAACGCTATAAATATGGAGCCCGCAGACGGATTCGAACCATCGACCTGCTGATTACAAATCAGCTGCTCTGCCAACTGAGCTATGCGGGCATTTAGAAAGGAATGCTGCCGTATTTTACTTCCCTAGGCTGGCGACCGCAGTAAGCGGTGGGGTCTTACCCGCTTTTTAGGCAAGGGATCGGGGTGACTTCGGTCATGGCGTCTCCCCACTTCTGTTCTGCAAACTCCTGCTTTCGCTCAGGGGTTACCACGTCTGGAACATCGAGCCAGTAAAGGGGTCCAAGGGTTCGTGCCTGCAATTTGACAATCAAGGGAAGCTCTAGCGAAGCCAGGCCAGAGGCAAGCTTTTCTGCCTGCGCCTTTCGCGCATAGTCACCCAACAAAAGCATTTTTTCATCTCCAAACGCCAGGTCACCGGTACTGATCCCGGCATCCTGAAGACTCATTCGGGCATTATCCCGGGTAATGTCCGAAAGAAACGGGCCTGCCAATACCTGGTAGGCATGCACCTCCCGTACTGCAGTGCGCTGCTGCGCCAGTCCATAGCCTTTGTTGACCAGGATGCGGCGACCATGACTCAGCGTCTGCTGAGTGGAAAAAGGTCCGATCCGAAGACAGCCGACTGTGGCACCCATAACGATC
The DNA here is from genome assembly GCA_018661145.1 of Pseudomonadota bacterium. Classification (GTDB taxonomy): domain Bacteria; phylum Pseudomonadota; class Gammaproteobacteria; order Arenicellales; family UBA868; genus UBA868. The sequence continues at coordinate 4,736 of JABJIU010000010.1, read as the reverse complement.
GATTGCTCGGAGGTCAGTTCCATGGCCTCGAGATTGTGTCCCGCCTGTGCTTCCGGCAAGCCTAACTCCGCCTTTGGGGACAACTGCGTGGCCCACAGATACAAGCCGATATTCGCAAGAACCAGCAATGCCAACAGCCCTCTCATGATTCTTCTCCGGCGGCAAACTGAATTCCCTGCAACACGAGATCAGGATACACCGCCGCGTCAAGATCTATCAACGGTGCCAGAGTGTCTGCCCACCCTCCGGTCATCAAAACACGAATCTCGTCTCCAAGTTTTGACCTGAATTCATTCAGCACTTTTTCTATACCACCCACCGTGAATATCAGGCTGCCAGCACTGACCGCACTCGCCGTATCCGTATTAAACGGCCCGGGGTAATGCATTTCGTCAAGATCAAGATGCGCTGCCTTTTTGACCAACGCATCGGCCGCAATCTTTGGCCCGGCACTGATCACACCCCCGAGGAAAACACCCTCCTTTGACAGTGCGTCGCATGTCACCGCGGTCCCGCAGTCAATGACCGCAAGAGAACCCTGATAAATCTGTCGCGCTGCAATGAGCGCAAGCCATCGGTCAGCACCCAGCGTCTGAGGCTCAAGGTAACTGTTGATGACGCCACACTGTTCCGGCTTGGCTTGCAATGGTTCGGGATTGAGTTGCCACTGTTTTTGGCAACGGTTCACGAGGTACGCAAATGCTTTAGGGCCAGCGCTGTTACTCACCAGGACTCTTTGTACCGTGTTGAGTTTCTCCCAGGAACTGAAATCTGTTTCTTCGTCACGGTAATCAATCGCCTGCCCCACAGTCATGTCAGCCGCGGTGGTCAGTGCCCACTTGATACGGCTATTTCCGTGATCAATCAGGAGACAGGAGCTTGGGGTCGGCATATTGTGACGCGATAATAAAGAGATTCAGTCAGCCAATGACAGGCTGATATCCCCGGAGTTTATCGTTTCCACCACGCCGTCCGCACAGTGAACGCAATAACGCCCCAACCGGTCGGCCCCCGCTCCGACGCCCTGCAGGCGTTTTCCTTTTGATTCCGTGCGAACCTTACGCCCTGCAAAGACATCCAATGCATTGAAGCGGTCTTGGTCTGGCAGAAACTGATGCGGGTGAAATCGATCCAGCACATTTGCTATTGCGCCAAGCACAGACGCGATGATTGTTGTGCGCGGGGGAAGATCGCCCCCGGTATTGCTGGAAAGATCCGTAACAGGTTGGCCGGGATCGAACTGATTGAAGCTGGGTTCGCGCAGGTTAATCCCAATTCCCACGACTGCAAAGGTAGAGCCTCCAGAAGAGGCATTGAGATCAACCAGAATCCCTCCAAGTTTTTGATCCCGATACCAAAGATCGTTCGGCCACTTTAACCCAACCGGCACCCCAGTGAGTTCCTTGAGGCAGTCGGCAACTGCAACGCCGATAGAAAGACTCAAACCTGTCATCTCGGCGGCTTCTTTTTGAAAGTGCCATCCTATCGAGAGCATCAGGTGACAGTACGGCGAACCTTGCCAACTTCTTCCCCGGCGGCCACGGCCCGCACTCTGGAATTCCGTGATACAGGCCTTACCATGAATATCCCTACCTGCTTGTTGTTCCCGGCTAAGCCAGTCACTGGTTGAATCCACCGTATCCAGCACCACAGCCTGGCGCGCAAAAGCAAAGCTTGCTCTCTCAAGTTGCCCCACAAGATCACTCACATCGATGGGAAGAACCGGCTCCAGAAGTCTGTAGCGGGTATCACTCTCCTTGTGCAACGGCAAACCGTCCTGCTCGAGCTGTTGCAACAATACAGTGACAGTGGCTTCATCTATTTGCGTGGCGTTCGCGAGCTCGCCAAGACTTAAGGAGCGATCCGTGGGCAACATCCTGACCAGACGAGTGCGGTCAGCGGTCATCGATTGATCCACCTTTTTTTCGAAGACGCTCAAGTTTCTCGCGAATCTTGATCTCGAGGCCTTGATCTACCGGATGGTAATACTGTTGACCAATCAAGGACTCCGGCAAATAGGTCTCACCCTGGGCATAGGCATCAGGCTCATTATGAGCGTATCGGTACCCTTCACCGTGACCGAGTTCTTTCGCAAGCCGTGTCGGCGCATTGCGAAGATGCGGGGGAACTTCCTGGGTCCCGGTCTCTTTTGCTGCCTTGGTCGCTTCGTTGAATCCTTTATACACAGCGTTGCTCTTTGGCGCGCAAGCCAGGTAAACAAGAGCCTGTGCCAGTGCCAGTTCTCCCTCCGGTGAGCCCAAACGCTCATAACTCTCGGCGGCATCAAGAGTAAGCGTGAGCGCTCGAGGGTCGGCGTTACCCACGTCTTCGCTCGCCATTCTGATCGCACGTCGCGCGATATATCGCGGGTCACAGCCACCGTCAATCATCCTGCAAAACCAATAGAGCACCGCGTCTGGATCTGTTCCACGCATCGATTTATGCAGCGCAGAAATCTGATCATAAAAAAGATCTCCGCCTTTATCGAAACGCCGCAACGGGGTGCCAATAATCTCCGGGAGCGTTTCATCTGGCAGAATGCAGCCGTCGTCCGTGCTCTGGGCAAACTGCGTAGCAATCTCCATTAGATTCAAAAGCCGGCGGGCATCGCCATCCGCGGCATCTATCAACTGCCGGCGAGCATCTTCCGGGATTGAAAGTCGCAGACTGCCCAATCCCCGTTCAACGTCGTCGAGCGCCCGATCCAGCAACTCCTTAAGATCATCGTACTCCAATGGCTTTAACACGTAGACCCGAAGGCGTGATAACAGCGCGTTATTGAGTTCAAACGAGGGATTCTCCGTAGTCGCTCCAATGAGAATCAACGTGCCATCCTCTACATGAGGCAAAAAGCCGTCCTGCTGCGCTTTGTTGAAGCGGTGGACCTCATCCACAAACAACACCAGTTTTCCAGGTAGCGCCTTGGCACGGGCAACCACCTCCCGAACATCCTTAATCCCTGCTGTAACGGCCGAGAGCACTTCAAATCGGGCGTCACAATATTGCGCTACCATCCTCGCAAGGGTCGTTTTGCCGGTTCCTGGAGGACCCCATAACACCATCGAATGGATCCGCCCGGCAAGCAGCGCCTGACGAAGGCCTGCGCCCTCGCCCACTAGTTGGCTCTGGCCGACAAACTGATCAAGACTTTGCGGCCGCATCGTTTCTGCGAGCGGTCGATAGTCTTGTGCGATCTCGTGTTGATCCATTGATGGAGGGTCGCTCACGACCGTGGCGACTGATCCTGCTTGCTGGCCGGACTAAGTGACACCGGTAGCCTCTGTGGTTGCAATAACGTGACGATAGGTGAGATTAATTCTGGGCGCAACGGTTAGGCGGGTCTTAGGCACGCTATGGCGCCAGGCCTGCTGGCTGCCGTCGCGCATGACCAGCAAAGAGCCATTTTCCATAACAATCTCGTGGATCGGCAAATCTTTGCGGCGTCGATGCTGCAGGAGAAACCGTCGTGCACCGCCAAGACTGACGGAAGCAATCACAGGATCAGCACCAAGCTCTTTTTCATCATCACTGTGCCATCCCATGCTGTCTTTTCCTGAACGGTAATGATTTGCAAGAACACTATTGAACCTGCTCGCACAGAACTGATTCAACTGCTCCCGCAGGTCGTCCAGTTCCGGCAGCCACGGGTTGGGCTGGTTCACGGTTCCGGAGTAGCGGTAGACCGCTCCGTTATCGCCGTACCAGGCCGACTGACGCGGTGAATCAACCCACCGCCCATACACGAAGACCCTGGGTGTATGCCAGTCGATCTTGTTCCGAAGCGCTGCCAAGTACGATGACGCTTCCAAGTTCCCAAGAAACCCGGGCCAGAGTTCAAAAACACCATCTTCGATCTCGAGCGGGCCTTCGCCTGCGACGAGGCGGGTCCCGCGAACAGGGGTCTCACTTGGCGACATGATGCAGACGGAACCTTGCCCTTGCCTCAGTGCACGCTAGTGCAGAGCCTACTCACTCACCGCGGCTGCCAACGGGGAAGTGACGAACGCTGCGCCCGTGGAACGACCGCCACCTGGCTCAACGCTTGCAATAGAAGGGCATCCGAAAAGACTGGGGTAAACACCATGCTGGGCCGTCGTGAAGTTTTCAAAGCGCTGTTCCAAAGTGGTCTTGATCGATTCATCCAGGGCGGTATCTGCGAGCACGTGATCAGAACCGCCAACGTCGATCCTGGGCTGGTGCATGGCCTGCTCTGGGTCCATATCAAAGTCGGTCATCAGCGCGATCAGCTGCATACAAGACGAAACAATCCGTCGACCTCCGGATGCTCCCACGGCGAACGTCACGCCCGATGGCAGTTTCACAATCGTCGGACACATATTGCTCAACGGCTGCTTCGTCGGTGCGAGAGAGTTCGGCCGTCCGGGGGTGGGATCAAACCACATGATGCCATTATTCATGAGAACTCCAGTATCCGGCAGCAGCAATCGTGACCCGAATACTGAAAGGAGCGTTTGCGTTAACGCGACGACGTTGCCGTGCCGATCAGTGACATTAAGATGGGTCGTGCAGCCGGGCGTCTTGCCATCTGGGCTGTCGCCCATCCGGTTAAGCCGATGCGCATAGGCGCTGTTAAGACTATCGGCAATAGCGCAATAGAAGTCGCCGTCCGGCTGATTGCCTGGCACCGGCACCTGCCGAGCAAGTTCAGCGAGCGCATCACACATGCTCGGTCCACCACAAAGGCCTGCGGGGGTATAGACCATGGCATCTCGGTA
>JABJIU010000026.1 GCA_018661145.1 Pseudomonadota bacterium | reverse complement strand
CAGTTTGAGGAAGCAACTACAGGAGATGATATGGAATTCGATCGTGACGGTGTCAAGTTGGTAGTAGATCCGCTTAGCCTTCAGTATCTCTCCGGGGCCGAGGTCGACTTTATCGATGACCTTATGGGAACCCGTTTTGTTGTCAACAACCCTAACGCCGCGACCACTTGCGGCTGCGGCGCCTCGTTCGGAATCTAACGCTCGCCTGGGAAAGTCAGCGCCAACCTTAGGGCAGGTGCAGTGCGCCCAGAACGGTCGCACGGTTTGCGCCGGTAACAGAAGGCAGATTACCCGGCTTTTCTTCTAGACGCTGGCGCGCAAGCCAGGCGAAGGCGCAGGCTTCTACCCATCCGGGATCGATACCAAGTTCCATCGTACTTGCCACCTTTGTATTGGGAATCAATACATCGATAGCCTGTTTAAGGGCACTGTTCCGAGCTCCTCCGCCACAAAGATAAACAGCACGGGCCTTCGGCAGTTCTTCGTTGATGGCGGTTGCGATTCCCGTCGCGGTCAGTTCGCGAAGAGTGGCCTGCAGGTCCTGTGGACGTTCGTTCCCGATCAAGCTCTTGGCGAGCCAGTCAGGGCTGAAGTATTCTAGGCCGGTTGATTTTGGTGCCGGTCTGGAAAAGTATTCGTCTGCAAGTAGTCGCGCCAACAGCGTGTGACTCACCTCGCCCGTGAGCGACCAGGCGCCATCGGTGTCCCATTGGCCCCCCCAATGTCTACGGTAACAGAGGTCGAGCAGGGTATTGCCCGGGCCGGTGTCAAAACCACTTACCCCACCGTTCTTTGGGAGGAGGGTAACGTTGGCGATGCCGCCGATATTGACGATTGCCCGGTCTTCTTCTTTTGACCCGAAGACGTCGCAATGAAACGCTGGGACCAGCGGCGCCCCTTGGCCGCCAAGGGCGATATCTGCAGACCGAAAGTCCGTTACCGTTGGGATTCCGCTCCGAGTCGCGATAACTGCTCCGCTGCCCAGTTGCACGGTAAATCTTCTTTCCGGACGATGCCGTACAGTCTGGCCGTGACAACCAATCGCCAGCGGTGATGCCTTGAGTTGGGTAGCAAGTTTTACCGCACACTCCGCAAAAGCGTTTGACAGATCGATGTCGAGCGCAGCGAGCGAATCAAGATCATCGTTGCGCCCCTGCATGATGTCAGTAATTCGGCAACGTAGCGTCGCACACATGGGATCGGACTGGGTTGCGTGAATTCTTACTTCATCCTGATCGAATGAAACCGCAACACCATCTATAGCATCGGCACTTGTGCCGGACATTAGACCGATGAAGATTGGAGACATCGGGACGGGGTGCCGAAAGGCTTCAGGCGGGCGGATACGCTTTGTCGAGGCGGTTCAGCCAGACCTTTGCATGTTCGAGGTAATTCGCCTTTTCCTTGCGATGAACCGATGCGGTCCGAGGCAGATCAAGAGACTGAGGATTACGGGCCTTCCCGGCGACATGAACTTCATAATGTAGGTGCGGGCCTGTTGAGAGACCTGTTGATCCCACGTATCCAATTATCTGACCTTTCTTGACCCATTTTCCTTTTCGAACTCCCTTCGCATAGCGCGAAAGATGTGCATAAAGTGTCCGATAGTCCTGCCCGTGCCGAAGGATAATGGTTTTGCCATAGCCGCCCTTGCGTGAAGCGCGGATCACCTTTCCGTCAGCGGTAGCTACGACCGGCGTTCCGCGTGGCGCGCCGTAATCCACGCCCAGGTGAGGTCGGCGCACTTTAAGAATTGGATGCAGACGGTTATACGAGAAGCCAGAGGTGACACCTCGGCCCGGTACCGGGGTACGCAGGAACGCGCGCTGCAAGCTCTCACCCTCAGGCGTGTAATAAGTTGCGCTTCCATCCAAATTAACATAGCGGATTGCCTGACGACTGACACCATCGTTCTCAAGGCGCACTGCCAGAACCGGCCCGTTCCCCACTTTTTGAGAATCCAGGGAGCGCTCCTCATAGATCACAGTGAGTTTGTCGCCGCGTTTTACGTCACGACCAAAATCGATTTCCCATTGGAAGATTTGGGTGACCCGATAGATAACCGATTCTGGAAGTCCTGCGCGAAGGGCGCTCTGGTACAGGGAATCTGTAATCTCCGCAGTAACCTCGCGCTCGTGTGATTTGAATGCACGCTCGATCGTTTTGGTGACAAAGACCTCATCCTGGGCGGTAACATGAAGAAAGGTCCTGATATTCGGTTGGTACTGCAGTGCATGGAGTGTCCCGCTATTGCGCTGAATCTTTAAATAGGGCCCGGTTCTCAGGCTGGTCAGTGATTTCGCCTCTGGCATCTTGCTTATCTGAATTGCCTGAGCAATATCAAGATCCATCCGCTTGAAAATACCCACCAGGGAATCGCCGCTTTGAATCTGTATGGATTCCCAGGGGACGTCTTCAGATGGCAAATCCGAAGAGTGCGCGTCTGATGGGCTAAGTTCTGTTGCATCAATTACAGAGTCTCTAACGACATTAGCTACAGAATCGGCTTTGACTACGAAAGGCTGAACCTGAGTCTTTGAGAGCTCTGACCCAGTTGAAGCAACATTGGAATCCTGCTCTGCAAGTTCGCTCATTTCTTCGGTTGCACTAGCGGGTAGTGAGGCTATCTCAAAAGCGGGCACGGATTTCTTGATCGCAACAACACCCTGAAAACCTTCGATCGACGGTAGTTGGCTGACGCCGGTTCCGATCTCGGTCTCTGAAGCAGGAATCGGATCCTGCTCGAGTACTAATTCGATCTGCTTCTTAAGTGTTGGAGAAGAGCGTTCGACAGCGGCGCCTGGAGAACTGCCCAGCCAGATACCAATCGCGACTGCAATAAAAAGGGTTGCTAGCCAGTGAGAGGGGCGTCCGAATACCCGGCTTTTCCCCGTTGTGGAGCGACGGGAAAGGTAGCGGAGATCCTTACCGAACGTGGGTGTTTTCTTGTGAATCATAGGAAGACAAGAAAAAAGCGCTGTTGGCGCTTCTAGAAGCACGGTAATTTACCTGCACCTTAATGATTCGTCAAAATAATTTGTAATGCACACTTAAAGTCAATTCTTAGGTTAGAAAGAATCCTTTAAGCCCGTGCTTAAATAGTTCAATTGATTAGGCCGGTCTTAAAACTTCCCAATTTCCCGATGGCGAAGTGCAGTCCTCAAAACAGGGGAAAGACATTCTAGGGAGTGCTTAGTCACGCCTTTTCTTTTAACCCGATGATTGTTTCGCTTCTGTTTGTGCTTGAGAGTTGGCAGCAATCGCCCAATAAAGACTACGACAAGTAGCCCGATTTTCGATGTCAGAGGCCAGTGATTGATGCCGGCGCCTTTTCTTCCCTTAAGCTAGTCAGCGAAAGAATCGGGGGCTCGGTTAGAATTTGCTGTTCATGGCCGCAAGCAACGACAAGAATAAATTTAAAGACGTGCTCGCCGAGCTCAAGCGCGGGGTCGAAGAGATTCTTCTTGAGGAGGAGCTGCTCGAGCGTCTCGCTTTGAACCGGCCGTTGCGGATCAAGGTGGGATTCGATCCTACGGCTCCTGATTTACACCTGGGACACACGGTCATCATCAACAAGATGCGTCAGTTCCAGGAACTGGGGCACGAGGTGGTGTTTTTAATTGGTGATTTCACTGGAATGATCGGCGATCCCAGCGGCAAGAATGTGACCCGTCCGCCGCTCACGGCTGAGGAGATCGAGTCCAACGCAACAACCTACAAGGCGCAAGTGTTTCGGATTCTCGACCCAGATAAGACTCAGGTCGAATTCAACTCCCGATGGAGTAACGAACTCGGCGCTGAGGGCATCCTACGGTTGGCAGCGAGGCATACAGTGGCGCGGATGCTTGAGCGGGATGACTTCTCAAAGCGTTACAAGAACGGCCAGCCGATTGCCATCCACGAGTTTCTCTACCCGCTAATGCAGGGTTATGACTCGGTTGCGCTCGAGACAGATGTCGAGATGGGCGGCACGGATCAGAGATTCAATTTGCTGGTAGGTCGTGAGCTACAGAAACAATACGGCCAACCCAGTCAGATAGTGATTACGCTGCCACTGCTTGAAGGGCTCGACGGAGTCCAGAAAATGTCGAAGTCTCTAGGGAATACTGTCGGCATTACCGATGCACCCGATGACATGTTCGGCAAGCTTATGTCGATTTCAGACGACTTGATGTGGCGCTATTTCGAACTGCTCAGTTTCAAGTCACTGACGGATATAGAAAAACTTCAAAAAGCAGTTGCCTCGGGTTCGAATCCACGGGACGTGAAATTCGAACTCGCCCGGGAAATTGTGGACCGCTTTCATTCAGCCGGAGACGGCAAGAAGGCCCAGCAGCGTTTTGTTGAGCGTTTTTCCCAAGGTGGCATACCAGAAGATCTCGACGAGAAAACACTCTTATCGGGAGGTGAGGGCATCGGGATTGCAAGAGTAATCAAAGAAGCAGGACTTTCAAGCAGCACTTCGGAAGCCATGCGTCTGGTAAAGCAGGGCGCCGTCCGCCTCGATGGTGAGAGACTCAAAGATGCCAAAGCCGTCCTCCCATCCGGGACAAAAGGGGTTTTGCAGGTAGGTAAACGCCGGATTGCCAAAATTATCGTTGAATAGTTTCGGGCTGGTACTGATGCCGTCTGGCCGCGGGAATAGGCTGCTTTCGGGTCGTCGTCTCAGGCGGCAGGGTTGCCTGCTTAAGAGATTCTCAACAGGATGCGAAAGAAAACCCCAAATTATGCGAAAAATCTCTTTCCTCCCATAGCTTGACTATGTATAATCGCGGCCTCTCCGGGCAAACCCTCTTGGGCGCGCCCCGATCTTTAACAATTTACAGGCAGATTGTGTGGGCGCTTTTGCGTCTAATTCCGAACAACAGTAACGTGTCTTAATTTTATCTGGATGCAAATCCGGATAAAAAAGAGGCACTCCTGAAGACGAAGCTTTGCTTTGTCCGAAGGAAACAATCTTGAACTGGAGAGTTTGATCCTGGCTCAGATTGAACGCTGGCGGTAGGCCTAACACATGCAAGTCGAACGGTAACGGACCGCTGGGATCCCTTCGGGGTGACCTTGGTGCCGACGAGTGGCGGACGGGTGAGTAACCCGTAGGAATCTGCCCAACAGAGGGGAACAACCCGGAGAAATCCGGGCTAATACCGCATACGCCCTACGGGGGAAAGCGGGGGAT
>JABJIU010000178.1 GCA_018661145.1 Pseudomonadota bacterium | reverse complement strand
TCATGAGCCAGGCAGATACTACTCAGTTGATAACAATCAGTTCGCGGGGCGCACTGCAAAGACGCTCTCCCCCGCTTTCGGTCACCACGAAGGGTTCCGACACCGCGGCGCCAATCGCCTCAAGCCAGACGCCGGACTGAAAATGAAAACACATGCCACTTTGCAGCACGGTGGCATCACCCGGGCGCAAACTTGCGGTGCGCTCCCCCCAGTCCGGCGGATAATTGACGCCGATCGAATAACCCACCCGGCTTTCCTTGTGATAACCGTTACGGTTAAGTACTTTTTGCCACACGGCCTCAACTTCCTCACAAGTGGCACCCGGCCGCGCAATCTCCAGAGCCGCGTCCACGCCTTCGACAATGGTCTCGGTCAGTTTTGTGACCTCGGCAGGCGGACTGCCAAGATACAACGTACGGGTCAGCGGAGCCTGGTAATGATGACGAGCACCACCGAGTTCCATCATCACCAGGGTGTCATCGGGCAGCGGGTGCTCTGACCAGGTGAGATGGGGCGTACTGGTCCCCTCTCCAACCTGAATCAGTGGACACAGGCTTGAGTAGTTTCCATAGCGACCGTCCACGCCCATCACCTGTGCGTGATACACCTCGGCGATGATCTCGTATTCCGGTACACCCGGCGCAACCTTGGCAATGGCTCGGTTCATCACTGCGCTAACCGTCTCACCGGCTTCACGCATATAGACGAGTTCCGCTTCGGACTTCACCAGACGTTCCCAGTTCACCAACTGCTCGGTATCGGCCAGCGTCGCGTTGGGCAGTCCCTTCACCAGATGCGCATGGGCGCGGGCCGTGTAGTAATGAGCGTCCAGTTCCACACCGATCTGCTGACTCCCCCAGCCCCGCTGATCAATCAGCGTGGCGAGATCGTCGTAAGGATGCTCAGTGGGATGATGGATCAGGGTTTCTGAGAAGGTGGTGATATTCTCAGGTGGAATATCAGTCGTAATGTGGGCCGCTTTGGCATCCTGCGGCCGGCCGAACCAGATGGGTGCGTCCTCTTCGAGATGCAGCAATACCGCTTGGGGTGTGTAAAAAGACCAGCCGTCGAATCCCGTCAGCCAGTTCATGTTTGCCGGGTCCTGACAGATGATGAGATCAAATCCCTTATCTGCCATGCTCTGTTTGGTCTGTGCAATCCGACGGTCGTATTCCGCTTTTTGAAAAGGTTTGGTGTATTGCATGTCTTTCGGCTCGGATAAAAGCGAGGTGGATAGAGTTTCCGATCAGTCGACGGTGGCTGCGATAACGGCCAGAAAATCCCCGGGACGAATCAGACAGGGGAAGTGTCTTCCCATGAAGAGTCCGTCTACTTTTGAATGGTATTCCACGGGCGCGGTACCAGTCCGATCGGTATCGTAAACAACGGCCAGGAGATCGCCTTTTTTTATCTCTGCCCCGAGGTCATGACGCATCTCAATGAGTCCTCGATGCTCTGAGGTAATGAAGCAGTCCGGATTCATCGTATCGAGATTAACCGAAGGGCCGCTTTCAGGTTCTCCGGAGAGAATCCCGGCGTGCTTGAGTACGTTGGTGATTCCACGCCGTGCAATATTCACCGTGGTCGCACTTGCTGATCCGCCACCGCCAAGTTCCGTGCTGACAAAAACCTTGCCTTGATTCTCCGCCGCGGTGTCATACAGATGGACGGCATCGGGCTCCAGCAGCATCAGGGTGTAAGGCGCGTTGAAGGCCTGAACTGCGGCAACACATCTCGCCTGCTGATCCTTGTCATCCAGAATATGGGCTGCCCCGAACGGCAGAAACTCCATGGTCTTGCCGCCTGAGTGGATGTCGATCACCACTTCGGCCATGGGCAGCAAGGTGCGGGAAAAATAGTCGGCAATGATCTCGGTAATCGTGCCCTCAGCGTCTCCAGGAAACACTCGGTTCATGTTACCGCCATCGATCCAGGAAGTACGCTTTCCAGCCTTAAAGGCGGGATAGTTCATCGCTGGCACAATGATCACCCGGCCACTGACCTCATCGGCACTCAGCGTATGAGTCATGCCCCAGAGCGCAATCGGACCTTCGTACTCATCGCCGTGATTGGCGCCGGTCAGAATTGCTGTAGGACCGCTACCGTTCTTGATCACCGTTACCGGCACCATGACGGCGCCCCAGGCGGAATCGTCCCCCGAATACGGCACTTTCAAAAATCCGTGCTGTACGCCGTCCTGCTCAAAATCCACTGTCGGATGAATCGGGTTATCTCTCATCGTTGTTTCCTTTTGTCAGATCACATCCGGAAGGCTGGGCCGCTAGGACTGCGCCTATTTTTCCTGATGCGCAAATATAGAGGTATATCCGTCCGACCAGTCGGGCGGCATCGGCACATACAATTCCTCGTGGTGGGCGTAGCCCGGCTCTTCTCCCCGAACCAATACCCCATAGCGTGAACTCGGATACGCGGGCGCGGTATACGGAATGGCGTCTGCCGCACTGTAGGTGAGCACCAGGACGGGGCGACCCTGGCTGCTCTGGTTCTGTCCGGAACCGTGAATTGTCCGGCTATGATGCACGCTTACCGTGCCTGCAGGACCCGTGACGGCAATCGGGCGATCTGGCCCGACGCCCGCGAGATCTTGCTCCCGAACAGCTCCGGTCCACACACCTTGGCTGTCGTAGTGCTCGAATATCGGACCCAGGTGGCTACCGGGATAAAGTTCAAGCGGTCCTTGCTCTGCAGTCACATCTTCAAGAAACAACAGAAATTGCAGGGTGCCCGAATGCGTATGGGGATAAAAGACAAGATCCTGATGCCATTTCACCTCGGCACCACCGCCCGCCCATTTGAAATTCAGCATGATCTCCCGAAACCGGACATTGGGTCCTAAAAGATCGGCCGCGATATCCGGGATCACCGAATCCGTGCAGATTCCCCAAAATTCAAAATCCAGGTCATCAAGATATGCAGCACGTCTTAATCGGGGGTTCTTTGCAGTGTGATCGTTTTCCAGATCAATTTCTTTGGAAGGCTCTGTGAGTTCGCGGGTCTTTTCAACAATACGGTCCGCAGCGGTCCGCAGGGGGGTTAACGCTTCGGTGTCGATCAGCGAAGGAAAAACAAGATAACCCTGGTCGTAGTAATGCTCGCGCTGGGTCTGATCAAGAACCGTCGGCGCCTTGGTATAAATTTCATCCAGTTTCATCGCTCCTCCTAAAGTCGCCCTGCTCTGAGAAACTGCCTGCGTAACTGTTGCGCCCGCAAAGATCAGCACCGCGCATCAGATAGAGCGGCACCCTTTGGAAATTTCTCAACTCTTGCGCATCAAGCGATGGGTACAGGCTCGACGCGTTCTGCTCCTGCTCTATCTCCCTGTCATAGTAGGAACTCGTGGGCATGAATCTTAGGGTCATGCCGCGGCGCGGATGATCCGATAGATTCGGTTCAGAGCCATGGACGAGATACACATCATGCAGAGAGATCTGCCCTGCTTGCATCACCATGTCCACCGCATCTGATTCTTCAAACTCATTTTGAGCAAGTTCCTGATTCAAAGAAAGACCGGGCGCATTGTTGGTCTGATGTTGCCGAACTCTCTTACCTTTATGCGACCCCGGAATAACCCGAAGACATCCGTTTTCGCGTGTCGCGTCATCAATAGCCATCCAGACCGTGCAGGTTGCCAGAGGCCGCATCGCCCAGTACTCACCATCCTGATGCCAGGGCGTACGGGCCCCTACCCGAGCGGGTTTGGCGAAAAAACTTGAATTCCACAGCGCAAAATCGTTGCCGAGCACCTGTCCAACCATGTTCAGAATGGTCTCGTCGCGGGCAAATTCCAGAAAATCTGACTCCAGAGGGAGCAGTGCCGGGCAGTAATCCGAAAACGCCGGGTAGCGCTCGATAAACCGGCTGTGCGCCGCGCGAATTCTGGTCAAAGCAGCCTCGCTCAGTCGAAAATCCGGTACCACGAAACCGACTTCGTGGTATTTCGCCAGTTGCGCGTCGGTAAGGAAAGAACCGTCCAAGAGCGTATTGGGACGAGGCGGCTTTAGCGACAGCCGGCGCTACAACAGGTCCATCGTCAGTAGCTGGCCATAACCCATGATCGGTGCCGTGTAGCCTGCAGTGCGCACGGCTTCCCAGAAGAGCGCCTGATTAGCGCAAACCACAGGCTTATTCAGGATCCGTTCTATCTCGTCGACCACGTCCACGGCGCGGATGGCCGTACAGGAGATAAAGAGCGCGTCGGCATCCTCCCGATCTGCCTCCTTTGCCGCGCTGATGATGGCCTCCGGCGGAATACGCGCCATATCGTTGTCATCAGAAAAATGAAAGCTCGTTGTCGCGCTGACGCGCGGCCCGTGCTCCTCGATGTAACCCACCAGAGACTCATTGACGTCATCGGTGTAGGGCGTCAGCACCGCAATCTGCTCGGCATTGAACTGCCTGAGGGCCCTCAATCCAGCGGTAATCGGCGTGATAACCGGTATCCCCGGCCGAGCGGTGTGAATACTGTCAGCAACCGTGTCGTATCCCATGGCCGTGGTGCCCGAAGTACAACAATAGACCATCACATCGAGCCGACCGTCCGGAATAATCAGCGAAGCAGCATCCGCGAGTCGCGGACCCATTGTCCTGAGGTTCTCAACCGTGCAGGGATTGACGTTAAGCACGCGTGAAACAAAGACCGCGACCTCATCACTGGGACGCATGTTCATGAAGTCACGCTCCACCACGTAATCGCTCGCCAGTGCGATCAATCCAATCCGGTGAGCGCCGGGTCCATTGTCGAGTGCCGTCTGTGCTTTAAGTGCCGAAGCAGCAAATGCCGAGGCAGGCTGTGCTGATGGAAATGAACTCATGATCGAATCCGGTATGTGCTATCCAAGAACCCGAGCTAGATCGTCGCACAGGTCATCAGGATCTTCCAGTCCGACCGAAAGGCGGTACACCCCATCTCCGGCAAATTCCCGATAGGCAGCCAGTTGCTCGCCTGAAAGGCCGTAACTCGATGCCATCAGGTCATCCGTTCCCATCCAGCAGATCAGACTCCGATGATGTCCAAGGGAGACCGCATAATGGATCACCTCAAGATTCGACATCATCTCCTGTGCGAGATCAGCGCCTTTATCGACCTGAAAGGACAGCATCCCGGAAAAATTGTCCATCTGCTTTTTCGCAAGGTCGTGATGCGGGTGACTGGCAAGACCTGGATAGAGCACCTTCGTCACATTGGGATGCGCCTCAAGAAACTGTGCCACAGCTATCGCGTTGGCCTCGTGTGCTTGCATTCGTAACGGCAGCGTCGCCAGTCCCCGGTTGATCAGCCACGCATTGAAGGGGCTCATTACGCCGCCTACATGAATCTGGCCATCCGTCTCAATGGCGCGCATGTGTTCTTCCGAAGCCAGCACCGCGCCACCCATGGCATCGCCATGACCGCAGCAGTACTTGGTCAACGAATGAATAACGTAATCCGCGCCCAAGGTCATCGGGCGGGTTGCGATGGGTGAGGCAAAAGTCGAATCAATCGCCAGTCGGGCGCCACGCTGGTGAGCAATTTCGGCCACGGCAGCGATATCTGTGATCCGCATGGTCGGGTTGGCAGGTGTCTCTCCCCAGACCAACACCGTCTCAGGCGTTACCGCCTGCTCGAGCGCATCCAGGTCAGAGAAATTCGCCGTCACCACCTCCACGCCCATCCGACCAAGGTCATTGCGGGCAAGTTCTGCTGTGCCCGGATAGTTGGCGTCACTCATGACGAGACGATCCCCTGACTTCAGTACACTGAAAAGCACAGCCGAGGTTGCCGCCATACCCGAGGCAAAACATCGGCATGCCGAGGCCTCCTCGAGGACTGCCATTTTGTCTTCCAACTGCTTAACCGTCGGGTTACGCCATCGACTGTAGATAAACGGGGCTTCTTCAGGAATATCGTAGGCGGAAAAACCCACTGGTTCATCGAGTACAAATGTGCTCGACATCACGATGTTGGGGGCAGACGCCCGGGTAACCGGATCTGGTGCCTCGCCCGCATGTACCGCCAGGGTGCGGGTCTTTCTGTTTTTCTGATCGTGCTGTTGAGCCATGGTGATGCCTTTAATAAATAGTCAGTACTTCGCAGGTCGCTATTGTGAGCGATACGATGCCCGGGTTAGAAGACCCGATGTCGCTTTTGCGCTAGTGAAACTCGCACACCGGATCACCGAGGATATCCATCAGAGGCTCGACCCCCAACCCGGGCTCTGACGGCGCGGTCATGTGGCCATCTGCAACCTGCGGGCCGCCGTTAGCAATCGCGATACTCGCGTATTCGTGGAATGCGGACGACTGGAAATGAAATGCCGGCGGTGTCGACTGCGCCAGATGTGCAATCGCAGAGGTCGCAATCTCTCCTCCCCAACTGTCTTCTATGGTCATGACAATACCCAGATGAACACAAAGATCGCGCACTTGCCGCGCTCGGGTGAGACCTCCCATCCGGTTGATCTTTAGATTGATGAGATCCATCGCGTTGTCCCGGTATCCCCGCAACAGAATCGGTAATCCGTCCATACACTCATCCAGAATGAATGGCAGATCTGTGTGTCGGCGTACCGCGAGACACTCCTCGTAACTGAGGCAGGGCTGCTCAATAAAGCAGGACAATTGCCGCTCGCGGAACATCTGCTGAACAGCACTAACGACGCGCAGGGCTTCATGCTGTTTCCATCCGGTGTTGGCATCCGCATCCACCACATCACCAGGCTGCATCTGGGCAAGCACTCGTTTGAAACGCTCTATATCGGTCTCAGGATGTTCTCCGACCTTGATCTGGAAATGATCAAACCCCGAGTCACGGTATTCAACAAAACGCTCTGCCATGAGTTCCGGATCGGCGCGCGCCACGACCTTGAAAAGCTTCACCCGCTCCTGGAGTTTGCCGCCCAGTAGCTGGTAGACCGGCATGCCCGTGGCCTTACCCAGGATATCCCAGCATGCCATGTCAATTGCCGACTTGACGTAAGGATGGCCCTTGAGCAGCTCGTCCATTTTGAGATTGATCCTGTCGAGTTGAGTGGGATCCTCGCCAATGAGGCCGGGAGCGAGCACCGACACGCCGGTACGCACCCCTTCGGCGTATGCCGCCAGATAAGACGGTCCCAACGGACAGCTTTCTCCCGCACCCGTTAAACCCTCGTCGGTATCAATCAGAACTACCGTGCTGTCAAAAGACGAGAATGACTGCGTCGACCAGCTGTATGAACCCTCCTTCATCGGCAGGTCGACCTGAAATACGCGGATTCGGGAGATCTTCACTGGGCTATCCTTTTCAATGAGTTCAAGCGCGCAGCGCTCACGCTAAGCGCCATCCGTTGCCGCGCTATGCTCAGCATGCCGAGCCGCAGCTTCAGACACGGCATCAACATCAAGTTCAAATCCAAGACCCGGCGCGTCGAACAAACCGAGTTTAGCGTCCTTTAGCGAAAGATCCGGGCTGGCAATTACATCCGACGTAAGCAGGTGATTCATGTATTGATTGGCGTCGTCCAAGTTGGGAATCGCAAGCCCTGCCTGATGCGCCGCACACGTCGTGATGCCGGTCTCGTACAGGCCATGAAGACAGATATTAAGCCCGCCGATCTTGGCGGCGGCGGCCGCTTCCATAAGAGGGCCGATGCCGCCCGTTTCGTGCAGGCCAAGCACGATGAGATCCGCTGCCTGCATTTGCGTCACCTGGCAAACATCAACCGCGTTGAAGACACATTGATCCGCCGCAATGGCAACAGGGCTTGCATCCTTGATCTGTTTGAGGGCGCTCAGGCTGCGATGATCACAAGGCTGTTCGATCATCTCGGGGTTAAACGCTTTCAGGCGCTCGATCATCCGAATGGCCGAAAGTGTATCCCAGGCTTCGTTTGGATCGAGGCGCAAACGGATATCAGGACCCACCGCTGCGCGGACCTGTCTTACTATCTCAAAATCAAGTTCGTCACCGCGACCCACCTTGCAGTAAATCGTGCGATGACCCTGCTGCACCAGAGCCACGGCATCCTGGGCGAGATCCCGAGGTTCAGAGCCCTGAATAAACCCAAAATACTCAACGTACTGCCGCTGTGCGCCGCCCAACAGTTCATAAACTGGCCGATCAAGTGCTTTTCCCTGAAGATCCCAGAGCGCCATTTCCAGCCCGGCCAGCACCTGCCCACCAAAGCGCGGTGCGCTGCAGTTTCCACGAAACTGAAACAACGACTGATAACAAAGCGTCATCAGTCGTTCCCGATCAAAGATAGATTGGCCCAACAGATGTCTTGCCGCCTCTTCGACAAAGGCCTGAACGCCCTTTGCGGTAGGTGTTGCCAGACACTCCCCAAACCCCAAGGATCCGTTTTCAGTGCGGATCTCGATCAGTAACACCTCTGCCCCTCGCGTGACCCCCTGGGACCAGTAATAGGGCTGGGCATAGGGAACCAATAGCGGCGTGGTTTGAATTGCCCTAATTTTCATATAGTTCTACGATTTAATTAGCGACTAAATACTGACTTGACCCGTATCCTGCTCGCTCAGCCATAATAGTTTATCGTTTCTAATGATTCTGGAAACCGTATACTTTTTCGGAAGCTGTCCAGTTGCCGTCGGACCGCCAATGGTATTAGGATAGCGCGATCACATTTTGGGAAGTAGTTCCCGCGAAATGCGACCACTTAAAACAACTTGAAGGAGGATTAGATGAAACATTCAAAGATCGAGAAAATCATTCATCAGGACACCGTCCTGAAACAGGCGCTCACTGATCCACGGGTCACGCGTCGTGATTTTCTTGCTTTCGCCGGTGCGATGGGCTTATCAACCGCGATGGGTAGCGCCCTTTGGTCCGGCCGTGCACTTGCCGCCACACCAAAAAGAGGTGGTCATATGGTGTCCGGCCTGAACGATGCGAACACTGGCGATTCGCTCGACTGCGGCCTATTTAACGCAACTTACATGATCTGTATCAGTCGTGCGTTCCGTGACAGCCTGGTGAATGTCGCCCAGGACAACAGCATGGAACCGGCGCTGGCTGAAAGCTGGGAAGCGAGTCCTGATGCCAAAGTGTGGCGGTTCAATATCCGCCAAGGTGTCGAATTCCACAATGGCAAGTCGCTGACAACCGATGACGTCGTTGCATCAATTAATAAGCACCGCGGTGAAGATTCAACCTCATACGCGAAAGGTGTTTTTTCCGGCATCTCCGATGTACGGGTAGACGGAAACGCCGTGATCGTTGAATTGGCTGACGGCAATGCCGACTGCCCTGCGCTCTTTACCGATTATCATTTCAATATCATGCCGTCCAAAGATGGTGTCGCTGAATCATTATCCGATGCAGGGACGGGGCCTTACCTCCTGAAGGAATACAATCCGGGCGTAAAAACCGTTCTGGAGCGTAACCCCAACGCTTGGCATCCAGACGGTGGCGCCCTGGCTGACTCTCATGAAGTCATTGCGATCCTAGATGATACGGCCCGCCAAAGTGCGCTCATCAGTGGATCAGTTGATGTCATCAACCGACCCGCATTAAAAGGTATTGCACGCCTCAAGAAAGTCAAAGGGGTCAACATTATTGATGTCGCAAGTAATCTGGCGTTTACGCACCCCATGCGGATGGATGTCACGCCTTTTGACAATATGGATTTCCGAACAGCGCTGAAACTTTCAACGCCTAGACAGGAATTTATCGACAAAGTCTTGTTTGGATACGGTGCGATGGGCAACGATCAGCCGTTGGGCCCTGGATTCGGGAGTTACGATGCCGACCTGAAAGTGGAATATGACCTGGACAAAGCGAAGCATCACCTGAAAAAGTCTGGTCATGAGGGTGTCCAGATCGATCTAAGTGCATCAAACACCTCTTATGGTGGCGCTATGGATGCCGCTCAACTGTTCCAGCAACATTGGGGCAAGATTGGAGTCAATCTCAACATCGTCCAGGAACCCCAAGACGGTTACTGGAACAACGTCTGGAATGTAAAACCGTTCTGTACCTGCTATTGGGGCGCCAGACCGGTCGAAGACATGATCCTGTCGATCGCTTACCTCTCATCTTCTCCCTGGAACGATACAGTCATCAAGAACGCGCGGGTGGACGAACTCGTGGTCGCTGCTCGGGGTGAGTTGGATCAGACCAAGCGCACCGCCATGTATCAGGAAGTGCAGCATGTGATCTCCAAAGAAGGCGGAACCATTATTCCAGCGTTTGGTACCGACGTTGCTGCGACTCGAGATACGATTGGCGTTGGTGATCAGATCGGTGGTGGCTGGGAGATGGATGGCGGTCACTTCCTCAAAAGATGGTGGAAAGCGTGAGGGTTTTTCCCTAACTGACCAAATAAGCGGCCTTCGGGCCGCTTATTTTTTCACTTACGCCTTAGCATGTTACTTACTGATGCCTGTTTATTGCTTGGTTTGGTACGTGCGGGTGATGTAACCTCGATATGCAGGTTTGTTCTTTCTGCGTTACATTGATGTCAGCAACAAAGACGCTTAATTCACTGAACAGCAATGAATAGAATCCTTCTAATGGTGTTGCAACGCTTTGGCCTTGGGCTGCTAACACTATTTGTGGTATCGATTATTATTTTTGTGGGAGTCGAATTTCTGCCAGGAGACATCGCTGAAGCTTTATTAGGCCAAGGCGCTAGTCCTGAAAATGTCGCCGCCTTGCGCCATGAATTGGGTCTGGATCGTCCTGCCCATATCCGCTACATCGACTGGTGGGCAGGTGTCATGCAAGGCGACCTCGGGACTTCTCTTGCCAACCGACGGGACATCGCAGAGTTAATTACCTTTAGGCTGTCCAATACTCTTTTTCTAGCCCTGACAGCAGCCGCTGTATCAGTTCCTCTCGCATTGATTTTTGGCGTCCTAGCCGCGCTTTATCGCAACAGCATCTACGACCGATCGGTGAACGTCGTTACCCTCGGTGCTGTATCGGCCCCTGAATTCCTCACAGCCTATGTGCTGATACTCTACTTCTCGGTAAAACTCGGCTGGTTTCCTAGTCTCTCTAATATCGACGCGAACACGTCGTTTATTAACAAACTCCATCAAGTGACGCTTCCCGCTGTCACACTAATGGGGGTCATTCTCGCCTACATGATGCGGATGGTTCGTGCCTCCATCATCAACTTGCTGGCGAGCGCGTACATCGAAATGGCGCATCTGAAGGGTATGCCAAAGTTACGAGTCATTGTTAAGCATGCCCTCCCTAATGCATGGGCGCCGATCGCCAACATCATCGCCATAAGCCTTGCCTATCTGGTCGTTGGTGTTGTTGTTGTCGAGGTAGTATTTATCTACCCGGGTCTTGGTCAGTTGATGGTTGACTCAGTGTCAAACCGGGATATCCCAGTTGTCCAGGCCTGCAGTATGATTTTTGCCGGTACCTACATTCTGCTGAATCTGACAGCCGATATTGTCTCAATCTGTACCAACCCCCGACTGCTGCACCCCAAATGACGGCTGAAGAAGCAACTCCGCTAGATCCGCAGATCAGTCGACCACGACGTACGCGTCTGCAAGGTGTATTCCGGGAGGTCTTAAAGGCTCCGATTACGGCTAAATTCGGAATTCTGGTTATTCTCAGTTACGGCTTTGTGGCGATATTTGCCCCTGTCCTGACGCCTTATGGTGAAAGGGAGATTGTTGGTCCGGAGTTTGATGTCTGGGGTGAGCAATTTATTCTAGGGACAGATGGCTTAGGTCGAGACATGCTTACGCGGCTCTTGTTTGGGGCACGCAACACTGTCGGCATTGCCTTCATCACAACGATTCTTGCGTTTGTAATCGGTGGATTAACTGGCCTCTTTGCTGCTATCTATAGCGGATGGTTTGATCAACTGGCAAGTCGCGTGGTCGATGTGCTGATGGCGATCCCCCAGCTTATTTTTGCCTTGATGCTGCTGACAATTTTTGGCACTTCGATTCCTACACTGATTATTGTGATCGCAACGCTTGATGCAACCCGAATCTTCCGCGTGACCCGGGCGGTCAGCCTGAACGTAGTTGTGCTGGATTACTTCGAAGCGGCCCGACTGCGGGGCGAGCGGATGTTCTGGCTCTGTATCAGGGAAATTCTGCCCAACATCATGGCGCCGCTGATGGCTGAGTTTGGCCTGCGATTTTGCTTCGTCTTTCTGATGATTGCCGCGCTCAGTTTCCTTGGGCTGGGGGTCCAGCCGCCGACGGCAGACTGGGGTTCGATGGTGCGCGAAAACGCCGTCCTGATCACTTATGGAGACATTACTCCTATTCTGCCGGCAATCGCGATTGCCGTTCTAACGCTCGGCGTCAACTTTCTGGTCGACTGGTTTTTACATAAGTCCAGCGGCCTTAAGGACGGACATTAACGACGCTTCTTAGCGTGCGTGCTTATGACTAATCGACTACTCGAAATCCGCAATCTTGAGATCGATGGCGAAAGCGATGAGGTCTGGCATGAGATCATCAAGGGTCTTGATCTCGACCTCGACCGGGGAGAAGTGCTGGGGTTGATTGGCGAATCAGGTGCGGGCAAATCCACGCTGGGCCTTGCCGCGATGAATTTTGTCCGGCCCGGGTGCCGTATCCGCGAGGGCACGATTCGGTTCGATGGTCAGGAACTCACTGCACAGTCGGAGACGACCCTGCGGAAACTGCGGGGTGTTCGTATCGCCTATGTCGCACAGAGTGCTGCGGCGTCTTTTAACCCGGCGCACCAACTGATCGATCAGTTCTCTGAGATACCCGTAGTGCACAACGTCAAGAACCGCCGGGATGCGGAAGCCGACGCCAAAGACCTGTACCGGCGGGTGCTGCTTCCCGACCCTGAAGGTATTGGCTATCGCTATCCCCATCAGGTATCCGGCGGGCAACTACAGCGCGCGATGACAGCCATGGCATTATCCTGCCGGCCCGATCTGATCATTTTTGATGAGCCGACCACCGCACTTGACGTGACGACCCAGATCGAAGTGCTCACAACCATCCGCGACATTGTCCGCGAGTTCAATACTGCTGCCATTTATATCTCTCATGATCTGGCTGTGGTGGCACAAATGGCTGACCGCATCATGGTATTACGCTACGGAGAGCTGGTCGAAGAGGCGGCCACCCGAGACATGATGTCGAACCCCAAGATGGACTACACCAAGTCGTTGTGGGCAGTGCGCTCATTCAAGAAAGAGACAGAAACTGTCGGAACAGAGATCAATCCGGTAGTAAAGATCGATAACGTGACCGCGGGGTACGGGCAGGAAGATATTCTCAAGAACATAACTTTTGAGATTCATCGCGGACAGACGGTCGCCATAGTCGGGGAATCCGGCAGCGGCAAGAGCACAGCCGCTCGGGTCATCACCGGACTGCTGCCACCACGGCTTGGCAACATTCAATTCAATGGCAAGGTCTTGCCTAAGAGTTTCAAGGCTCGAAACAAAGACCAGTTGCGTCACGTCCAAATGATCTACCAGATGGCTGATACCGCACTGAATCCCCGCCAGCGCATCCGCAATATCATCGGCAGACCGTTGAGCTTCTATCTCAACCTCCGCGGCCAAAAGAAAGAAGAGCGGATACGGGAACTGTTGTCTCTGATTGAACTGGAACCAGATTTATATATTGACCGATACCCCGACGAGCTCTCGGGGGGCCAAAAGCAGCGAGTCAGCATCGCCCGAGCACTCGCGGCGGAGCCAGAATTCATTATCTGCGATGAGGTGACCTCTGCTCTTGATCAACTCGTTGCGGAAGGAATTCTTAGGCTGCTCGACCGGCTGCAACGGGAATTCAATCTCGCATACATGTTTATCACCCACGACCTCGCCACCGTCAAGGCGATTGCGGATAACGTCGTAGTGATGCTGCAGGGTGAAATTGTGGAACAGGGTCGGAAAACCGATGTGTTCTCACCGCCCCATCATGAATACACGGAACTGTTACTGTCGTCGGTGCCGGAGATGGATCCGGACTGGCTCAACGAGTTGATCGCACACCGTGAAAAGCACGGTGTGATGACTTCAACGTCAACCTCCTGATTAGTCTCGACAACAAAGCCCATCTCAGGCCGTGCTGTCCAAATTGGAGGTGTGGAACAGTTTGATCACCGTTTCCCGAATTTCCCACCTGACCCGCTGACCTTTACGCGTAAATACACTGTCACCGCGAGCACACTCGATAGGAGGTTCATCTCCCAGTGTCAGGATCAACCGACCCTGCAGGATAGTCTGCAGTTCATCTCCGAGTTCATTGCAATCCAACACACCCTCGGTACAGCGCCAGATACCCAACCGGGAACTGCCATCGGGGCTAACATAGTCAATACGACCCGAGGCCACCGGATTGCCTTGCACGATGACATAGTCTGAAGCCTTGTTCTCAAAGGGCCAGTGCTCAAGGTCATCGAAATTTTCTTCTCTACGGTAAAGACGCATGGGACATCCCTCTATTTGGCATTTCGATCGACCCGGCTAGGGAGCGATGTGTGGTCCATACGGCGTTGTCGTCAACACTTCTGCGCCATTAGTGCCGAGCAGGACGGTATTTGAAATAAAGTAGTTTCCCCGACCGGTCTCGGTAAACCACGACATCAGATGGAAGGTCATGCCCTCCCGCATCTCGCGATCAGAATCATGGCGCAGGCCGGTTACCCGCGGCCCGCCCGTCCACGCGGGCGGAAAGCCAATACCGACCAGATACCCGCAATGATGGCGGCGATACTCAGGCATGCCGGCCGCATCCACAACGGCCTGCCAACCGTTATAGACATCTTTCGCCCTAGCCCCCACCTTGAGCGCCTTCAGCGTGGCGTCAAATGCCTCGCCGCATAACTGCGCCATCTCGGCATCTTCATCAGATATCTTGCCGATATTGACCAACCGGCCCATCGGCGCGTTGTAGCGGGCCACACAACCCGCCACCTCAAGAAAGACCGCCTCGTGATGCTCGCCGTCACCCCAGGTAGTGTGCTCCTCCGCCATCCGATGAAACGGGCGCAAAAAGGGGCCAAAGCCAGGCGGCGTCCCTCCTGCCCGCGTCATTGCCGCTAGGCACTCAGCCGCAACATCCGCCTCTCGCGCGCCATCGTGGATGGCGTTGATTGCGGCCTGGGTGCCGGCATCCGAGGCAACCGCCGCTTTTCTCATGTATTCCTGCTCCTCGCCAGATTTCACCAGCCGCATTTCGTCCAGCATGCCCGTGATATCAACCCAGGACCCGGCATCAATCTCACGCTTCAAGGTTTCGCCCATTGCGTAAGAAAGTCCGGCAGAACCTGCTTCCAGGCCGATGCACTTCCCAAAGGTGGTTCCCTTGAGGTGCCTGATGACAAGGTCAGCGGCAGTCTCGGAATCTGTGTGGCCGATGAATGTAGCGTTTCGAACTTGATTGCGGATGACCACGTGTTCCATAGCCCGGGTCACGAGTACCAGATCGCCATCGGCTGGCACGATAAGCACGTGCGGCGCAAAATATCCCCAATGGTCCAACCCCGTGAGATAGAACACATGCTCCGGTGCACTCAGCAGTATCAGATCGAGACTGCGGGTCGTCATTTCCTCTCGGGTCGCTGCCAGGCGACGGTTCAACTCGTCATCCGTAAAGGGGTTTGAGTGCATATTCCGCTCCTTTTATTATTAAGATTACGAGAAAAATCTGGGTAGGAACCTGTCAGGTTCTGAGATCGGCTTAAGCACCAGCAAAACGTTGCTCCCGACCTGAAATTCCCTGATCTCGCCTGAGAGATGGCGCACCGCTAGCCGCGTCCGACGAAAGGCATATCCCGGGCCATCACGTTCATGAAAAGCACATTGGTATCCAGCGGCAACTGTGCCATATGCAGCACACTGGTTGCTACATGATGGACGTCCATCAACGGCTCGGCCAGTATGGTGCCGTTGGGCTGGCGGACTCCCTCTCCCAACGGTTTCGCCATTTCTGTGAGGGCGTTTCCGATGTCGATCTGGCCACAGGCGATGTTGTGCGAGCGCCCGTCGAGTGCCAGGCTTCGGGTCAGGCCTGATATGGCGTGCTTGGTGACGGTATAAGGGGCGCTGTTGACGCGCGGCACATAGGCTGAGATCGACCCATTATTGATAATCCGACCTCCTTTGGGATCCTGTACTTTCATCTGTCCGAATGCGCGACGGGCGCACAAAAAAGCGCCGTGTATATTGGTCTCCAGCACCGCCTGCCATTCGGAAACCTCAAGTTCGTCGACATCCACCGCACGCGCACCGATCCCAGCATTGTTGAACAGAAGATCAATCCGACCGAAGCGCTCGATAGCGGCATCGAAGAGGCTGTCCACTTCTTCAGCGTGGCGGACATCCGTCTGATGACAAAAGACCACTTTGGAGTCTGCACCAGATTCTGACGCTGCTGCTTCCAGCAGTTTGCTGCGCCGACCCGTCAGAGTGACGCAGTAGCCGTTGCGAAGCAGAATCTGCGCAACGGCTTTGCCAACGCCGGTCCCGGCACCAGTCACGATTGCCACTTTGGGTTGCTCTGTCATGGTGTCGATTTTGCCCTAATCAAAAAGGAGATTCTTCGAAGAAAGGTGATTCATGATCTGCTCGACCAGGGCCTCAGGGGGGCGCTCACCCCCCTGCAGCGTGATCTCGGGGTGGCTGGGCGCCTCATAGATCGAATCAATACCGGTAAAGTTTTCTAACTCGCCTGCGCGTGCTTTCTTATACAGACCTTTGGGATCGCGGGCCTCACAGACCGCAAGCGGTGTATCTACAAACACCTCAACAAAAAGGACATCATCAGCAATCTCCCGGGCCATCGCCCGCTCGTTTGCAAACGGTGAGATGAATGAGGCAATCACAATAAGTCCGGCGTCTGCCATCAGTTTCGCTACCTCGGCGACACGGCGAATGTTCTCCACCCGATCGGCATCAGTAAAACCCAGATCCCTGCAAAGACCATGGCGCACGTTGTCCCCATCGAGAAGATAAGTGTGCCGCCCTTCGCGATGGAGCTTTTGCTCAAGGGCATCCGCTACGGTCGATTTTCCTGATCCTGAAAGACCCGTAATCCAGATTACACATGGCTGATGGTTGTGAGCTTGGGCGCGGGCAGACTGATCGATCTTGGTCTGCTGCCAGGAAATATTGGTCGATCGGCGCAGTGCGAAATCGATAATGCCGATACCGAGAATCCCAGTGTCTGAAGCGTCCAGAAACAACACCACAGGACGGAGTTCTGTTGCACTTTGCGGATCACAGGGAATCGCTTCATCAAGCGCAATCTTGCAGTAGGCAATCTGGTCTTTGGCCAACACCTTTGCCGCGAGGTGCTCGCCGCTTCGACGGTCTATGTCGTAAGTCAGGTCGGTGACCTGTACCCCGAAACTCTGTCCAACGCCCGCACCGCGGTAACTTCGCTCGGGCAGCATGGGTTCGGAAGCGAGCCAGATAAGATAGCAGGCGAACTGATCTGCCGGCGCATTCGGCTGTGAATCTCCCGCCGGGTCCTGCGACGCCAGTTTCCTGAGTTCAACCTCCGGGCGGGCAGCAAAATCAAGCAGCGCCTCCAATAACTTGGCCTGCGTTGCGTTTGATGTATCGCTACTCAAAAGGACTGGCCTCTTTGGGGCTTGG
>JABJIU010000011.1 GCA_018661145.1 Pseudomonadota bacterium | reverse complement strand
TGGCACCATGACGATGGCGGGACTGTGGCACCGCCCCTGGTTTTTCGCCCGCGATGACGAAACCATCAGTGAAGCCTATGTCCGAGAAGCCGAGACGGTGCGCCGTACTGTCGGCCTGTGCGATGTCACCTCCCTCGGAAAGATTGCAATTCAGGGGCCGGACGCGACGGAACTGTTGAATCGGGTCTACAGCAACCCTTTCGCGAAACTTGCTGTTGGCAAAACTCGTTACGGCATCATGTTACGGGACGATGGACTGGTCATGGATGACGGCACCACCTGGCGCCTTTCACAGAATGAATATTTTATGACTACCACAACCGCGCATGCGGCCAAGGTCATGGCATTTCTTGAGGAGCTTATCCAGACACGCTGGAGCGATCTGAAAGTTCACCTGACGTCTGTCTCGGAGCAATGGGCCGGTGTGGCGGTTGCCGGCCCGCTATCACGGCAGGTGCTCGCTGCCTGTGTCGAGGAGCCTACGCTGGTCTCGGACCAAGCGCTTCCGTTCATGGGTGTGGTCCAAACCTCGATGCAGGGCGGCATTCCGGCGCGCATTGCCCGGATCAGTTTTTCAGGCGAGCGAGCCTTTGAGGTCTACGTGCCCTCGGACTTTGGGCCGGAAATCATGCAGAACCTCTGGGATGTGGCGCGACCGATGGATGGCTGCCTCTACGGACTTGAAGCTCTCGGCGCACTTCGAATCGAAAAGGGTCACGTCACCGGTGCCGAACTTGACGGCCGAGTGACGATTGAAGACGCGGGTCTCGGCCGCATGGCGTCGGACAAGAAGTCCTACATCGGCAGTGCACTTCGTAAGCGTCCCGAGCTTCTTCGAGAGGACCGGCCACGGCTGGTTGGCATCTTCCCACGGGATCGGCGGGAAATCTTTAACGCTGGCGCTATCCTGTGCGCTGCGGATCAGGTTTCTGGGTACGGTGAGGGCTGGATCACGGCCGTGACCTATTCGCCTGCCCTCGGCCATTGGATCGGACTTGGCTTCATTAACGGCGGCCATGGTGCGTGGCAAGATCGAACCGTCGTCTGCGCCGATCCGGTTCGCAAGGGCAATACGCCTGTCGAGATTGTCTCGCCGCATATGTACGATCCCAAAGGAGAGCGGGCGTATGGCTAAACGGCAATCCGCACTGGCCGCAAATTATCACCGGGGACTGCACGGCCGCCCGGGGGAACCGGGTGTCCGCCTCCAGGAGGTTCCAGACCTCAATCTGTACCAGATGAGCGCCTGGCCAGAAACCCTAGAGGCGGTCGCTACGACAGTTGCACAAGCGATCGGCAGTTCACAGGCTCCGCGACCGGGCGAGGTCATCTGCGGGGAAAAGGGAACCGCCCTTCGGGTAGAGGCGCTGAAATGGTGGCTGCTAGGTGTCGAACCCTCGCCACTCGACGCCGAGACAGGGGTCACGCTCGATATCTCACACTCCCGTACCCGGGTTCTAGTTTCAGGCCCTGAGGCGCCCGCATGCCTCAATCGGTTGCTTCCCATCGATCTGCGACAAGACCGCTTTGTCGTGAATCAGGTGGCTTCGGGAGGAATTCATCACGTTGGGGTCACCTTGTGGCGCAGCAAGACTGGCTATGAACTCTTTCTCCCACGAGGCTTTGCGGAGTCTCTTTGGGAACTTCTCATCGAGACCGCTGAGCAATTTGGACTGGAGATCGTCTAGCCCGCGCTCTTTGGCGAGATCCCGCTCTGCCTAACCCAACACCGAGAAACTGCTGTCCGGATTGATCTCTCGACGCCGAGACATGCTGGCTGTATCAAGCTCGAAATCAATGTGCCGGAGTTTAAATTGGAAAGGTTCGCGATCGTGATCCCTCCCCGATTCACAGTAATCGATCAGGCCTGACATCAGACGCCCCGCTGCGGGCGCATTCTTAAATTGATTCCCACTTGACCCGCATGCCATATAAAAGCCCTCGACTGCAGAGCGGTCATAGATCGGGAGCCAGTCCTCAGTCACATCGTAGAGATCGACCACGCCGCGCATCCGGTGAGGTAACTTAAGACCTCCCATGCGTTGTGCAAGGCGTAGGGCCTGGGTAGTTGCCTGATCTGAAAAGTCACGATTGAAATTATCAGGATCCGCCCAGTCATGAGCATCGCAAGGCGGATCTTCGCTTCCGGCGAGAACGTAGTTTCCTGTCTCAGGTCGGCAGTAGACCCCAATATCATTATCGGACACCACGAGTCCGGCGCCCTCGAAATCGAGACCTTCTGGTGCTGGCACGTGCGCGACCTCCTGTCGCAAGGCGCGTGTGGTGATCCGCATATCGGACACCGCACCTGCAAGTTCGTTAACCTTGGATGAGTGGGGGCCGGCAACGTTTACGACTACTGGGGCTTTAATCTCCGTCCCGTCGGCCAGCAACACCCCTTTGACTCGCCCTCCTTCCGAAGGAATCTGGACGACTTCACGGTTAAACAAAAAGGAGCAGCCGACCGCCTCAGCAGCTACCTGTATATTTTGGGACGCGAGTTGGGGGTCATTAATGTATCCCGCTGTTGGAAAGAAAACACCCTCCGCAATCCGTCCTGCACCCGGCTCTCCAAACGCTGGGTCTTCCATTCGTTTTGCCGGTGCAAAACAACGCAGGTCGTAACCGGGAAGCCGTTGGGTGATCTGGTCCTCACCCCATTCCTCAAAAGGAATAGAGAGTGCGCGAACGTTCTCAACCACATTCTTGAGGTGCCCGTTTCCTTCGGTCTTCATTACCAGGGCCCCCGTTTCATGAAACCGGGCGACCTCAAGATTAGCCAAAACATTCGACCCAAGGTATTCTGACCAGTGCTCCCAGTCATGATAGGCGTCAAATGCGAAAGCGGTGCCTTCAAGCGTCGAGTAATGGACACGGATAATCGCGCAGGAACTCGAGGTTGAACCGTAACCCGCCTTAGGGGCTCGATCTACACATACGGTCTTTCGGCCCGCCTTCGACAGCTCCAGCGCGACAGCCGTGCCAATAATTCCTGCGCCGATAACCACTGCATCGACGGATAGGTGTTTGTTCATTATGGTGGAACCCTCTATCTCTTCGTGTTGTCTTTTCGATTACACCTCAAAATCTGTCATCAACGGTCAGTTAGCGATCGTGCCGAGTGTGGTGATCACCCCGGTCAGGTAATGATGAAATTTATAGTATCCCGCCGGCGTCCCCAGATAACCATCGACTCCCCAATTATTGTTCATCGTAATGTCGAGGTAGGAAAAGTTTTCGCTGTCATACTTAGGATCGTAGGCAGCATGCGTGTGATAGGTTGCGGTTACGGATCCTGAGGAAACACTCGTTGGCGAACCGATATTGACTCTGTCGACAGTACCCTTAATTGGCTCTGTCGCACTGAAAGTGTTATCCGGATTACGGTAAACCCAACCCCCGTACTCAAGATTCTGTGCAACCGAGATCGGATTAACCCCGTTCAACACGTTCCGAGCAGCCTCATGTTGGGTAGAAAAACGAAGTTGGTTGTCTGCATCATCACTGCCAGAGGTCGCAACCAGGGCCACGCCTACTGCACCCGCCGCAAGAAGCGCTGTCGTGGCGATGTCGGTGGTGGAATTGCCGCCTTCACGTGCAAACAAAGTATCCCGCACCCGAAGGCTACCGGAAATGTTAAGAACCCAACGCTGATAAATACCGTCGGGAAAGCGCGTGCTGCGGCCGTCCCGCAACTCAAATCCCAGAGAGGTTCTTCGGCTCAATGGCAACTGCCAACTAAGAACTGTGGAGGCTGCATCGGAAGTCGCTTCGGTATAGGCAGCCCGGACTATTCCAAAAGGCAGACGCAGTTGCAGCCCTGCTGCATGGGCTACACCCGATTCTTGGCCGTCCACGCGAGAAAACTGGAAAACAAGTCCCTCCGACGTCGCGCCGGCGAACCAACTAACACGATCAGGCGCATTCAAGGCGCTCACCTGGGATACTCCGGTAGTGAACTGAAACCCTCCCTTTAAAAAGTCCAGTGCCGTGCCTGTAAAATGTGAACGTCGGGCGTGTTCCCCGTGGAAAAGACTTGCCTCCCGCTGGGTAAACGACTGCGCAGGAGACAGAGATGACAACCCCTGTCCTTCTCCCCAGAATCCGCTGAGACTTAAGCCGGACGCGCTAACCGCGGAAAGCAGGAACTTGTCATCACCGCTCACCCCAGCCATCGTCTGCACGGCCGTTATCCCACTACCGGGAGCCGTCTTGAACCACAAGGGCTGGTCGGATAGGCCAGGCGACCCCAGAACAGGGATAATACCGGCAGAAAATATAATCAACGTCGTGATCAGTCTTTTCAGCAAATACCGAAGCACTGGTCTTTTCCTTGAGGCAGTTGGATGCGAGCGCAGACTACCTGATCCCCGATGCCTTGCCAACTGCCAACGGGCGTCTTTCTGGACGTAACCTTATCGTGATCATCTCTGTCATTAGCGCACAATGAAAGGCCGGGAACTGCTTCTCTCCCTTTTTGTTCCTCTGAGCTGGGCGCTTGGGTTTACCGTAGCCAAGGCAGGCCTTGCCGAATTCCCACCGCTGCTGTTGATGAGCATCCGCTTCTTTATCGCGGCGCTGGTGCTCGTCTGGTTCGTTCCCATACCCCGACATTGCATGAAGGATCTTTTCTGGATTGCCCTGATCGGCTCGACCATCCAGTACGGTCTGACCTTTACAGGCCTTTCCATGATCGATGCGTCCCTCGCCATTATCGTGGTTCATTTGGAGGTGCCTTGCGGGGTACTGCTTGCGGTACTGATCTTCCGGGAAAAACCGGGAATCATTCGAGTTTGCGGCATGGCGGTTTCATTTCTCGGCATCGTACTTATCGCGGGCCTTCCCGATACGGAGGGTCAACTGCTCGCGATCTTCCTGACGGGAAGCGGCGCAATGATCTGGGCGGTCGGACAGATCATGTACAAGCGAATCAGCAATCAACTTGATGGGCTTACCGGCATCGCCTGGATCGGTGTTCTGGCCGCTCCACAAATGCTCGTCGGATCATTTCTGTTTGAAGACGGCCAGTGGGAAGCCGTGACCCAGGCGACCTGGATTGGCTGGGGCAGTGTCGCTTACCTTGGACTCATAATGACGGTGGCGGGTTATGGCGTTTGGTTTACCATCCTGCGTCGCAATCCGGTGTCACACGTGATGCCCGTGCTCTTGCTGTTACCGGTTTTCACTATTGCCTTCTCGGTCCTGTTACTGGGCGAACGTCCGAGCATGGGTGTGCTGCTGGGCGGCGGCGTCGTCCTAACCGGGGTTGCCATGATTGTGTTTGCCAGACCGGCCGCACCAACGGCTGACAATACATAACGGACTCTCTAATGGACACTCCGATTGTGGTCGATGTCTGGCAGCTTTCCCTTGAGGGCCTCAAAAACGCGGATACATCATTATTCGTCTGCCTTTCCGACACCGAAAAGCAGCGCGCTGCGCGATTTGTTTTCGACTCGGATCGCTCCCGTTTTATTATCTGCCGGGGACTACTTCGCGCCGCGCTTGCGAAACTGCTAAGCCTCAGCCCGGTCGAGGTGACTTTCAATTATGGGGACAAAGGCAAACCTTGCCTTCAGGGCAGTCCTCTGTTCTTCAATCTTTCCCACTCGAACGATCAAGCCTGTATTGCCGCTTGCCGGGAAGCGGCGCTCGGGGTCGACGTTGAGCACATCCGGACTCCGACACGCCGCACCTGGGTAGACCTTGCCCGGAGGTTTTTCTCCGCAGCCGAAATCGTTGAACTTATGGCCCTACCGGCGTCTCGTCAGTCAGAAGCATTCTTTGCCTGCTGGACGCGAAAAGAGGCGTACCTCAAACTGCACGGCCTAGGTCTTGCCCTGCCGCTTAACCGGTTTTCTGTCACGGTCAACCCGGATATGCCGGCGATGCTCTGCTCTACCGAATGGCGTCCAGAGGACGTCAACAAAACCTCTCTGTATGACCTGCCCGTGCCCGGAGGGTATCGCTCCTCTCTGGCGATTGCTTCGATTGCGCCCGTTACTCTCAACCACATTTCTATTTCCAGCCTGGAGACATTTCCTTTCTTTGAAAGGGTTTAATGCGCGCCCAAGTCGTTAAAATACATGTATGAAGTACGACAATATTCTGCAAACTATCGGCCACACCCCGACCATCCGGTTGCACCACTTCGATCCTGGCCGAGCGAGTTCCTTGTGGGTCAAACTCGAAAGCTTTAACCCTGGGGGTTCGGTCAAGGATCGGCCAGCGCTGAATATGATCGAAGATGCTGAGGCACGCGGAGTTCTAGAACCGGGTGACACGCTTGTCGAGCCGACATCCGGCAACACCGGAATCGGTCTTGCAATGGTCGCTGCTGTGAAGGGCTACCCCGCTGTTTTTGTGATGTCGGCCGACATGAGCGAGGAGCGTAAGGCAATTCTCAAGGCCTTTGGCGCGGAACTGGTATTGACGCCCGCCGAGAAAGGCACCGTTGGCGCTATCGAAGAAGCCCGGCGCCTGGAAAAAGAGAAAGGCTATTTTTTTGTCGGCCAGCACTACAACCCCGCCAATCCCCAATCCCACCGCCAGACCGCAAACGAAATCATTGAAGATTTTGATAGTGATCTTGGTGCAGTTATCTGCACCACTGGCACGGGTGGCACCATCAGCGGCTTGTCGTCGGTCCTGCGTGAGTCCATACCCGGAATCACGATCGTTGCCACAGAACCGGATAACTCTCCCATCCTGTCGAAAGGCATCGCCTGCAAACACCGCATTATGGGCACCGCGCCCGGGTTCATCCCAGACACACTCGACCAAAGCGCCTACGACGACGTGATTGCTGTAAATGCCGACCACGCTATCGACGTGGCACGACAACTTGCACAGCGCGAGGGCATCTTTTGCGGCATCTCCTGTGGCGCGGCAGTTGTCGGAATGCTTGAGTACGCCAAACGCGAAGAAGCGGAAGGTCAGCAACTGCTCGCCATCCTTGCGGACACGGGTGAGCGCTACCTCAGCACAGAACTTTGGGCGTCGGAATGACCTATATCGTTCACGTGACAGCCGTGGTAGAGGGCGACCTGGACCGGATCGAACAACTGATTAACGAATACCGGTACATCTGTCTTGAGAATCAACCCGGCATGAAGCAGTTTTTTGTGTGCCGGGCTACAGATAATCCCAACGTCTTTCTTTACACACAGATCTTCACTGACGCGGATGCGCACCGCGCCCATATCGAAGGAGATGATCCGAAAAACTTTTTCGCCAAGATGGAAGAAGAAGGGCTTCAGTTCCACGGACGCTGGATGGCAGGAAAAGAGATCGACTCCATTCCTGAGGGTCAGTGGTTGAACTGATTCCGGACAGCGCTCTGTTTAAGGTGTGGGCCCGGGAAAGTCGTTTGCTAGCAGGATCCTGGCCACATCGTCCCGGGAAAACAAGGCGTCGTAACTCTTCGAAACATTTGGCCAATCGTTTACCTCCCTTGCGCCAGCGCCGATTTCTGGGTCCCAGCCAAGCACCATGTTCAAATAGATATCCGCGGTGGTCAATCTGTCGCCGAGAAAGAAAGGTCCACCGTGCTTCTCCAACCCCGCCTCGAGCACATGAAGAATTTGGGTGAGTCGCGTTGTCGCTGAATCTGACACCGCAGAAGTATCAGTATCCGTGGTATAGCCTGAGCTGTACCGTTTCAACAGCATGGTCTCCTGCAGGGTATTTGTGAGATAAGTCATCCACTGTAGGTATTCCCAACGCTGGGAGTCATCCGGAGTCGGTGACAGGTTTGCCTTAGGATGTTTGTCCGCCAAGTACATCGAAATCGCCGCGGACTCCATCATTATCTCACCGCCCATCACCAGTGTTGGAACCCGTCCGTGAGGATTTAACTT
>JABJIU010000012.1 GCA_018661145.1 Pseudomonadota bacterium | reverse complement strand
TGAAATATGCGTATCGGGTGGGTTACTCGCATCTGGATACATTGGATTTCAGAAAGATGGTCATCAAGGGTGCTGACATCTCTCGAAGAGATACGTTCACCCTTGAAGAATATGATCGTCTGGTTCGTTACATGAGAACCTATGTGTCTAAACGTGCGTGTCCTGATGAAACTGAACGCATGGAACGCATGTTGGTTAGAGATGCAATCTTGGTTGCGAGTAACACGATGCTCAGGGTTGGAGAACTGTGGAACTTGAAGTGGAAGGACATTCTTCAGATCGAACCAATCTTTGACGAAGATGAAAGAAAAATGTCTCTGGTGACTATCGATGTCAGACCTGAAATCTCAAAGACACGCAAAGGACGTAGAGTTCCAGTACGAGGCGGGGAATACCTTGAACGTATCCGGGCACGGTCAATCTATACCGGGCCTGAAGATTTTGTGTTCTGTGCAATTGGGAAGGATACGAAACCCAGAGTTCACTTCTGGTACGATCACTGGGCAGTTTTGATGGCTGCGATAGACATAGATTATAAAAAACGAAACCTGACTTGGTATTCTCTACGCCACTTTGGAATCACCTGTCGCATTCGTGCAAAAGTGATGTTGTCCGACATCTCTCAGTCAGCCGGAACCAGTGTGAACCACATTGAAACCCACTACGGTCACTACGATGATGACATTTTACGTCAGGCATCGATCAAGAACTTCACCGTTGATAGTCACGGAATATCCTTCAAAGATTGACCTGATCTAAAGTACCCAAAAACCTGTCGGTCCTCGCAAAATTATGCGGGGATTTTTTTTGTAGGGTAGTGCAAATGAAAAGGTGTCAGTTCTGGGTGGGGCTGTTTGATATTTGCCTCTAGGTTCTGACCTGCCCCCCTTAACCGGATCCATAAGCTGAGTTAGATATTTGGTCTCTGGATCCATCTTGAAGGGAGCAGAGATGCCGAGGAAACGTTTTACAGTTGAACAGATTATCAATCACCTGCGGGAAGCGGATGTGCTGCTGGCGCAGGGCCGAACCGTTGGAGAAGTGTGCCGGCGGATTGGGGTGTCGGAACAATCGTACTACCGGTGGCGCAAGGAATACGGTGGTCTGAAGGTCGGTCAGGCCCGGCGCCTGAAGGACCTTGAGGCCGAGAACGCCCGGTTGAAGCGAGCGGTCGCCGAGCTGACGCTGGACAAGCTAATATTGAAAGAGGCTGCGGAGGGAAACTGGTAAGCCCCGAGCGCCGGAGAAGGTGCGTGCAACACGTGCGGGAGAAGTACCCGGTATCGGAACGGCGTGCCTGCCGTGTCCTGGGGCAATCCCGGACATCGCAGCGATACCAGCCGATCATCCGTGACGACGAAGAACCGCTGACGGCGGCGATCGTCCGCCTGGCGGGTCAATACGGCCGGTACGGCTACCGTCGGGTGACGGCGCTGCTGCACGCGGAAGGCTGGCACGTGAACCACAAGCGTGTGGGCCGCATCTGGCGGCGCGAGGGGCTGAAAGTACCGTTGAAACAACCGAAGCGGGGCCGTCTGTGGCTGAATGACGGATCGTGTATCCGTCTGAGGCCCGGCTGGCGGAACCATGTGTGGGCCTATGACTTCGTACAGGCGCGTACGCACGATGGCAGATCGTTCCGGATGCTCACCGTGATCGACGAGTACACACGGGAATGCCTCGCCATCGAGGTGGACCGGCATATCCGGTCGGGCGACGTCCTGCATGTGCTGGCCGACCTGTTCACGCAGCGCGGAGTACCGGACTACATCCGGTCCGATAACGGCAGTGAGTTCACCGCTATCGCGGTACGGGAATGGTTGTCCCGGGTCGGCGTGAAGACGCTCTACATCGAACCCGGGTCACCCTGGGAGAACGGCTATAACGAGTCATTCAATGGTAAACTCAGGGACGAGTTGCTGAACGGCGAGATATTCTGCTCGATGACGGAGGCTAAAGTGCTGATCGAGCAATGGCGCAGGCATTACAACACCGTCCGGCCGCACAGTTCGCTGGGGTACCGGCCGCCAGCACCACAGACCGTCATGCCTCACCGCGGCGATACGCCCTCCGCTGCCCGAGGGCTGCGGGCTACTCGCCGCTCGACAGACAGTCTAAACTAACCGCTGGTACTAAACGTGGGGGCAGGTCAGGACAGTATCCAGTATTCGCTCTTCTTTAGGTTTATACGTTAGAGGTCTTTTCGTCAGAGCCCATAAGGGTTTGATGTCTGGACCAAATTGAATTCTGGTCATAAAACCTTCAGGATCGGTTGGGGAGATGTATGTCGGGAATTTCTTGTGCATACTCAAGAACGGTGGAGTAGGTGATAACAGTTTTTTATTTTCAGACGAACTCTCTCAAGTCCATCTCTCCATTCTCTCCATTCTCTCCATTCTCTCTATCAACCCCGGATATTCTGCCTTATACTCCTGTCTTCAAACACAGTGTCCCATCCATCACAATAAAGGTTCCTCTATGACCATTGACCAATCCACTTTGAACAAAGGTCAGCTTCGGATACTTAATGCACTTCGCAAGAAATGTGTGATTAATCGAGTAACGTTCTGCAATCTGGGGAGGATCGGCCGATGAGCTGGGACGATGAGGGCAGCCTTTTCAAGGTCGTGGTAAATCACGAGAGGCAGTACTCCATATGGCCCCAAGATAGGGATAGTCCGTTAGGCTGGGACGAGGAAGGGAAAGAGGGCACAAAAGCTGAATGTCTGGCCTATATCGAAGAAGTATGGACTGATATGCGACCGCTTAGTTTGCAAGTGTCGATGCAGGAGACCGACGCAAATCCTGTGAGCTAGCTCTGGCGGCGATGATGCCCGTTGGGTCTCGAGGGTCGCTGTCTCAATCCTCTTCTCCGCCTCCGGCGCCGAAGGTCGGAAGCACGGCTCGAATATTTGCCCTATTGGACCTCCACGTTAATTACGCCGAGAACATGAACTGGGTGCTTACACTGTGTCGCGAGCGCTATCAGAGCGACATAGTCATCGAGGCCGGGAAGACCTTGGAGACAATCTTGGGAAACTCGTTCGTACGCTTAAGGAACTCCGCGAGTACCTGGCGCGAGCAATGTTTATTCCAGATAATTGCGGATAGTGGATCCGCGGCAAGAATACCAGAATTCCTAGCAGAAATTGCTCCTCATTCGAGCGCTCTACAAAAGCCTCACGGGTATCAGGAAGAACGATCTGTCGGAAGACTTGAGGGCAAGAATGCGGCGCTGCTGCGGGATGCCTGACCTAGGGCGCCGGTAGCGCTGTGACCACTTCGCCACAATCGAAAGCGCGGTGCTAAACCGTGCGGCAACAGCGCGCAATATCTCTCACGCTTCAACTGCTGAAACAACGCGTCCACGAGGATCAATCGAATTGGATGTCATTCATGCTGGCTCCTCTTTATACAGCTCCTTGAATCAGAAAAATTCCGATTTAGGAATTCCTTGTCGAGTCGATCAGATCTAAACCAGATCTAAGGTACAACAAACCGGTAGACAACGCGCAGGTTTGCAGTGCGCCCCCGCCGTAGCGCAACGGCAAGCTTGTGCATTTTCGTCGCTTGGCAGGTCAGAATTTGCCACTCATCAGGGTCATCTTCAAGCGAATCCGCTATCTCTAGAGAGGGGGAGGCCGCTTCCTCAAGCTCGAAACTGAATTCCTGCAGCGGTAGCGATAAACCCAACCCCCGCGCCTTTATGTATGCTTCTTTGAGAGTCCATAATGCGTAGAAACGGCCAAGCTGAAGCTCGCTCGGCAGCGAATTCAGGGAAGCCTGTTCGTTCGTGGAAAAGACGGTGCAAGCCAGTTGCATCAAGTCGTCCAGCGGGCGCTCGTACTCCACGTCAATACCACAATCCAAGGCGTTGGTGACAATACAGGCTACAAGTCCCTTCGTGTGAGACAGATTGAAACGCAATCCTAACGTACTACCACCACCAGCAATCTCCGGGCGCCCGTAACGATTGTATTTAAAAGACCAGTCACGCGGTTCAATCGGAGCGTAACGGGACAGAGTGTTACGCACCAACGCGTGTGCAACCAAATATTCAAGGCGGTTGTGTTCGAAGTGAAAGAGACTGTACCTCTCGCGCTCGGAAGCCGAGAGTACGTCCTCGTAGTGTTGCCGTCGCTTAGGGCAATGGGCGACTTCGGGACACGCGAGCCAGACGTGGGCTTGAGAATCAAGCCTCCGTGGAGCCTCAGACAAGTGGCCAAGAGAAAAGCGTATGGAGCCAGTTGGCATCGCTGGCCCGGGATTTCAGGGGCACACGCGAACCAAGCTTCAGCTGAGCAGGCACTATGGCGTTTTTGTTTATGATCAACTTAGCGCAGCCTCTATTTTCTCGAGCAGTGAGGCGCGTTGATGGTTAATATAAAAATGCCCACCGTCCATATAAGTTACCGTTTCTGGAACGAAACATAAATCGTTCCAAGCAGCCAGGCACGCTGCGTCAACCTCCGGATCTTCATTGCCCCCGTACACACTCATCGGGCAGGCCAGTCGCGGGCCGGGAAGCATGGAATAGGTATCGTCAAGTTCGAAATCTGCGCGCAACATCGGTATGAGAAGTTCCATCAACTCCGGATGGTCCAGCACCTCCCGTGGCGTGCCGTCCAGATCCTTTAGTCGCGTGAGGAAGTCGTCATGGGGAAGGTTGTAAATTGGAGTTTTCTCCGACGGCCGGTGTGGCGCGGACCTCCCTGAAACGAACAGATGTTCCGGCGTCGAACCATGGACTTCCTGCAGGTGTCTTGCCACTTCGAACGCAATGGCTGCACCCATGCTATGCCCGAAAAGCACATAAGGTCTGTCCAAATGCTGCAATAACTCATCCACAAGCCGTGGGACCAGTTCGTTCATACGCGTGAAAGGCTCTTCGCCTAGTCGATTTTCACGCCCCGGCAGCTGTACTGAGTGGAGCTCAAAGTTCTCCGATATGTCTGGCGCCCAGAGCCGATAGGCAGAGGCGCCACCGCCCGCAAAGGGAAAACAAAACAGACGAATTTCTGCATCTGGCCGCTGATGCCACGATACGAACCAAGGCGAAAGAGAGCGACGCTTCATCACAAGCTGGCCACTACGGGCCTATCACGGCGGCTAATACCACATGCCGCATGGGTTGCCCACTCGACCGTGCCTAGGCAGGGTTCCGCAGTTTCCGCATCACCCGCGGCCGCATCTGGAAGTGCCTCGCAAGGACCGCGCGGCATCAACTCTAACAGAGTTTTCTTTTTTGACTGCACTTTCTTAGGGGTTATTTTCTTAACCGCGACCATAACGTCTAATCTTCAGGTGGTGAGAGAAAGGACTCAGGCTCAAAGGGTGTACCGCATGCGAGTTTCGTTTTCAACCTCTCCGCATTGTTGCGTTAGTTGACGCATAGGGGCTTTGTTAACGGCAAAAGAAAAGTGAGTCACTCGTTCTGGCTGTGACTGGGGAACCAGGAATCCCTTGATTGCACATTCACTGCCGCGACATCCGATCTGAACCGCAGGTTCTCTGGCAGCATTCTTGATACCATCTCATCTGGTGCGCAGGGTCAGGACTCATTCGCTCACGGGAAGGTTTCTCTTATCTGGCCGTTGTGATCGATCTTTACTCCTGTCGCTTCATCGGCTGATTAATGCAAAGCCGTCAGACCACAGATGTCGTCCTGCAGGCATTGCTCATTGCGGTGTGGTTTAAGAAACCGAAGAACAGAGTACTGACCTACTCGGACTAGGGCAGGGGGACAGTTCACTAGCAGGGACTGGGCGTCAGTCCTAAAGCGCACACTCTGAAGCATTCGGTGAGCCGGCGCGGAAACTGTCATGACAGCGCGGTCTTGGATTGCTTCTTTAATTTGCTCAAGCGGAAACGTAGACGGCGCAGCGTCTATAAAACGCGAGCCGAGACGAGGCAGGACGTGTCGGACTATGTCAAGATGCTCCATAACCCAAAGCGAAAGCATGCGAGAAATGGTATGTTGTGGTCCGTCGACTTCGAACGACAGCAGAAAATGAGAACCGAGGGTGTCTAGAATACCTAGGCTATTCAGGTATCAAAGTTGCAGAAACTCAAATTAATTTTTGGTGTTTCTGATCGGGTCGAACGAGGGTAGTCCGCCTCAGCCGATTGGATGGCTCCGGGCAGGCCTCGGCGTAGTCCACCCAATCTCGGGGCAGCTGAGGGATGCCGGAACATCCCGCTAGGATGGTACCCACTGTCCGAGGTCAGATTATTTGAGGCAGATGGCTGCATCGTTTAACTGAGTGTCCCGCGCATCTGATTTGTCATTTTAAGCGGCGTTTTTTTCGGTCGTGCAAGCGCAGTTGCTGGATGGTGTTTCGTTTGATTGTCTCCCTCTTCATTAGAATTATCTGTCCCCGCCCAAAGTAAACATTGGTAGGCGTCAGATTGCCGATGTTGTTCTGGTCTCACCTTTGCTCCTCCAGGGACTACGATGAACCAAAAATGCTCTCTTATTCAATTGCGACGGTCTGTCTAACAAATTCTGACGCTGGGCACTCGCTAGGTAAATCGCACGTTGTGACCAAAGGGCTTTTATTAGTCTCCCGATTTCTGGCCTTGAAAGTGAATGCAGGAATATGTCTCGGATTGTGATAATTTGCCAACCCCAAGGCGACCTAGACTGCAATCTCGTCGACGTGTACGGTCGTCCTTCTTGGCGCCCTTTCTTTACGCCATGCCGTCTGCCAGCGACGCACCAGTGCTAGCATTGATATGCGTGCCCCTCCAACCTGATAGGTGGTTATACTAGGCCGTTTTTATGCTTGGGCGGCGCTCTCGAGGCCGTCTCTGCTAAGGAAGAGACAAGGGGTCGCCCATTATTAGCTGGCGTCAGTCGCCGATGGCGAGAAACTTGGGAAACAGGCGAGTTTGAAGTACGCATTTTTAAATACCTTTTCTCTCATGCACCTGCTCGGATGTAACTCGAGGCGATCCAATTTTGATATGACGGGGCTCGTTTTCTTTGCGGGAGTCTCCAACGCCGTGCTGCTGGCCATCATCAACTCCACGGTGTTGCTGGTTTTGTTTTGTACCAATATGGCGCTCTATGTTTATGCGCAGAGATTCAAATTGTTCACCTCGATCACGGCAGTCGGGGTCATATTGACCGGCATTAGGTTGCACAGAGTAAATCTCATTCGCCGGACCGATTTGGAAGCCTTTGATACTTTGTGTCGCGCCGAGATCTTCGGTGTGGCGGCGCGCCATCCAGAACATTCCACAGGCAGCCAAGGGCTGAGGGAAAGACGATCATGACCGTAACCTATAATGACAGGTATTCTGCTATGGGTGATTGCGCTGTAGATGGAATATGGTGAGTAATTTTCCACAATCAGGTCCCGAGCGCCATCAAGGGCAAGGCCTCTTTCTGTTCGACAAAGACACTCTGGCGGCAAGAGATTTCTGGCGAGGAGCTTTGACGCGAGATATCGGCTCGTCCACGGTGCCGGCTGATCGCTGCAACAGGGATGCATCGGACGCGCGCACCGGATCCTCGCTTTCGAGCATTACTGGTGCAACGTGGAGCAAGGTGAAAGTACTGACCCAAAGCAAACCAAGTTTGGTAAACTTGGTTGTTCTCGCCGCTGTAGCATCGGTGCTCCACCGAATTACAGGCTCTGGTGTCGTGGTGCTGGGTTCACCGCCTCGCGGCGAAGACTTGGAACCCAACGCGTTGCCGTTGGTGATGGACCTCTCCGAAGGACAGACCTTTCGTGAACTGCTTGTTCATATAAAGGGTGTGGCTCAAAAAGCGTACCGTCACCAGCAGTATCCGCATACCTCCATAGTCAGGGATTTAGGGCTTTCTGAAGAGGCCGGGAGATATCCTCTTTTTGATGTATCCGTCCGTTGTACTGGCCTGCACGGTCCGTTGCCCTCTACGACGGAGGACATAGCCATTCTGATGTCGCCGACTGAGGAGGCGCTGGGTCTTGAGATTACTTACAAGCCAGCTCTGTTCGACGAGTCAACCATTGAGCGCTTCAAATGGCGCCTTGGCGAAGCATTGTCTGCGGGCGTTATAAACCCTGATGTGCGCCTGGCCGACTTGGACCTGCTGACGAGCACTGAGAAATCCCAGGTTCTGACGAAGTGGATGCAGGCGCCGGAGCTGCTCGACGATACGCTATTGCACACAGCGTTCAGGCTTCGAGCAACGGAAACCCCCGAAGCAACGGCAGTCGAGTGTGCTGG
This sequence comes from Pseudomonadota bacterium, assembly GCA_018661145.1. Taxonomy (GTDB): domain Bacteria; phylum Pseudomonadota; class Gammaproteobacteria; order Arenicellales; family UBA868; genus UBA868. Next base: position 60,789 of record JABJIU010000012.1, on the reverse strand, counting down.
CGAGCGCCTAACCTATAGGGAACTGGATGCGCGCTCGGACCAGCTCGCTATGCGTCTAAGACGGCTCGACGTCGGCCCAGAGCGGGTCGTCGGTTTGTGCCTTCAACCATCGATAGCGCGCGTCGTTTCAGTTCTTGCCGTACTGAAGGCGGGTGGGGCCTTCCTGCCTCTCGACCCAGAAAATCCGGGTGCCCGACTCCAGTACATGCTTGGGCAGGCTGGGCCACGAGTCGTGATCGCTGACCCAACGGGCCATGCGCGGTTGGGCGATCTGTCCTGCCCATCACTGGAACCGGATTCGAGCGCAAAGACTGCGGATACCGCCCAAGTGGATTTAACAGACCACGTAGAATCAGTTCCTGACAACCTTGCCTACATCATTTACACCTCGGGCTCGACCGGCAATCCGAAGGGGGTGGCGTGTCACCACCGGGGGCTTGCGAACTTGGCGGCGGCGCAGATTCGCGCGTTTAATGTGAACGCGTCAAGCCGGGTTCTGCAGTTCGCATCCTTCGGTTTTGATGCATCCGTTTCCGAGATGGCCATGACACTTGCAGCTGGGGCGACCCTAGTCCTGGGAAGCCGTGACGAGCTCTTCCCGGGCGATAACCTGCATCAGTTTCTAAAACGAGAACGCATCACACATGTTACGCTTGTACCCTCGGTCTTGGAACTGCTTCCCGACGCTCCATTGCCGGGGCTGTCGACGCTGGTGGTGGCAGGGGAGGCGTGTCCGGCAAGCCTTGTCGAGCGTTGGTCTGCAGGACGAACGTTTCTTAACGCTTACGGACCTACTGAGGTGACGGTATGCGCCACGATTGGACGATGTCATCCGGGTGGTGATAGGGGGGACCCGTCGATCGGTCGACCGATGGCAAATATGGAAACGTTCGTGCTGGACACCGGCATGCGTCCGGTAGTGCCTGGTAGCGAGGGTGAACTGTGGCTGGGCGGTTTGGGCGTGGCGCGCGGATACCTTGGCAATGGGTCCGCAACGGCGGAGCGCTTTGTTCCTCATCCGTTTGGCACCGTGCCGGGGGCGCGTCTGTATCGAACAGGTGACCGTGCGCGTTTCAGGCCAGACGGGCAGATCGAATTTCTGGGGCGCACCGACACGCAGGTAAAGGTCCGGGGCCATCGAATTGAGCTGACCGAGATCGAGGCCGTGCTGCGTCGGTATCCAATGGTGGGCGATGTCGCGGTGGTGATCCGAGAAGACACCCCGGGTCACATTCGTCTGGTTGCGTACGTGGAGGTATCCGAGCCTAAGATGGTGGATGTGGGCGGCATGCAGGAACACTTGAGAGCGCACTTGCCCTACTATATGCAGCCGGAACTGTTCGACGTGTCTTTGAAGTTGCCCCGTACCGCGAAGGGTAGCATTGCGCGAAACGCGTTACGACCGCCAGTCGTTGCAACGATTGAGCATGCCCTGACAGTCCAGCCCCGCGACGCTATTGAGACGGAAGTCGTTGCTGTCTGGGAAATACTACTCGAGCGCGAGGGTATCGGGGTCAGGTCCAATTTCTTTGACCTGGGTGGACACTCGTTCTTGGCAGTTCGGCTGCTGGCAGAGGTTAGGGAGCGATTCAGTGTCGATTTGCCACTAACTGCGGTTCTGAATCAACCCACGGTGGAAAATATGGCCCGCATGATCCGTGAGCAGGGCACAAGTTTGCCGGAGTGGTCGCCGTTGGTGACCATGCGCGGCGAGGGTGTATTTCCGCCGCTGTATTGCGTCCATCCCGCGGGCGGATCTATTTCATGCTATGGTGATCTGGTAAATGCGCTTGGCCCGGAGTATCCGGTGTATGCCCTGCAGGCCAGCGGTTTGCTCGAAGGGCAAACGCCTATCGACACGATCGAAGCTATGGCTTCGGCCTATGTGTCCGCGATTCAGGTGGGTCAACCCGCGGGTCCATACCACCTGTGCGGCTGGTCAGCCGGTGGTCTAATCGCCTACGAGATGGCGCAACAGCTTCGCGCTCGCGGCCATACTGTGGCGCTGGTGGCGCTTGTTGATACCTACGCGCCTTCTGCCTTGAAGATGACTGCCGACCTGGTCGCGGATGAGGTAGTACAGGTCCTGAGCCTGTTTGGTGATAGTCTCTCGCTTACCGAAGAGGACTTGCTTCGCCAAGATCCTGAGCGTCGCCTCGAATACGTCGTTTCACGCGCTCGGGCCGCCAGCTTGGTGCCAGAAGGTTACGGCGTTGAGGACGCTCGCCGACTGCTACGGGTCTTCGGCGCCATCGGTGCGGCGTGTGAGGCCTACCATCCAGTGTCGTACGCCGGGAGCGTTTTAATGTTCGCCGCGCAGGAGGATATCGCAGGTGCGGTATTGGACCCTAATGATTCCGAGCACGGCTGGCAGAGCCTCGTAACGCATTCCCTGAGGGTCGTTTCGCTGGAGGGGACACACTTCGATTTGCTCAGAGAGCCGTTGGTAGCCCGGGTAGCTGACGTTCTGCGTGAGGAAATAGGAGCTGTGGCTGAAACTCGTTAATGGAGATTGAAGGTTGCGTATTTTGGCGTTGATGAAGACGCCGATTTTCCGAAGAAAGGGGTGCGTCATGAGAGACGATACAGTTGTTGAATTACGCCATCCAAGTTCATTTTCCGATGATCCTCTGACGGACATTCTTCGGGCCCAGGCGCAGCAATTTCTGGCTTCGGGCCCAGGCGCAGCAATTTCTGGCTTCGGGCCCAGGCGCAGCAATTTCTGGCCCAGGCGATTGAGGCTGAAGTTGAGGGCCATATCGCGGTTTACGCTGATTTGACCGACGCCGAGGGGCGGCGCTGGGTTGTGCGTCAAGGTTATTTGCCGGAACGGGAGATCCAAACCGGCAACGGTGCGGGCATAGCTCAGGTCGGTAGAAGGACTACCGCACGCCGAGCCCATAGATATGCACACTCGCTCACAACCGCGCCTGACCGCTCCTCATCAGAGCCGTGCGCAGCGCGACAAATTGCATCGAGCGTGCTGGCACCATCAGCTGCCGCCAACACCGCAAAAGTGTCACTTGTGATGTCTATTGCCGGTTTCACGAAGAAGTCGCTCGCTGTACTCTCAATGGAATGCCGATGGTGATCACGATCTGATTCAAGGGTCTGACGTACAAGCTTCTGATGTGCCCGAAGTCCCGGAATCAGTAGGCGCATACTTTGTAGATCTAGCTCTTTCGGCTTGGAAACCAGGTGGTTACCGATCACCAGATGGTGGATGTCGGTGGTCAGGAAGCAGACCACTGCATCGTCGATTGAATCTACTATTGGTTCCACGTCGTTGTTGAAGGACGTGTTGAGCAGTATCGGAACGCCGGTTCGATCTTCGAAAGCCTTTATTAGCGCGTGATACTTTGGGTTGTCGTCCAGGGAGACGGTCTGTACGCGCGCTGTGCCGTCCACATGGGTGATTGCGCCAAGTAACTCCCGTACCTTTTCTTTGACTCTGACCACGAAAACCATATGCGGGAGGGACTGGCACGTGTCCGGAACCTCAAAGAAGTTGTGCAGTTGTTCCTCTAGAACAGAGGGTGCGAAAGGTCGAAACCCTTCTCGCTTCTTGACCATCGCGTTGATGAGGTGCTTGAACTCAGGTGGTCGTGGGTCAGCCAGAATGCTTCTGTTACCCAGTGCGCGCGGTCCGAATTCCGAGCACCCCTGCACCCAACCGATGACTGAGCCATCCACAAGCAAGTCAACGGCACGTTCGGTGATATCATTGTGGTGCTCGTAACGCACCAAACCGCTCCAGGCCTGCAGACGTTCTGCAATCACCTCTTCTGTCCCCACATCGGTGCCCAGGTAGAGATTTAACCGGTTCCCGACTCTCAGGGGCATGCCCTCATCGGCGCCGGCCGCCAGCGCCGCTCCTAGCGCGTTTCCTGCGTCGTGAGCTGCGGGTTGTACAAAGATGTTGTCGAACAGACCGCTATAGAGCAACTTCCCATTCAGTGTGCAGTTGTGCGCCACCCCGCCAGAATAACATAGGGTCCGTTCACCGGTCGAGAGAGACTGGTGTTCGAAAATGTGCATGGCTACCCGTTCTACTGCTTCCTGCAGGCTTGCGGCCAGGTCTTTGTGCAGCTGCGTGAAGGGCTCACCACGCCGACGAATCTGGCTCAACAGGCCTTTCTCGGCGAACAGGCTAACAAGTCGGCCATCAGGCACGAACTCGAACTGACCATCGGGAAGAAGTGAGTATAGCGAGCTGAACAGTGGTCGAAATTTCGTGGGGTCACCGTAGGGCGCAAGCCCCATTACCTTGTACTCATCAAAGCGGCGATAGCCAAGCATGGCGATCGCCGTGGTATAAAAACCTCCTAGCGATTGAGCCGGAGAGTACTCGCGTAAAGGTGTAATCCCGGAGTCCGTGAACGTCGCTACCATGCCGGAACGTTGGTCGCCCTCGCCGTCGAGTGCCACGGCGAGTCCATGCGGTTTTCCGGATGCATACAAAGCACTGTATATATGGGCCAAATGGTGTCGGCAGAAACGTAGTTTGTGACGCACGTCATCGCCGAAAATGTCCTCGAACACGCGTGCTATCATCTCGCGCCCGCTTATCAACGGTTGCTCTGGTGCCACCAGGGCACGAAAGGTCGCGTATTCGTCTACCACCGACTCTTGTGCATCCAGTGCGATGAGGTCAACGTCGCTCAGTTGGGCGCCGGCGCGCTGAAGACAGAACCTGATACTAAGAACGGGGAAGAAATTCGAATGCTTTATTCGATTGAGCCGCTCTTCCTCTATGCCGGCAACGATATTGCCGTCTTGAACCAGCACCGCCGCACCATCATGGGTCGAGTAGCCACCGGTTCGGTCGGTTGCCTCATCAGATCGGAGCCCGCCGTGCCATCCTAGGACCAGCATCTCTTTGCACCTCGTGCGCTGCTAAAGTTCAAAATGTGAAGTCCTCGTCGTCGACGGCTTGGTTTAGGTTGGTTGATCGATCCATCAGAAGTGCAGACGGGTCGTTGGTCATGGCGTTTACCACCTCGATGAACGCATCGACCAATTGTTTAGCTGTTCCGAGGTCGAGTATGTCGGTTGCGTACTCAAGCCCACCAGAGATGCAGCCGCCCGAATCCTTGAGCGCCAGCGTGATGTCGTACTTGGCCACCACGGATTCGAATTCGACGGGTGTGATGTCGATGCCATCCAGAACCAGTTCAGTGCTTGGTGCGTTCTGCATCACGAACACTACGTTGAATAGCGGCGATTGGGTGGATTCTCTATTGGTTTCTGCAGCATTCACTATTTGCTCGAAGGGCAGGTCGCCTTGAGCGAAGGCATCAAGTGCAGTCGCATGGACCGCGTCGCACAATCCAGCAAGACTCATGTTCGCGTCACAGCGAACTCGAAGGGGCAGCATGTTCAGAAATAGTCCAATAAGAGGTTCGAATTCAGGTCGCGGGCGATGACCCACTGGCGTGCCAATGGTCAGATCAGACTGCCCGCTGATGCGAAAGAGTAGTGCGAGAAAGGCGCTCAGGAGCGTTGCGTAGACGGTTGTTTTAGTGGCCTGTGCGTGAACCCTGACGGCGTCGCCAAGTTCTTGGGGTAGCTCGAACGCAACGGTTGCCCCGCTCATGTCGGACCTGCCGACACGTTGCCTGCTCACGGGCAACGCAATGGCTGGGACGGCACCTTTCAGTTTGTCGGCCCAATACTCCCGTTGTAACTCCAGTATTCGAGTGGTCTGCGTTCCTCGTTGCCAGCAGGAGAAATCGCCGTACTGGAGTGGCAATGGAGGTAGCACGTGAGGAACGCCTCTAGAAAGCGCGACGTAGAAGGCGACCAGCTCGCGGGTCAGCACCGATATGGACCAGCCATCGGCAATAATATGGTGCAGCACAATGATCAGGACGTGTTCTCTCTGACCGAGGTCGAGGAGGGTCAGACGGAGAAGCGGCCCCTTGGCGAGTTCGAAGGGCGTGCCTGCTTGCGTCTCTGCAAGCCGACGCACTTCTGCCGCGCGCTCGTCCGGGTTGCCAGACCGCAACGAAATCATTTTTATTTCGACGGCCTGCTCGGTATCCACGCACTGAACGGGAACGCCCGCTTGCTCGACAAAACGTGTTCTAAGGACCTCGTGCCGTTCAATTATGGCGTCAAATGCGCCCTGAAGTGCGTTTAGATTAAGAGGCCCCTGAAGCCGAAGCGCTGCTGGCATGTTGTAGCCGGCCCCGGGCGAAAGTCGGTCCAGATACCAGAGTCGTTCCTGCGCGTACGAGAGTGGTAGCGGGTAGGTCCGTTCGACACTCATTACTGCTTCGGGCATCGCGTTGGTGTTAGCAGCCTCGATGACCCGTGCGAGCTCCCTGATCGTCGGTGCCTCGAACAGGCTTCTCAGTGCGAGTTGTGCTCCGAAAGTACCGAGGATACGCGAAATGAGGCGCGTCGCAAGAAGTGAGTGCCCGCCGAGTTCAAAGAAATTGTCGGTCACTCCGAGATCATTCACTTCCAGCACTTGCTCGAATATCTCTGCGAGGGCGCGCTCGGTAGCGGTCTCGGGCGGTATGCGCTGTCGCTCAGGTGCAGCCTCCGCATCCGGCAACCGTATTCGATCGACCTTGCCGGTTGCAGTCAGCGGTATGCTGGACAGGATCGAGAAGGCAGACGGAATCATGTATTCAGGCAGTAGGCTGGCTATATGTTGGCGCAGTTCGACAACATTGATCTCCGCGCCAGGGCTCGGGCAAACGTGGGCTACCAGGCGATCCTGACCTTTGCCGGAGTTGAGCGTGACAACCGCCTGACCGATGTTTTCGTGCTGCATGAGTGCAACTTCGATCTCGCCGGGTTCAACACGAAATCCACGAACTTTGATCTGCGCGTCGGCTCTCCCACAGAATTCGTAGCAGCCATCGGTGCGGTGCCGCGCGAGGTCGCCTGTGCGGTACATTAGGCTTCCGTCACCGTGCGGGTCGGGCAGGAAGCGTTCCGCCGTCAGCCCGGGGCGGTTGATGTAGCCGCTGGCAACCGCAACGCCGCCAACGTGGAGCTCTCCGATTACGCCAGCAGGAACGTGGTTCTGTTGCTCATCGAGCAGATAGAGCCTGACGCCGGCGAGCGGCCGGCCGATGGGTGGCAGAGCCGGCCATTCTGATGGCGGTCCGCTGAGTCGATGGGCCGTGACGACGTGGGTTTCGGTTGGACCGTAGTGGTTATACAGCCGGCATTCGTCCAGGCGCGTGAACAGCTGCACTAGCGCGCGGGTGGTCCGTAGCTGCTCCCCGGCGGTTACAATCTGCTTCAGGGAGGTGGGCAGGCAATCGTAAGGCTGGTTGATCGCTGCCTCCGCCAGTCCCTGGAGGGCGACATAAGGCGCAAACAGACGCTCGATTCGATATTGTTGGAGGAAAGCCAGCAGGGCCATCGAGTCACGACGCCGTTCATCGTCTATAAGGACGAGCGTCCCCCCATGGGCCCAGCAGCTGAAAATTTCTTGGAACGAGACGTCGAAACTCATGGAGGTGAACTGCAGCGTGCGGGCGGGTGTTGCGAAATCGTCTTCGGTTCTTCCCCACGCGAGCAGATTGGTAATGACGCGGTGCGGGACCTGTACGCCCTTGGGCACGCCAGTAGAACCGGAGGTGAACAATAAATAGAAGAGATCGTCCGGTGTATTCTCTATCGGGAGCGCTTCGTATGGTTCCCCAGCAATGCGCGCTGCATCGCGCTGCAGGTCAATGTGCTGTAGGTCAACGTGCTCCGGGCCGATGGTATCGGCTGGCTGCCGCAGGCTCATTCCGACCAGTAGCGATACGCCTGCGTCCCGGAGCATGGCCGACTGGCGCTCTAAAGGATAAGACGGATCGATCGGAACCACGCCTGCGCCGACCTTGATGATGGCTAGGAGGCCCACGAGAGCATCGGTGTTCCGTGAAATAGAAAGGCCGACTGGCACATTCCGTCCAGCGCCGTGTTTGCGTAGATGGCGCGCCAGGCGACAGGCTCGTGCGTCCAATTCTGCGTAAGTTGTTTTTGTGTAACCATCTTCGATGGCAACAGAAAGAGGTGTGCGTTGGACTTGGGCAGCGAAGAGCCCACCTACCGTTTTAGCCTCGGATATAGCGGCTACATTTCCGGTCTGCCGCTCGGCAATGTCCTCACGCTGTGCATTGGTCAGCAATGGCAGGCGACTGACGCGCTCTTCCGGGTGGCCGACTGCGCTGGCTAACAGGGTGTGGAACTGTGAACACATCGAGCGAACGGTGCCGGGGTCGAAAAGGCTACTGTCGTATTCGATGGCACCCGTATACGTCCCGTTCCTCTCTTCGAGCGCGACGGTCAGGTCGAACTTTGCTGTCGTTGCTGGCTGTGGGAGAGAGCGAACCTGCAGGCCGGGCAGCGAGGCAGAATATGTCTCCTCGTGTTGCATGATGAAGAGCACCTGGAACAAAGGTGTATGGCTTAGGCTTCGCTCAGGCTGGAGGGCGCTAACGATCTGCTCGAACGGCGCATCTTGATGTGCATAGGCATCAACGGTCGCTTCGCGGGTTCGCCTGACGAGGTCGGCGTAGCTTGGATTGTCTTCCAGGTCGAGGCGAACAACAATCGTGTTGGCAAAGAACCCGATCTGGTCCTCGAGCTCGGCGCGAGTGCGGTTCGCGATTGGCGTGCCAATGGGAATGTCTTTCTGACCGGTAGTCCGCGCAAGCAAGGCCCCCAGAGCGGCCAGCGTCATCATGAAAGGCGTGACTTGTAATTCACTGGCTCGTGACTTCACTGCGCATACCAGCTCGGTTCCAATCATGAACCGCTCGATGGCGGCCTTCCTTGTTCGCTCCGTTTCGCGTGGGTGGTCGATGGGAAGCGGAAGGAGCGGCGGCAGGTCGGCGAGCCGGTGGCGCCAGTAATCGACCTGTCTTGCCAGCATCCCTTCGTACCCCTTATGCCTTTGCCAAGCCGCAAAGTCGGCGTATTGGAGCGGTAGTCGGGCAAGCGCCTTTCCTCTGTAGCTGGCACTCAAGTCTTTTAAGAGAACGTTCATTGACCAACCGTCCACGACGATGTGATGGATCGAAAGCAGCAGGACATGTCGCTGCGGAGCAAGCCGCAGCAGGATCGCTCGAACCAGCGCGTCATTGACTAGATCGAAGGGGCTAGACGAAAGAGCCTCAGCGCGGTGCCGCACTTCGGCCGATTGCAAGGATTGGTCGAGGTTGCCGAGATCGTGACAGGGGATAGAAACGGGCCGGCTGGCGAGGATTTCCTGGGCCGGCTGTCCATCGATGGAGATGAAGCTCGTTCTCAGAACCTCGTGGTGGTCGATGACCGTGTTAAAGGCTTGCTCCAATCGTTTGGGTTCAAGCTCTCCGTCTAGTTCGAGAATGGCCGGGACGTTGTAAGCTGAACCGGGTTCGAGCTGCTCGAGGAACCACAAACGCTCCTGTGCATAGGACAGCCGCAGCGTGGCGTCGCGACGGACAGGATCTATCGGCACCCGCGACGGCTCGTCGCGCTTTTCGGAGTTGAGCGCATCCAGGTAAGCTGCCGTTTCGCGAATCGTTCGCCCTTCGAACAGTTGCCGTAACGGCAACTCAATCCCCGTGGCCTCGTGTACTCGGCCCAGCAACCGTGTCGCGAGCAGAGAGTGTCCTCCCAACTCGAAGAAGTCGTCGTCGCATCCGAGGTGTTCCACTTGAAGTACTTCCGACCACAAGACGAGCAGCCGTTCCTCTGTAGCGGTCAGTGGGCCAGCCGCGGTCTGTGGCGCAAGCAGGGGGGTGGCGGGCAAGTGGAGGGCAGCGCGGTCCACCTTCCCGTTGATCGTCCGTGGCAGCGACGGGACCGCTACGAACGCCGCAGGGATCATGTATTCGGGGAGTTTCGTCTTCAGCAGCGCTCGAAGCTGAGGCACTTGCTCACCAGTGATGCCTCCCGCGACATACGCCACCAGCTGCTTGTCGCCGGTCGGCGCGTCCTGGAGCATCACTGCGGCTTCAAGTACGGCCGAGCTAGTGCACAAGATGTATTCGATCTCACCTGGCTCAATACGCATGCCCCGCAGCTTCATCTGCTGGTCTCTGCGCCCGAGGAACTGGATGTTGCCGTCGGCCAGAATTCGCGCCAGATCGCCGGTTCTGTAAAGGCGTTTTCCAGCCAAGCGCGCAAAGGGGTTGGGAATAAATCGCTGTGCGGTTAGAGGGGCATTGCCGGCGTATCCACGCGAGAGGCCGGCGCCGCCAACGAAGATCTCGCCGGCCACGCCTTTTGGCACAGGCTCCATGTCTGCATTGAGGATATGTACTTCATACCCAGCAGCGGCAGTGCCGATAGGTGTGGGGGTATCCGAACCTGGGCGGCCCTCGTAAAGCAGAAACGTGGCGCAGACCGTTGCTTCCGTTGGGCCGTAGCCGTTCACTATACGCAGCCCAGGAACGGTGGTTCGGAGCCGGTCGAGAGTGTCCTGGAGAATCGGCTCCACGCCGACCAGCAATCGATTTAATGACGAGCGGCCGCTTTCCGCGATGGCTTTTGCCACCTCGTCGACCAGAGCAGGAGGCACGTAAGCGCTCGATATACCCTGTTTGTGCAGGTACTCGACCAGCCTAAGCCCGTTTGCAGCATCTTCTCTGGCAAGCAGATGCAGCGTGCCGGCGTGTGTGAGCACCGAGAATATTTCCCATACGGAGACGTCAAAACCAAATGGACAAAGTGCAGCGCCGGACAATTCTGCCTGCGCGGGCGCCAGTTTTTCGTACGCATCCAGCAGTGCGAGCACGTTGCGATGTTCTACCATGACCCCGTTTGGCCTACCGGTAGATCCTGATGTGAACATAACGTAGGCAAGGTTAACGGCGCCTACCAGGGGCAGGGGGACGTGGTCAGCCTCGGAGCCGGTGCTATCCAGAAGCATGACCCGAGCCCCAAGCGGCGAAGCCTCCGATGCTAGTCGAGTGTGGCTGACTACTATTGTCGCGCCAGCGTCGTTAAGCATTGAGCGAAGACGATGGGGCGGCAGGCTTGGGTCGAGTGGCAAGTAGGCACCACCGCTTTTGAGGATGCCGATGATGCCTGTGAGCATGTCCACAGACCGGTCTATATATAGCCCGACGGGAACATCGCGCACCACTCCGGCTGCCACCAGTCGCCGCGCGAGTGCGCTGGTCCGTTTGTCGAGTTGGCGATAGCTGAGCCGAACATCACCACACACCACGGCGGTGGTCTCTGCGCAGGTCGCGATTGCACGCTCGATGCGCGAGACGAGACTGTCATCCGTGCTGGTCGCGCTCAGCGTCGGCTCGCCAAGTTGTATCGGTGAATGCTCCTCACCGGTTAGCATGGGAAGGAGTTGGAGGATTGTCTGCGGCGCTGCTGTCGCAGCTTCGAGAAGGGTCAACAGATGACCCCACATGCGCTCGACGGTGGATGTGTTGAAGACGTCCGTTGAGTACTCGATCGCCGCGTGTATTGAGGCGGCGGTCTCGTTGAACGCAAAGAGCAGATCAAATTTACTTGTCCGGGAGGTTATGTCGACAGGCTCAACCTGCAGGCCTGGAAGTTCCAAGATGCCGGACGGCGAGCCCTCGTAGGAGACCATCACGTCGAAGACTGGGTGCCTGCTGGGCGTCCGCACGGCGCCCAGTTCCTCTATCAGCTGGTCGAAAGGGTAGGCCTGATGTTCGATCCCTTCCAGCACCGTCTGCCGGATTTCGGCCAGAAAGACCGAGAAGGCTTGGTCCGCTCTAACCTCGTCGCGCAGCACAATGGTGTTGACGAAAAAACCTACCTGATCCTTCAGGTCCGAATGGTCGCGCCCCGCGACAGGGTGTCCGACCAATATGTCGCTTTGCCCTGAGTAGCGGGATAGCAGTATTTTTACGACGGCGACGAGCACCATGAAAGGGGTGGCGTTCGCCGATCGGGCTAATACCCGAAGGTTTCGGACGACGTGGTCGGGGATCTCGTAGCGGTGGGTTGTCCCTCGAAAGGTGCGCGTCGGGGGCCGAGGTCTATCCAGGGGTAGTTCGAGCTGGGCCAAGCGGCCACCAAGCTTACTGCGCCAGTAGTTGGCATGTTCCGTCATCGGCCGTGCGTTGAGCCACGCCGAGACGTCGCGATACTGCACGCTGAGGGGGGGGAGTCCGTCATCAGTTCCTTGCGTTTTCGCCGCGTAAAGCGCTGAAAGCTCACGGATGATGATGTCCACTGACCAGCCATCCGCGACAATGTGGTGGAGGACGACGATGAGTAGGTGGTGTTCATGTCCCTCTTTTACCAGCCGCATCCTGATCAGGGGACCGTGTACCAGGTCGAACGTTTGTTCGCTGAGCTGCTGGAATAGGGCCATGGCTTCTGCGTGCGGGTTGGACGCGGTTGTTACGTCCGTGCTAACAAGCGTGTCGTCAGCGGGCGGGCAAAGCTGCTGCCTCGGCTGTCCGTCGTGCTGGCTGTAGGTGGTCCGCAGTGCTTCATGGCGGGCAAGTAAGTGAAAGCAAGCGCGCTTTAGGGCTTCTACGTCAACCGGTCCCTGAATAGAAAACGCTCCAGAGACGTTGTAGGCGACCGGGTCACCGCCAAGGTTGTGTATGAGCCAAAGCCGATGCTGCGCGGCAGATACAGCATAGTGCGGCGCGTCCGGGATGCGCGGGATAGATGCTTCGATCGACGTGTTGCCGCCATGCAACGCCAGTGCAAGATCGGCCACGGTCGGGTGCAGGAAAATGTCGCGCACTCCAACCTCATAGCCGATCCGCTTGCGTATCTCCACAGCAAGGCGAATAGCAGTGAGGCTATGCCCGCCTAGGTCAAGGAAACTCTCGTTGACGCCGGCATTGGGGGTGCCGTGGACCTCGCGCCAGATATCCAGGAGCTTTGTCTCCAGCGGGTTGAACGATACTTCCGTTGGTGACGGGGACTGGCGATGGGGGTAGATCTCCGGCAAGGCTGCGCGATCCAGCTTGCCTTGGGTCGTCAGCGGCAACTCACTCAGGAACGAGATCAGCGAGGGAATCATGTACTCCGGGAGTGTACGCTGCAAATACTTTCTAATCTCTGCGGACGACAGGTCTGCGCGCGAAACGATGTAGGCACTCAGTTCGCCTGTCCTCTCCGGGGATTGGTCTGCCGTGACAGCCGCCTGGAGGACCCCGGGGCAGGAGAGGAGGGCTGCCTGTACTTCGCCGAGTTCAACCCGATGACCGCGGACCTTTACCTGATCGTCCACTCGCCCGACGAGTTCCAGCGTCCCATCGTCCAGCCATCGAACTATGTCGCCTGTCCGATACATGCTCTGTCCGTCGTCCATCGGATGCGGGGGGAACCGTTCAGCGTTGAGTTCCGGGCGATTGAGGTAACCCAGCGCAACGTTGACCCCCGCTACGCATAATTCGCCAGGGGCGCCGATCGGCACTAGTCTGTTTTCCTGGTCCAACACCAGCGCTTCGACGTTGGGTATGGGGGCACCGATTGGCACCGAGCGCGTGTAGCGCGTGCGCGGTGACACCACGTGGGAAGTGACCATGATGCTGGTTTCTGTCGGTCCGTACAGATTGGCGTAGAGGAGCCTACCGCTGAGCCGAGCTGCAGTGACCGTATCCGTTGCCTCTCCGCCGGTCGCCAACAGCTTTAGCGCCGAGAGATCCTCCAGTTCTAGAAGGCGCACATAAGACGGCGGCAGGATCGTAACTGTGCAGCCGTGGTGACGCAGGAAAGCACCAAAGCGGCCTGGATCGGCTACGGTTGCCTGGTCCGCAATCACGAGCGTGGCTCCATGGCAGAGCGCGATACACATTTCCCAGATGGAGGCATCGAATGATGGTGATGCGAAGAACACTACTCGATCACCCAGCCCGATCGGGTAAAGCTCGCCCATGTGGGCGACAACGTTCAGTACGCCAAGATGACCTACAGCAACACCCTTGGGAAGGCCGGTAGAGCCGGACGTGTAGATTACGTAGGCGCTTTCATCGACCATGCGATCGTCATGCACCGGTTCTATCGCGCCGGCCGCTGCCAGCGAGCGGATGTCATGGACAGCCACGTCCTTCAGAGTGGCGCGCAGTGTTTGCAGGTGCGCAGCACCGGTTAGAACCATGGCGCAATTACTGTCCTTGACCATAAACGCCGTGCGTTCTGCCGGAAAATCCGGATCGATGGGAACATAGACTCCGCCCGCTCGCATAATTGCGAGCCAAGCGATCGGGGTTTCCGGTCCGCGTTCGACTGCTACTGCTACCCGCATCCCGGCAGCCAAGCCAAACTCCTTGCACAAAACTCTGCCGAGCTGTGCGACCCGCCTGTCAAGCTGTTCGTAGGTAAGAACCTTGTCGCCGACTATAATCGCCGGCGCGTCGGGCGTCGCCTGAATGTGCTGGGCAACGGAGGCGCTGATAGTCTTTGGACCGGCTCGGTCGATACGATCGTTAGTGAAGGTTGCTAGGAGGGCCCGTTCCGGCTTTGGAAGTAAGTCGAGGTCACGAATTTTTGCGCGTGGTGACGACTCTATCGCTAACGCAAGCGTGCGCAGCTGCTCAAAGAGTCGCTCTATCTGCTGATAACTGTAGTGCGATGAGTTGAAGTAGAATGTGACGTGGAGCCGCTCGCCGGGAACAAAAACGACGTTGAGATCATATGGCGTCTGTTCGAGCGCCTCGACCGATTCTACTTGGAAGCCAAATTCACCGGCTGAGACAGACGCCGATATTTGCTGGTCCCGCGGGTAGTTCTCGTATGCGATGACATGCTCTACCATACCCGACTTGGATTGCAGCTCGGCGAGCGGGAGGTAGGCATGCTCTTGAACCGCCAGCATGCCGTCCTGCACTCGTGAAAGAACCTCCGCCAAAGTATCATCATCTGAGAATTTGAGGCGCAACGGGACGGTGTTCGTGAACAGACCCACCATAGTGTCTACGCCCGAAAGTGACGGCGGGCGACCGGATACCACCGTCCCCAATACCAGATCGTGACCGCCCGACATGTCTTTGCCGAATGACTGATAGCGACTAAGTAGTATGGCCCAGAGGGCGTGTGTCAAAGCACCTGTGGTGACGCCTTGTTCGCGGGCGAAGCGTTCTAACCCTGCGGTCTCGTCCGGCTCGAAGTTGAAGGTCGTTGTTGCGGCTTCGTAGTCGGGCGAAGTGAAGCCGGGGCGTGATGAGGGGAGGGTTGCCTGACCCGCGTAGCCGGCAAGGCTTTCACACCAGAACTCTCTGCTGGCCGCTTGGTCCCGGGCCTCCAGCCATTTGATATAATGGCTATAGGGTTTTGGTGTCGGCGCAAGCGCAATGCCCGCATAAAGGCGCAGGAGGTCGGCCATTAGCAAGCCGACACTCCAGCCGTCGAGAATGATGTGATGGAAAGTCCATACGACCTCAAATTCATTCTCGGATAATCGAATTACTGTGACGCGTGACGACAACTCCCGCGCTAGGTCGAAAGGTTGTTCGCGCTCCAACTGACGGCAGGCCAAAGCGTGCGTCGCCCGTTGTTCGCGCTTCTGGCCTCTTAGGTCCTCTGTACGAAACCCGACATCGACCTCCTTGAGCACCATTTGAAGCGGGCGATCGGCTTTGTCGTGAACAAAAACTGTTCGTAGAATGTCGTGGCGTTGGGCCAGTGCCTTCCATGCCTTTTCGAAGCGTAAGATGTCCAGGGGCCCGCGCAGGCGGTAAACAATTTGCTCACGATAGGCATTGGATTCAGGCGCCATCAGCCAGCTGAACAGCATACCCTCCTGCATCGGGGCAAGCGGGTAGAGGTCTTGAAGGTTGTCCCGATTGATCACTTGAAGATGTCTTCGAGTTCGTCAATCGTGATGTCGGAGTATGAGAGATCTGCAGGGGTCAGCTCAATGTGAGTCCTGTCGGAGCAGTGCTCCACAATGACCATCAGCTGATTTCTCCAGACATCGAGCAACGCACTTGCCATAACGGATTCGAACCGCTGTTCACTGAATGCCAGCGTCAAGCGCAATTGCCCCGCAAGTGCGTAGGCACTCACCTCGAGTTCCGCGAGTGTCTCGGCATCAGGGCTGACGTTGCCGTAGAGGACGTCCGGCAAAAACCGCAGGGGCGCGTCGGAATGCCCTGCATCTAGCTGGCCGAGGTAGTTAAAACTCACCTGAGGCCTTGCCTCCAGTTGCGCGTTTTCTAGATAGCGCAGCAGTCCATAACCAATGCCGTGACTAGGCACTGCGCGGATCGCTTCCTTAACGGACTTCAGCTGAAAACCGACTTGGCGCTGCGGGTCCACAGACAACACGAATGGGAACAGACTGGTGAGCCAGCCGATGGTGCGGCTGGCATCGGCTCCGCTAACCATCGGGTAGCGGCCGTGTGACTCGAGCAAGATGCCGGTGGACATCGCCTCCACTTCCGAGTGGAACGCACGTGCAAGAGCCGTGAGAAGCAAATCCTCCGGGCTGGTGCCGTAAGCGTCGTTTGCCGTTGTCAGAACAACGCTGGTGGCAGCCGCGTCCAGCACCAATGTTAGCGTCTTCCTGTCGCGATACAGGGACGGTTTGTGCCGTGGAAATTCCACCAACGAGCCACACCGTGCCTCGATCGATTGCCAGTACGCCAACTCTCCATGCACCGCCGCCGATTGGGCATGACTGGCCAAGTGGTTTGCTATATCCGTCAAGCCATCAGACGGGTGTGGAAGCGATGGTGTCGTCCCGGTCACTGCTGCTGACAGCAGTATGCCGAGCTCCTCTGCCAGAACGCGCCAAGAGACCCCGTCGATGCACAAATGGTGGACCACGATGAGTAGTCGGGCGCTTTCTCCTGACCGGATGATGGCCAACCGAAACAATTCGCCGGCTGCTAGGTCAAAAGGTGCCATCATTTCCGGGAGCACTGCCGAAAGGTCTGTCACTTCCCTGACATATGGCGCCGGTGCGCCAGGCGGAGCAACCATTGGCCCCGGAGAAAAGGTGGTTCGCAAACCTTCGTGTCTGTCACGTACCGCAGCAAAGGCAGCGCCCAGGGTTTTGGCATCAATCGCTATCCTGACTTCGAACAAAACTGCGTGATGAAACTTGCCAGGCACCACCAGATGCTCAGTAAAAAATCGGGCTTGGGCGGCACTAAGCTTGAGGTGACCTGCGGACTGAGCGTCGCTGACGGCTGGCGCAACAGGTTCGCTTAGCGTTACGAGTGGGGCAAGGTGCCGGATGGTACGGTGATGCATCAGGTCTTGCATCTCTATGTGCAATCCCTGGCGGAGAGTTCTCGATAGGATCTGGATGGCTTTTATAGAATCGCCTCCTAACGAGAAATAGTTATCGTCAATGCCGACACTGGGGACTTCCAATACGGCTTGCCATATTTCGACGAGTTGACGCTCGACATCGTTTTGCGGCGGGGCGTGGGCCGTGCCCAGCTCCAATCTGGTGCCTGGTTCCGCGACGGCAAGGTGTTTCCGGTCAAGCTTGCCGGCGCTGGTGCGTGGCAGTTGGTCGACGACCACGATGCGGATAGGGATCATGTATTCGGGAAGGCTACGGCCAAGATGGATCCGCAGCTCATCCGCATCAACTCGTGCATTGGTAACCAGCGCGGCACGGAGTTCATCGCCGGTGCTCGAACTCGCCACATACGCGCCAGCCTGCTCAACGCACGGGTGTGTAACGAGGTGGTGTTCGACGTCCCCCAGCTCAATACGATAGCCGCGTACTTTGATTTGGCCGTCGGTACGGCCGAGGAGTTCAATCGTTCCGTTCGCGAGCCTTCGTCCGTAGTCCGAGGTTCGGTAATGACGAATGCCACCAAGCGACGCCAGCCGAACGAACCTACGAGCCGTTAGTTGTGGGTCGTTGATATAGCCTCGACCGACCCCGATGCCTGCAATGCAAATTTCGCCAGGTGCGCCCATGGGCGCAAGGTGACCGGTTCGCCCAACCACAAAGAGGTGGACATTGGGCATTGAGTGGCCCACAGGCACGGTGGACGCTGCACAGGCAGGGTCAGTCAGTGCGAATTGAATGGACGCATCGACGCAGCACTCGGTCGGACCGTACAAATTGCTGATACGCATGCCGCCGGCACTTGTCGCTTTGGCGGTAAGGTCCCAAGACAAGGGTTCACCACCGACCAGCGCATGGAGGACGTTTCGCTGCACTGCGGCGAAACCGTCCGAATGCACCATGACCCGAAGCAGGGTCGGCGTGGCATCGAACAGATCTATCTCACGTTTCGCCAGGAAGCGATTAAGTCGAGCGCCGTCCTGCTTCGTCTCCTCATCCACGATAACTAACGTATGACCAAGCAGGAGTGCCGGGAAGATCTGCTGCACCGAAGCATCGAAAGCGTAGGAGGCGAGCAGTGCGATGCGCAGAGCAACCTCTTTATGGCCTCTATACACTTTCAAATTTAACCCATGAACAAGATTGAGGACCGACCGGTGCTCTATCATTGCTCCCTTAGGTTGTCCCGTGGAGCCGGAGGTATAAATTATATATGCTAGGTCGGTGGGATGTACCCGGGCGGATTCGAAAAGCGTTGACATAGTCGAATACCCGCCCACTTCCACAATGGGAACGAGCGATATAGCCTTGCAGTCTGCGGCAGTGCTGTGCGATGCAACGATAGCGCTGCAATTCGCGTCAGAGATAATTTGTTTTGCTCGCTCAAGGGGTAGCGACGGATCAATTGGCACATACGCGGCACCTGATTTGAGCACCGCCAGTAGGGCAACAGGCAGGTCAGTCGTGCGCTCAACGAAGACGGCGATTGTCGTATCCGTTTCGATTCGGGTGGCGCTCGCGATCGCTAGAGCGAGTTGGTTAGCGCGACGGTCCAGTTCGGCATAGGTAAGACGAGCATCCTCTGCCTCCACGGCCATCACCCTGGGGGTCCGTGCTGCCTGTTGTTCAAACGCGGTGGTTAGGGTATCTGCGCTGTTGGGGGGCTCGTCTGAACCAATGCCGCTAGTCAAAGCCAAATGTTCGTCAACACTCAGCAGATCAATGTCATCCAGAAGCGTATCCGGATCTGCGAGGATTGCCTCTGCCACAGCGACAAAATGCCCCTCGATCTCCTCCATCTGCGCCGCACAATGGAACTGACGGGCATAGCTAATGCGCACCTGCAGTTCTGGGGTAGGTATGAATTGCACATCGACATCGTAGTGGGTCTGTTCTACGTGGCGCGCAGCGTCCACGCCGAATCCCACACCCGACCACCCGGCTTCACCGGTCAGCTTAGGGTCCACCGGGTAGTTGGCGAACGAGACAAGGGTACCGAAGAGCGCATCCCCGAGCCGGGTCTGAGCCAATATCTCGCTGAGTGCCAAGTGCTCAAATGCATTGGCGTAGGCGGCATCTAGCTGCATCCGTGCCAGCAGCTCATTGAAGGTCCCTCCCTCGTCCAATCGGACCCGGATAGGGATGGTGTTGATGAAGTTCCCAACGATGCCTTCGACGCCGGGTATCTCAGGAGGGCGACCGGAGACGACGGACCCGAACACGACGTCTCCTCGATCTGTATAGCGGCTGAGCAGCAAAGCCCATATAGCCTGCAAGATCATGGCAAGCGTGGATTCCCGGCCTGAGGCCAGAGCTTTGAGTCCTTCTGTAGTGGCGACGCCGAGTTCGAAGTGGATGGTCTCGCGTGCGCCGCCAAGGACAGCATCCGTTCGTCGTGTATGGTTAATGCCAGTTGGTTCTTCGCAGTCCTGAAGACGGCGCGCCCAGTAATCTAGCGCGTCGTCTCGGTCTTGGGCTTGTAACCACTTGACGAATGTGGCGAACGACGGCGTTGTGGCTAGCTTCGGAATGACATTCGCCCTGAGTGCTATGTAGATCTCAAGTAGTTCGGCTATCAGCAAGCCAATGGACCATCCATCAAGAATGATGTGATGGTGGCTCCACACGATCTCGAAACGGTCCGCCGCAACTCGCAAGACCATGACCCGCAGCAATGGATCACGGGCTAGTACATATGGTCGATCGCGATCTGCAAGCCGGTACTCCTCAGCACGTTCGTCACATCCTGGTCCCCGAAGATCCAATTCCAGGACCGAAATAGGGCGGGATTCGAGAACGACCTGCACAGGTCGATCGGTCCCCTCGTGCACGAACATAGTGCGTAGAACTGCGTGGCGTTCGATTAGCGTATTCCAGCTTGCCTCGAACGCGGCAACGTCCAGTTCTCCCCGCACACTCCAAGATAGTTGCTCGAAATAGGCTGCAGAGTCGGGTTCTAGGAGCGCATGAAAAAGCATACCCTCCTGCATAGGCGTAAGCGGATAGACGTTCTGAACCTTGATCTTCGAACTAGCCATAGTGACTAATTAGCCTCAATCGGCAGAACGAGGATCAGGCGTTCACCCCACAGTTCTCGCAGCTCGCTTAGTACCGCTTCGCGGGCTTGTGCCTCCAAACCGGCAGCGTCCATGAGGTCTGCCAATGTACGCTTTTGTCTGGTCGTCAGCAGGAGTTTCCATGTCTCTTCAGACACCTGCCGGCGGCGACGATTGCTGGCTAGAGTGACTAGCTCTCGGGACTGTGTGCGTTTGTTCTTGCCGGTGCTCTTGTCGACGTGTTGAACCGCGACCGTGTCTGGCACGACTACGGCCATTTCTGAGAGGCCAGTCCAGTCCTCGTTCGCACGTGTTATCAGGAAGTCTCCCAGAAAAAGAGCATCAAGGCCGGTGGTGAGATAGCATGCTATTGCTTCGTCAAGCGTGTCGACAATGGGCTCGGCATTGTTGTTGAACGAGGTATTGAGCAGGACTGGTACGCCGGTGCATTCTTCAAAAGCTTCGATGAGTTTGAAGTAGCGTTTGTTCTGCAAGTACGTGACCGTCTGAACGCGCGCGGTACCGTCTACATGTGTCACCGCTCCGAGTAGCGCCCGTTTTTCTGACCGCACGGGCACTACACAGATCATGTAGGGAAGTTCTGTGGCACCGGGCGGTACGTCGAAATATTCTTCGACATGCTGTGCCAGAACACTGGGGGCGAACGGTCGGTAGCCTTCACGCTTTTTAATCATCTTGTTGATGCGGGTCATGTTCTCGGCCGGGCGAGGATCGGCAAGAATGCTGCGGTTTCCGAGTGAGCGAGGACCGAACTCAGAGCGTCCTTGCACCCATCCTATGACCTTGCCATTGGCTAGCATCTGCGCCGCAGTTGCGCATGGATTCTCCAGATGCTCGACCGTGACCAACGATCTCCACCGTTCTATGCCCGCGCAAACGCTCGGGATATCGCCAATGTCCTTGCCAAGGAACAGATGATCGAGCTTGCCCACCGGTATGTTCGGGCACAGCGTTCGGTGGGCGTCTATTGCAGCGCCCAAGGCGCCGCCGGCATCGTGGGAGGCTGGATGTACGAACACCTGATCGAACAATCCGGAAAGCAAGATCTTGCCGTTGAGGCTCGAGTTGAGCGCCACGCCGCCGGACAGGCATAGACGGGTCTCGCCCGTGGTTTTTCGGAAGTGCCGTAGCATGTGAAAGACCAACACCTCCAAGGCCTCCTGTAAGGACGCGGCAATGTCTTTGTGCAGGGTGGTGAAGGGTTCTCCCGCCTTCCGTGGCGCGAGCAGTGAATGTAGGTCGGATATACGATGTAAATAGACAACGTATTCTCCCTCAGGGAG
Organism: Pseudomonadota bacterium; assembly: GCA_018661145.1. Taxonomy (GTDB): domain Bacteria; phylum Pseudomonadota; class Gammaproteobacteria; order Arenicellales; family UBA868; genus UBA868. The sequence continues at coordinate 39,226 of JABJIU010000012.1, read as the reverse complement.
CAAATCGTATAGCGTTTCGAATAAGCTGCGGTGGCGGCTGGGGTCCCCATAGGGTGCGAGACCCATCACCTTGTATTCCTCGAACATGTCGTAACCGAGGAAGCGGATTACCTCACGATAGAAGTATCCGAGAGAGTTCGAATCAGGCACCCAGCGGAGTTGTTCGAGGTCTGTTCCCCGAGCGCGTAAAACTAGACTTGAGTTTCCTTCACCTGCCCCATCAAGCGTGATCACAAGTCCATCAGAAAATCCCGAGTGGACGTACGCCCCCAACGCATGGCACATGTGGTGGTCAGAAAAATGGAACTTTTCGGCAGGGATGGTGCAATCGAATTCTTCTTCCAGTAATTTTTGGAGAAGGGCTCGAATCCCCACCCGCTCGGGGCCCACGCCCATTCGAGTGTGGTACGAATAGAGGACCTGATCGACGTTAGCCTCGGTAGCGTAGTACGCGAAGCTGTCGATGTCTTCAATGGTGGCGCCATGGGCATCCAAGCATGCGCGGATTGCGGGGATGGCGCTACGGTTAGTATGTTTTATCCGATTAAGGCGTTCCTGCTCTACTGCGGCGACCACATTTCCGTTTTCCAGCAACAGTGCCGCGGAGTCATGAAAGTAGTCGTTTGAAAGGTCGTAGCTGAGGCGCCAGCTAGGGTCGAAACCGCCCGAAAGGCCAATGATCATCATCGCTTTGCTGACCCAGTAACTGTCATGGCGAATAGGTCGAATAGCTGTTTTCCGGTGGGTGGCGGACTATACAGCCGCCGTTCGTATGGTTGCCGCAACAAACCATGCCAGGTGAAATCTTTCACTACCGTTGCCCAGCCGGCCGGCCCGAGCGCGAGGATCGCGGCAAACTCATCCCGCATGGCAAGCGTCGGTTCATGCCAGAGATTGACGGAGATGGATTGCACGGGGGCGCAAAGATGGTGCCACCACCCCCTTGGAATATACAACAGATCCCCGGGGTTGAGGGTCCCGTGCAGAAAAATAACTTTTGCTGCACGCGGATAACGTCGGACATCGGGGTGTTCCGGATCAACGCGGCTCTTGCTGATATTGTCGGCGAATGGGTAGAGCCGAGTGCGCTCTGCGGGTGCTGCAAGAAATACCTTTTTTTTCCCGTAAATTTGCACGAGAAAATTGTCCATCGGGTCGTAATGCAGGCCAGAGCGGGTCCGCGCTCCCATCCATAGATTGACGAAGCGACGCCCCTGCGGAATCAGGGTATCAATTAGGCAGGCGTCGGCGAGGCCCGGGAACATGCTGAGGTCGGCCTGATCGATGTAACAAGGAGCGCCGGACCCCATGAGTTCAGTGAACTCACTCAGCTTGAGGGTGCGTCGGTGCGCCTTCTCGGTCTCCAAGTATACAACACCTGATTCGGGTAACTGGATGGTGGCTGATGTTTCCTGGTTTCCGAATTCCGCTGCGAGCGTCGCTGGCGTCCAACGAGAGGCAGGCCAGTTGGCCGCGGCGCCCAAGATAATGACGGGCATTTTCGTGTCGCGGTGCAGCTCCGTGAACTGCTCAGGAAACTCATCCAGGCGCTCTATTGCATCTTCCGAAATGCTCATGAAGTCTCATTGGCGGCTGGGGGTCTGTATTTTTTTCCGGCGATCGCCAGCGCGATCATGGAGAGGCCGTAGATCGCTGGTGTGATGCGATTCGTGAAAAGCCTGGAGAGTTGCGAAACCTTCCAGAAGCGGTTGATCGAACAACTATAGTCGTCGGAAAGCGAACTGTTTTCATGCCACCAGTTTGCCGGGATGAAGAGCACCTCTCCGGGTGCCAGTGTTACTTCCATTCGTTCGGGCAATGCGGTGGCCAAATTTGGAAACCGTTTGAAGTCTGGGTTTTCTATGTAAACCTGACTAAACCAGGGGGCGATCCCTTTTCGGCGGATGGGAAACGGGTACAGGTTTTTTGACTGGGAGGGAGGAAATAGCACGGCTCTCTTCTTACCGTGCAACTGGACCAGCGTGCCATCCCCGGAGTCGAAGTGAAGTGGCTCGGTATGGCCACCAGGCCCCCACCAAAGATTGAGGTCGATGGCGGCTTTCAAGCCCGTGTGACCGCCCATCACATCAACGTAGGGCCGAATGATATCCGCCAGGGCCGTATCTCTGACTGGGACCTGAGCCATGTAAACGTTCTGGTCATGTGCGGAGCGATCCGCAAGCATCTGCGCATAGGTAGATGGCGTCAGTTGGAGGGTGTCTGCATAGGTCGTCCAAGTGGACTTGGCCTGGCGGAAGTGGTCTTTCCCGTAAAGTCGGGCGGGAAACGGAGCGTCGGGGAGAAGATCGACAAGCCACTCGGGTGAGCATGTTGGCAGCCCTTTAAATGCGCCGGTGAGCACGACCGGCTGTCCTTCCCCAGAGCAGTATCTGCTTGCAAATGTTTGTGGGGTAAGCGCACGGGTGTCTATCCGTTCAACAGATTTCATAGATGTCTCGGTGACGATTATGTGATTTTCATCGGACTAAAGATCTTGTCTAGTAGTATCTGTCATCGGGCGATTTTTGCCTATTGAGAAACTATATTACGCGCAGAGATTTGTGAAGGCTTCAGAACACCTTTCAGGACGAGATCAAGCGCCACGAAGGCCTGCCTGCTCTCGCCGTTCACGATGTTATCGCGATGCTCTGTTGTGGCAGCGGGCACTGGTGTCCGCGGGCCTCGACCAACTACTACGGTCAGTAAAAGTGCCGCATTCCGCGGGCTTCGCAGAACAGTAGGGTGATATTGATTCAGCGATTCTCATAGCCCGACTTGAAATTTAGTGTATCGGTCTTGTGCGACAGTGAGGAGTTAAAGATGACCGCAAGGTTCTGCCTGTGGGCAAAGCGTTTAGCCTTGGCTCCAGAGCTCGCAATGAAGCGTTTCATGCGAGCAACGTTGATGTTGTAATCGGGATATGACCAGTCTTCCGGCGCTGCAGTATCCCAGACGACGAGACCGCCATTGGATGGATCCAGGTTTGCCTCGTCCGGCGTGATCCAGAAGTTCACGTTGATGACAGCGGGATCTGCGTGAATGTTTATGCCCAGCATGCGTTGGTCGTATTTGAAGGCCCATGCCGCGAGTAGGCGATGGTCGAGAAAGATATTTGGCAGCGAGAGCCTGAGTTCTTCGGCGATCTGGAAAAGACATGCAGGCGAAAAGCCGTCACGTAAGAATGCGCATTTATAGCCAGCGGGAAAACCCATCTTCCATACCCCCGCTTCGTGACAGCAGCGTCTCAGGGCTTATAGCGCCTGTGGCGTGACGAAGTCATCGATGCAGACCATCCCGGGCTTCGCGTTCAGATAGTCCTGTTGGATTTTTGCTGTACTAAGATTTGGATTAACACCGGCTCCTGAAAGCGTAGTCGATGGTCCGGCATGAAACACTGATTCGAACCGGTGCAAAGATTGTGCACTGGTCGTTGCGCCGTGATCAGAAACATCTTGTCCTTGGCGAGGATTTCGATAGTTGCGTTCAAGCGCTCGCAGTGATGCGGCGTAGTCGTCAAACTCGGCACTGATTAGATCCTGGGCGCGCAGGTACTCAACCTGATCTGCCTCGTGAGCGATGCGTGGGAGTGCGCTGTCGGCAAGTTTTTGTGCAGATCCTGCGGCTTGATGTGCGGCGTCAAACGAGCTCAGCGCCGCTGGAATCTGATTTTGCCAGACCTGCAAAAGTCCGAGAGCGACGTCGGTATTGGGGTCGTCCTCAAGCTGTAATGAAGTACGATACGCTCGCTCAGCCTCGTGGAGACGCCCCGCCGCTCTCAGGCTATTGCCGAGCTCTCGGTGGGTATTTGCCTCGTCTACTCAGCACAAAAGTGCCCGCTCGCCGCAAGTCACCGCTAGGTCAAAGTTGCCTTGGGCTCGGTGCACGGCGGCGAGGGACACTAGTGCCGTCGAATAGCTCGGCGCTAGCTCGACCGCGCGCTGTAGCGCCATTTGAGCGTCGTCTAGCTTTCCCTGGCGTCGTTGCACCTCAGCAAAACTGAACCACGCTTCACTACAGTCCGGGTAATCGCGAACACGCGCCAGGCTCGCAGTATGTTGAGCATCCATTTCCGTGGTTAAAGCCCTGTCGAAAGCTTCTTAGGCCGTGTCGATACTTGCTAGAAGTCCGTCGTTGTCGTGCGTCGACTCGGTGAATTTTGTGTCCGCCAGCTCACATTCAATACGCTCAGCGAGCGCAGAACGAATTTCGAAAGCAGTGCTCGCTTGTTGGGGTTTTTTTGCATTTATTTCAACTTAGTATTAAGTTTGATTTTCAAGATTGTTCACAAAATTCTCCAAATCTTCGATCCCGAACCCCTCATGATCTATGTCGGACGGGGTTAGTTCAGGGCAGGTTTTGCGCGTGGTGTGGTTTACCACGTCGATGATCGCCTGCTGCAGGGCGTGCGTAAGTGTGGCTATCTGTTCATCGTGAAACCCTGTCTGTGCGCGCGCGATGCAGATATGAAGTTGATCCGCGTCAACAAAGCCTATGATTTCGAGGGCGTGGAGCAGCGGCGCGTCTGCGCAAATCACCGTGCCTGGGTTTTCATCTACCCATCGCCATGAGCCAGCGCGTAGATCTTGCCCCAACTGCCCCAGATAATTAAAAGCTATATGAGGTAGCACCGTTTCAGGGGGCGCCCCCCGGGCAATGTATCTGCTGGCTTCATAGGTGCCGCCTGCCTGGGGTACTCGGCGAAGCATCTCTTTGACTGTCTTGATTTGTCGTCCGATGTCGAGAACGTCGATACCTTCGAAATCGATCACTACCGGATAGCGGGCCGTGAACCATCCCACAGTGCGGCTCACGTCCGCGCCAGGCCATAGCGGCTCGCGCCCGTGGCTTTCCAGCAGCACCCTCCATCGCGGCATGCCGGGCCAAATAGTCATCGCCTTCCCGAGGGCTGTCAGAAGCAGGTCGTTCATGCGGGTACCGTAAGCATCGTGGGCATTAGTCAGGAGGGCCTTCGTGACCGTCCGGGGCAGGCTGAACCGGTGTTCGATCCGGTCTCGATGCCGAGGTTTTTCAGGACTTTGTACTGGTGGTACAGAACATGGTATCTCTTCGACTTCTCTCCAGTAGCGTAGCTCTGCCTCTTCCATGTTCAGCGACAATGTATTCATGCCGGACGCCCACGAACCGTATGAGTCTGTGACGGGCGGGAGCTCTATCGTAACCATGGCGTGGGCCTGTGTGTAGGCCGTATGGAGGTCTTCGACTAGTATTCTCCAGGAGACGCCATCTACCAAGAGGTGATGGGCGCAGAGTAGAATGCGCTCGCTGCTCGCCATTCGGTACACCGCGACCCGAAACAGCGGTCCGTGAGCGAGCTCGGTACTGCTCATCAAGGCAGTCGCGTGTTTTTTGAGCGCCGCGTGTGCCTCCCCGGCCTGGGTCAAGTCCACCAGTTCCAGGCTCGGCGCGTTGTCCTCAGCAGAATATGCTTGAACCCAGCGGTCTTTTGACCGAGTGAAATTTGCGGAAAGGGCGGGATGTTGGGCATACACGGCAGAAATAGCTCGGTTCAACGATTCCAAGCACGTCGGTGCACCGGGATCCAGCAGAACCGCTTGATGGAAATGATTGGGAAGAACCGTGTGGTGATGCAGAAAAGCTGCCTGAACTGGCCCCAGCGGCACATCTATCCCTGACACAGGGGTCTGTGTTGTCGCCAGTGGCTCTGTCATCGGGGTCAATAGTGGGGCCAGTGTCGATAGGGTCTGATGCACAAAGAGGTCTCGGACAGCCAGGCGTAGCCCCGACTGGCGAAGTTTGGAGACCACCTGAAGCGCTTTGATGGAGTCCCCTCCAAGGGCGAAGAAACGGTCTCCAGCGCCGATACGGGTACGGTCGAGAACCGCAGCCCATGCCGCCGCTAGGGCAACCTCGCGTTCGTTTCTCGGTTCAATGTATGCGGTTCCTTGCTCCAGCTCCAGCTCCTGGTCAGCTTCGGGTAAGCTGGCGCGATCAAGTTTGCCGCTGGCATTGACCGGGAACCGGTCGAGCAGCATGAATGCAGACGGCAGCATGTAGGGGGGGAGGGTGGTCGCCAGGTGGTCGCGTAGCTGTTCGACGGTGGGCACCGGTGCTCCGGGTATTATATGGGCGACGAGTTGGGCACGGTCAGTGCCAGAGTGTGTGACCACGACGACTGCATCAGTGACCGCGTCATGCTGGCGCAAGGCCGCCTCGATCTCGGCAGTCTCCATGCGATAGCCGCGCACTTTGACCTGCGTGTCCGTTCGACCAAGGAACTCTAACTCGCCGTTGTCCGTCCAGCGGCCCCGATCACCGGACGCATAAAGCCGCTCTCCGTCACGCCGTGGATCGGGGCGGAAGGCGGCCGCTGTCTGGGAGGGTTGTCCTAGGTAGCCGCGAGCGAGGCAAGGGCCACCGATCCAGATCTCACCTGGGACCCCCGCGGCGGTGCAGGCGCCATGGGGGTCGAGAACATAGATCCGCGCATTGGATAAGACTTTCCCGATCGGGACGAATTCGCTCAGCAACCGCTCTCCGGGCCGCACGCTGCGCGCAGTTATGTCGACCCCACACTCCGTGGGGCCGTAGAGGTTTGTCACCACAATCCGCGCTTGAGTATCCTGTACTTGCAGCTGATGGACGAGTCGGGACGGTAACGCCTCTCCGCCGATCAACAGATGCTGGAGCTTTAGCCCAGGACGTTGGCCAAGGCCGGCCTCCAGCAGCAGGCCCAATAAACTGGGCGTACCATCTGCAACCTTGATCTGATGCTGTTGATAGAAGTCCAGTAGTCGGTGCGCATCCTGCCGTGTCTCGTTATCTGTTATCACCAGCGTATGACCGAGTAGTAGGCTACCGAATATCTGCTGTACGGATGCATCGAAGGCCACCGACGCTGTCAACGCCACTGGGATGCATGCGGGCTCATCGCGGTAGACCGTGTCGGCGAGGCCGCGCACCATGCTGCACACGGAGCGGTGGTCCACCATGACCCCCTTGGGCCGGCCGGTGGAGCCGGAGGTGTAGATCACGTAGGCGAGCTGGGACGGCGAGCCCTCGGCGTGCACGGCGTGTGGTTCGTGCCCTGCAACAGTGCCCGCCTCAGCGTCGACGCAGATGACGGTACGTATCGGCGGCAGACGCGCTGCCAACTCGGAGACGGTCAAAAGCACCGTTGCACCCGCGTCATCCATTATCGAGGCAAGTCGTTGATCGGGATGGGCACTGTCCAGCGGCACGTAGGCACCGCCGGCCTCAAGTACGGCAAGTAAGGCGACGATGAGATCGGTGGAACGCGGTAGACAGACCGCTACGCGCGAGCCTCTTTCAACGCCTGTCGATATGAGATGTCGGGCCAACCGCGACGCTTGCTGGGCCAATTCCTCGTAGCTGAGTTGTGTGTCTCCCGCCACAAGGGCCCGAGCGTGTGGTGTCCGCCGGACCTGGTCGTGAAATTGTTCATGGACGAGGCGGTTCACGGGCCGGAGTGATCTAGCTCCGCTCAAGTGCTCAAGAATTTCTACGCGTTCGGCCGCTTCGATCAAAGAGATTTGAGAGACTGGCAAATCCGGTGTCTTAATGATGGCCTCAGTGATGGAGAGAAAGTGCCTCGCCATGCGCTTGGCAGTGACTTGCGAGAACAGGTCTCGGCAGAACTCAAGCTCCCCTCTGATCGCACCATTATCCTCCTCTAAGAGCATCGATAGATCCAGCTTTGCGGTGGTGCGCGTAACGTCGATCCGCTCCACATCCAGACCTGAGAGGGCCAGCGGAACTGTTGGCAGGTTCTGCAATACAAGAGCGACCTGGAACAAGGGAGCGCGGTCCAGTCGGTGTCCTGAGTCGACCACTTCCACGAGCTTCTCGAACGGAATATTTTGATGTGCGAAGCTGTCCAGAGTCATCCACCGGACACGCTCAACGACTGTTCTGAAGTCCGGATCGGCCTCAAGATCGACCCGGAGTGGGATGTAGTTTGAGAACGGTCCGATGAGCGGTTCCACATCGGGGTGGTCGCGGTTGGCCACGGGGGTCCCGATCATTATTTGCGTCTGGCCCGAATAGCGTGCGAGCAGCAATGCGTAGGAGGCCAGCAGCAGCATGAAAAGGCTGGCGTTACACTCACGCGCAAGCCTTTTCAACGCGTCGGACATGTTTTTGTCGAACTCGAAACGCACGACGCCGCCGCGATAGCTTTGGCGTGCAGGTCTCGGGAAATCAAGGGGTAAGTAGATGGACGCCGGCGCCCCACCGAGCTGATCTTGCCAGTATACCAAGTCGGCGGCGATTGCCTGGGGCGTTAGAGTGCGTCGCTGATGGGCCGCGTAATCCGCGTATTGGAGCGCAAGACTGGGCAGCGGTGACGCTTGACCGCTGGAGAAGGCATCGTATAGCGACACCAGCTCGCGCGACAGCACCCCCATAGACCAGCCGTCCATCACCAAGTGGTGGAAGACACAACACAGAATATGCTCATTTGCGCCGATCTCTAGCAAAGAAAAGCGCGCGGGTGGCGTTGCTTCAAGATCGAATAAGTATTCCGTTTCTTTTTCGAGGAAAGTTTGAACCGCATCCCTTCGTTGAGTAGTTGGGGTGTTGGTAAAATCGATCAGATTCAGGTTCGCGAGCTCATCATCAACTGTTTGCACTGCACCGTCGTGCGAGTCGGTGAACCTGGTGCGCAGGACGCGGTGGCGCCCAGTGATCGTTTCGAGGCTGCGTCGTAACGCAGAGACGTCAAGCGATCCACGTAAACGCATGGCAGCGGATACATTGTAGGTTGCGCCGAGACCATCCTCCGATTCCTCGAGTTTTTGAATAAACCAGAGCCGTTCCTGGGCGAATGACAAGCGCTCGGGTCCGTCCCCGGAACACTCGGTTATCGGCTGCTGGGCGCCGTGTTCAGCTGCATCACGGGCCGCGGCCAGAAACTTGGTGAGTTCGGCTTTGTGCAGCGTTACCCGCGCAAGCAGTTCGGGGGTAAGCAAGCCACTTGGTGCCCGATAGCGTACGCGCTCGCCGTCGTGCCAGAGTACTACGTTCAAGTTTTGCAGCTCATCGAGCAGATTGCTCACAGAGCTCATAGCTCACCTTCCTCAACATTTTCGGTGGCGGGCGAAGTTGGGGCAGTTGCCCAGCGCAGTGCCTCGACCCGTTTGGCCAGCTGAGCGACAGTTGGAGCTTCGAAGAGCGCTGCAACTTGCAGCCTCAAGCCGAGGACTTCGCGTAGTCGAGAGACGACGTTGATCGCAATTAAGGAATCGCCGCCAAGTTCCATGAAATCATCATCTGCACCAATCGCTTCGATGCCAAGCGTTTCCTGCCAGGCTGACGCTAGTTGCCGCTCAATATCATTAGCCGGCGCCACATAAGGCGTCGCCAAGAACGGCCTGGGATGGTTCTCCGACGCAACTAGACGAGTTGCCAACGTCTTTACGTTTACCAGCGCCGCGTCACGCCAAGCATCATCAAATCCAGTTGGGGCCACAATGACTTGGGGTAGTCGGGGTGCCGAGACAATGGCATCGAAATAGTTGAGAGCCTGTGTCTCGGCGAGGCCACCGCCTAGGGTTTCTCCCAGGAGCGCCTGGTGCCGCTCCTCGACCATGGCAGCCATACCGAGACCACGCCAGCGATCCCAGTTCACACTCACGACCGGATAGCCCAACGGTTTCTGTTCATGGGCAAATGAGTCGAGATATGCATTTGCGGCGGTGTATTCGACGTTTCCTACGCCACCGAGCAACGATGTCACCGATGAACACAGCATCAGGAAGTCCAGCGGTTCGTCTTTCAGCGCCTCAGTCAATACGCGGGTGCCTGTGACCTTTGCTGCAAGTCCTGGCGATGCTGCGCCATCGTGCTGCAGAGAGAGTGCACCGCTCGCCTCCAGACCTGCCGCGTGAATGACGCCATTAATCCCACCAAAGAGTTCGCGCGTACGCGCCACCACAGCAGCCATTTCTCGGGGATCGGTAACGTCGGCTTGAATCGCAAGCAGACGCGCGTCCTTGGCGGTAGATGCAGGACGAAGTCCGAACAAAAGCACACAGTCATCTTGGGCTCCGGATTGATACGTGTCCGCGGATTGGAAGCCAGCTCTGGTCAGGGCTTCAATCCAGTGAGAGCCATCAAGGAGCGGCGAAGTGGTCCTGATATCATCGTTGTATTGCCACCACTGCTTCGTTAGGCCCCATACCATTGTGTTCCAGCGGGCAGGTGGTAGCGTTTCGATGAGGTGCACGGAGCCGCCGGAGCCGGTCAATGTGTGGAGATGACGCAGCGTGACCTCGACGTTCTGCGTCGCGTGCACCACGTCCATGCCGACGACGGCATCAAAAGTATCTCCCCATCCCTGGGCTTCCGGATTTCGTGAGACGTCCAGGACACCGAAGTGAAGGTGCTCGTAACCGGCCTCCTTGGCCCAAGTCCGCGCGGCGCCAACAAAACTCGAACCGATGTCAGTGAACCAGTATTCGACGGATGTACCATCAAGCGCCGCCGCAAGGATGCTGGTAAGGAAACGATTGCCACCGCCAACCTCGAGTATGCGAAGCGGCCTTGCCTGGGAGTCGGCCATGCGTCTGAGCAAGCGCGCCAGAAGCTCAGCTTGACCCGTGTGGCTCGTGCGATGCGCCATAGCCGCAACGGCCGCTTTCACACCACGGCTGTCGCCATCGGGATAGAGAACCTGGATGCCTGAAGCCGAGCCGCTCAGTACCCCGGTGTATCCAAGAGCGCATGCGTTTAGCAACTTGAATACAGCCTCAAGCTCGCGATGTTCCTCAACCGCCTGTTCGTGCAGGTCCAAAACGTCATAACGCGTCGTTGCGAGAACCAAGATGTCCTCATCGGGCCCTTCGAACACGCCCTCGTCGCGCAGTAAATCAACTATGAACTTCAGGAAGCGACTATATGGGTGAACTATCCCCATTTGGCTCGAGATGGAGGCGAACGTGTGCCGAATGCCTGGCTGCATGTCCACTCCGGCTTGCTCTAAACACTCGCACAGGAGTGCTACGCAATATCGGTCTAGTGTGGCTGCTGCAGAAGACAGCGTCGCTAAAGGTAGTGTCTCGGGGTCTTGGTTTGCGCTGTCCAGCGCGGCGATCGCGAGCGGGTCCACATGCTCAGGAAGGTCCAAAATATCAGTATCGTTCAGGTCTTCGATCTCGAAGGTTGCAAGGTCATCCCCCGGCTCGACGAGTGCCGGCCAGTCTTCTGGCTCTGGAGGGGGGCGTCGTCCGGTCAAAACGAGGTGTGCAGATGTGGTTTTGTGCAGGTGGCGCGCGATACTCAGACCGACAGCGCCGAGCCCGCCCGTGATCAGGTAGACCCCCCTCGGCCGCACTCCCGAAAAGGGTGACTGCGGCGTCTCAATGGCCTTGACGCTCTGCGTCCAACGCTGGCGCCCTCGGTGGGCGACCACCGCCTCCTGCTTGTCAGCCAGGCATTCAGTAAGCAGCATGTGAACACGTATGTCGCTAGGTCGGTCCATCTCCACATCCACTAGCCGGCAGCTTATTTCAGGGTGCTCCTGAGGTAGAACTCGGACGGGTCCAAGGAGTAGTGATTTTTCTGCACGTACGCCCTCTCGGCCTGTTACGGAGTGCACGTTGTCACTTACGACCGTCAGTTTAATCGGCTCTGCGTTGTCCCCGACGTGCACTACGAGCGCCTGGGACAGTGAGAGGACGTCGACGTAGCCGCACTCCAGCATCTGCTCGTGCGTCACCGGTCGCCCCGCAGTAATGCTGCCAAGGTGCACTACATGGTCGGGTCGGCTTTCGCTTAGAATGTCTGCATAGGTCTGCGCATCGACCCTGACCCGATCCAGCCAGGGGAGTGTCTGTACTTCCACGCCTAGCGCTCCGAGGAGCAATGCTAATGCATCGCCGATCCCGTATTGATCAAGGATGAGCAACCAGCGCGAGGAAGCTTCTTGCTGCACTGGGGCTGGTGCCACGTCCCAAGCCGGCACGAACATGCGCGCGCTAGCGGTGTCTTCAGCCAAATCGCTGCCTGGTGGCTCGCGGTCTGATGATCCACTTGGGGGATCGATCCAGTACCGTTGACGATCGAATTGATACCCTGGAAGCGGTACCCGGCCCGGAGCTTGAGTGGCGTAGTAGCGTGCCCAGTCCACTTCGACACCCGCGGCCCACACGGTCGAAAGCGCCTTTGCTATGGCGTCTACTTCGTCTCCAGTTGGCTGGCCGCATGAACTCACGGCAACACTACCGGAGCCAATACTCTTGCGGGTCAGTGTAGTGAGGGCGATGCCTGGCCCTACCTCAAGCACCGCCGGGTCGCCATTGTCGATAATGTTGGTTAGCGCCGCTGCAAAACGTACTGGCTCGCGGATCTGGCGGACCCAGTAGTCGGGCGATATCGTGTCATCAGCACCAAGCCAGGAGCCGGACACGGACGAAACCCATGGTATCTTGGGCTCATGGAGTGGGACCTTGGCCGCCTCGGCACGGAAATCCTCAAGCATGGGTTCCATCATTCCGGTATGAAACGCGTGAGATGTCTTAAGGCGACGTGTTTCTACGTCACGCCTGCTGAGTTCATTCTCCAGTTCAGCAATGTCTTGCGGAGCGCCACCGAGTACGCATGAATCGAGCGTATTGACCGCGCTCAGCCAGATCCCGGGCCGAAGAAAATCAGTCGCGCTCCGTTCGTCGAGGGAGACCGAAAGCATTACACCAGCAGCCATGTTTTGCATCATGCGGCCACGTGCAGCCACAAGCCGGGCCGCATCTTCCAGCGACATGACGCCTGCGATAACTGCAGCGCAAAATTCGCCAACGCTGTGACCGAGCACCCCGCCGGGGACCATTCCCCACGAGCGCCAAAGCTCCGCGAGTGCGTACTCTATGGCGAATATTGCGGTTTGGGCGTTCGCGGTTCGCGTGAGGCACTCGTATGCGTCATTGTCGTGCGCCGCGGGCCAGATGCATGCTCGGATGTCCGGTACCCCCGCCCGCTCTAGCGCGGCGGTCGCATCGGCAAGAGCGGCATCAAAGGCCGGCTCCTGGCGTGCAAGTGCCTCGCCCATGCCGAGGTACTGCGAGCCTTGGCCGGGGAACAACCACACCGTCGGTCGGTCGGCTACGAATGGCACTGCGGCTCCGGCATGCTTCAACCGTTCGGTGGCTTCGATGGCACTACTCGCGACGAAGGCACGTCGCTGCGCGAATGCGCGCCTACCTGAGGCGAGGGTGAAAGCGATGTTTGACAGTGGCGCCTTGCTGGCGGCGACGGCTGGAGCGAGTGAAGCGCAGGCCCGGTCTAAGGCGTCGGACGTGCGCGCTGAAATGCAAAAGATTTGAGCTTTGCGAGCCACTCCGTCCGGCACTTTGGGGGTGGGCGCCTCCTCTACGATGACGTGAGCATTGGTTCCGCCGATGCCGAAGGAACTCACTCCGGCCCGGCGCGGCCCTGTGAGGCGCCATTGTTGGGTCGTCGTTGGCACCTGGAAAGGGCTGGTATCGAGGTCAAGTGCTGGGTTCGGCTGCTCGAAATGCAGGCTGGGGGGAACCACTCCGCTGTGCACTGCCATAACAGTCTTGATCAAGCCGATGATACCGGCTGCTGTATCAAGATGGCCAAGGTTGCCCTTAACGGAACCTAGCCAGCAATTGCCTTGTTCTGCGGTCGTCTGACGAAATGCAGCTGTGAGTGCTGCCACCTCTATCGGGTCCCCCAGCGGGGTGCCTGTGCCGTGCGCCTCGACGTACCCGATGGAACCCGCTCCCACGCCCGCCAGGGCAAGCGCTTGAGAGATGACGGCCGTTTGCCCGCTGATGCTCGGCGCTGTGAACCCCACTTTATTAGCGCCATCGTTGTTGATTGCAGAGCCCGCGATCACTGCATGGATTGTGTCCCCGTCTTCGATGGCGTCCGTGACCCGCTTGAGCACCACGACGCCAGCGCCATTACCCGGCACCGTGCCGGCCGCGCGAGCATCAAATGGTCGGCAATGTCCATCAGCGGAGAGAATGCCGCCTTCTCGAAAGGCGTATCCATGCTCCTGTGGCACCGTGATGGCCGCACCCCCGGCGAGCGCCATGTCGCACTGATGGCTGAGCAAGGCATGGCATGCCATGTGTACGGCTACCAGCGACGTCGAACAAGCTGTTTGCACGCTGATACTCGGACCGGTGAAGCCCATCTGGTGAGAGATGCGTGGTGCGACAAAGTCCTTGTCACTGGCAACCAGCAATTGGTGCTCACCCTCCGTGGCCAGCACGCCTTGATGGGCAAAAATGTTGCGGAGGAGGTAGGTATTGAGTGCGACGCCAGCGTATACGGCCACTCGGGCGCCCCGGCCGGGGGCGCCGTACCCGCCATGCTCTAGGGCTTCCCACGCACACTCAAGCATTATCCGGTGTTGCGGATCCATCAACGATGCTTCGTGCGGCGTAAAACCGAACAGCGGCGCGTCGAAACAATCCGCCTCGCTAAGAACGCCCCTAGCCGGCACGTAGGCGGGGTCCGCAATCTGTGCGGGATCTACTCCGGATTCGATCAGGATTTGCGGCGTGAAGTGATTGATAGACTCAACGCCGTCCACAAGATTGCTCCAGAACTGGTCAGCGTTAAGCGCTCCAGGAGCACGGCAAGCAAAGCCGATGACGGCGATACCTCCGATGCGTGGAACGGCCCGATCAGTCATTGGTCAACTGGCTTTCTTTACCTGCCTGAGCCAAACGTTCTAGAGCGGCAAGTTGGCGTGAGACTACATCTGCGCTTCCTGATGCAGGGGGCTCTGTAGCAGTGCCGTCAAGGTGCGCGGCCAAGGCACGTAAAGTTGGCCAACGGAACAGGTCGAGCACAGGAACGTCTCTTTCGAGGCGTGTGGCGATCTCTGCGCGGACCCGGGTGAGCAGAAGAGAGTGTCCACCGAGGGCGAAAAAGCTGTCATCCAGACCTACCTGATCGATGCCCAAAACCATCGCCCAAATTTCAGCCAGCATGTGCTCCAACTGCGTCCTGGGCCCAGGGCTAGAAGTCATCGGCTTGTTGACGGTTTTGGGCGACGGAAGCGAAGCCCGGTCGATCTTTCCGTTGGGTCCCGTGGGGAGGCTGTTCAGTATCACGTATTGTGATGGTACGAGGTAGGCGGGCAAGAGGTCCTGCAAGTACAGATGTAGGTCGTGAACCTGAAGTGTCTTTCCGTTATGTGGAACCACATGTGCCACCAGGCGTTCTTCCCCGGCTTCCTCTTCGAACAGGTTGACGACAGCCTGACTGACCCGTGAATCTGAAAGGATGGCGGCCTCTATATCTCCCGGTTCGATGCGAAATCCGCGAAACTTGAGCTGCATGTCAATCCGGCCAAGACACTCCAGACGACCGTCTTCACGTTTGAGCCCCAGATCGCCAGTGCGATAGAGCCTGGCGCCGGGGCGCGCGCTGAATGGATCGGGCACGAAATTTTTTGCTGTAAGCAGTGGCTGTTTGAAATAGCCGTGGGACAGGCTATGGCCACCGATCCAGATCTCGCCCACCATGCCCAATGGTAATGGTTCGAGGTGCTTATCAAGCACATACATTTCACTGTTTTCTAGTGGGTATCCGATCGTGACCGGCGCATCGGCGCGTACTTCATCAATCGAAGACCAAATGGTCGCTTCGGTCGGACCGTAGACATTGCAGACGCGTTTGCAAAGAGTGGACAGGGCTACGGCAAGATGCGCCGGCATCCTCTCGCCACCACACATTGCTGTCATGTGTGGCGCGCCTGACCAACCGTCCTCGACCAGAATGTTCCAGGTGGCGGGGGTCGCCTGCATGCAGGTGACTTGGCGATCGGTCAGGGTCTGCGAGAGCCTCCTTGCGTCGATCGTGTCTTCGTATTGCGCGATGACGAGCCGTGCGCCATTGATTAGCGGCTGTAAGAGCTCCAGCACAGAAATATCGAACGCAAAGGTAGTTACGGCGAGGAATACGTCTTGTGGCCCGAGCGGAAGCACTTGGTGCATAGCATGCAGGAGCCCGGCCACGGCCCGGTGTGGAACAGCTACCCCCTTCGGGCGTCCCGTGGAACCGGACGTGTACATAATGTAGGCTGTGCTCTCATCGGCGTATCTCGGCCGCACGGGCACTGGGTGAGGCGGCGACTGCGCCATGTCATCCGCGTCGATGTACACACTGCTAATTACGCTGGTCGAGAACAGGGTCGCGAACTGCGGTTCCATGACCACGATTCGGGCTGCGCAGTCATCGAGAACCATCTGTAAACGACTTGGTGGATGCTGTGGATCCAGGGGGACGTAGGCTGCCCCTGTCTTTAAGATCGCGAGGATACCGATAACGACCGAATGGCCGCGGCCAATACAAAGGCCGACGGGCTCGCCCGCCCGAACGCCCGCCTCGGTCAGCCGTGCGGCAAGAGCTTCGGCACATCGCTCCAATTGGCCGTAGCGCAAGCTAGTTACGCCAGCCACGACGGCAACGGCGTCCGGATCTCTTGTCGCCGCGTTCTTTACCAGTTCGTGAAGCAGCAGCTCGCCCGGGGGTAAGACCGCTTGCGGATTCGACGCGGCAAGCAATGAACGTCGCTGGTCTAGGGTCACTAAAGGTAGCCGGGACACGGGTCTCTCAGCATCCGCAACGACCTCGCCCAGCAACACCTCGAGCTCCGAAGCTATACGCGCCGCAGTGGGCTCATCAAAGAGATCGAGGGCATACTGCATACGGATGTGGAGGCCATCTGCCACTTCCCAAATATCTAGCTCCAGGTCGAAACGAACGGTGCCTGCGCCGAGATCGATTGGAGTTGCTTTAAGCCCCGGTAATGGGAACGTGGCCAGTGGTGTCTGACCGGGCGCGTTATGCAAGCCAACAGAGACCTGCACAAGCGGGTTTCTGCTGAGATCGCGTTCCAGCTGAAGGGCCTCGACCACCTGTTCGAAGGGGGTGTTTTGATGCTCATATGCTGCAATCGAGGTCTCGCGCACCCGGCGAAGCAACTCCATAAAGGTCGGATCCCCAGTCAAGTCGACCTTTAGTGCCAACGTATTGACGAAACAGCCAACCACTTCGGCCCATTCCTCTCGGTCACGCCCCGCCACGGGACAGCCGATAGTCACGCAGGTCTCGCGGGTTTGGCGGGCCAGCAGAACACTGCTAACTGCCAGCAAGAGCATGTACAGACTGGCGCCCGCATGGCGGGCGAGTTTGCGCAGCTCAGCGGTTGGGACAGCATCCAATAGGAACTCGATTCTCCCACCGCGGTAAGACGGCAGCGGTGGGCGAGGGCGGTCCAGAGGTAGCGCGAGAATACGAGGGGCGTCGGCTAGGTGCTTGGTCCAGTAGCGTAGGTCGTCCTGAAAAGCTTGTCCTTCCAATGCTGTTCGCTGCCAGCCTGAGTAGTCGGTATATCGCGTTGAAGGTGTTGCGACCATTTGGGGGGGGCGTGCAGCTTCGACCTCGGCCGCATAAAAGGCAGACAGGTCACGGCCGAGTAATGCGACGGACCAGCCGTCCGCAATCATGTGGTGCACGACCAGCACAAAAATGTGGGACCACTCATCGAGTTGATAGACACTGAGCCGAAGGAGAGGGCCCACTGCCAGATCGAAGGGCTTCTCTGTTTCCACGCGGGCGAGCCGCTGTGCCTCTCGGTCACGGGTTTCGGAAGGTAAATGGCGCAGATCAACTATGGAAACTTCAGCTTCAAATGGCGGCAGCACGCGCTGAACCGGCGCGTCATCGACCACTGGGAAAATACACCTCAGTGTCTCATGTTGACGGACAAGGCCCGTGACGGCGCGGCCGAGTGCCTGAGTGTCCAGGGGGCCGAAAAGATACTGTGCCATAGATAGCGAGTAGCTGACGCTGCCAGGTTGCATCTGGTCAAGAAACCATAGCCGTTGCTGTGCGAATGACAGTGGGTGGTCATCCACCGCAGGTACGGTCGAGGGCTGCAAAAATGCGAGGATTTCGCGTTTTCGCAATGCCAGCTCGCGCTGAATTTCTTGTGTTACGACTTTTCGCGAACCGTGACAGAGCAAGCGGTCACCTCGCGCCTGCACCTCGATACCAAGCCCGGCGAGGCGCTCGATGAGCTCGCTTGCTAATTGGTCCTCAGTGTTCATTAGTTCGTCTCGCCTGGTTGCTCGGATTCGCTCGCACCGAGCGCCTCTATACGCCGAGCCAGGCTCTCCACCGTGGTTTCCTCGAACACGACCTGTACCGACAGTTCTATTCCGAATGCCCGGCGCAATCTGGCAGCTACCTGGGTGGCGAGCAGCGAATTACCGCCGAGGTCGTAGAAGTCATCGTCGGGATCGACCTTGTCCAAACCAAGAAGCTCGCACCAGATTGAAGCGATCAGCTCATCCGCACTTGGAGGGACGGGGTCAGACAGTACCCGGGAGACCTTATCGCGCCGGGATGCCGCCTCCGCCGGTGCGCTCTGGTTCAAGCGATTCAAAAGTTCTGTAGCAGAAACCAGCACATTGGGTCCCGCATTGGACGCGAGTATGCGGGAGAATGCGGCCGCGCCATCGTCTTCAGAAATAGCCCCTGTGAGCGCAGTGCCGTTTCGACCCTTCGGGAAGGCATTATCAGGTGGTTGCCAGGCGTCCCAGCCGATGCTTACCCAGCGCACACCGTTAACCCCGTCCTCACGTTGAGCTACCGCATCCATATACGCATTCGCGGCTGCATACGCGGCGAAACCCAAGCCGCCGAGACAGCTTGCAAGCGATGACATGAGCACACATGCACGCAGCGGCTTCTCACGTGCTATAGCGCACAGCACGTCGACGGCATTAACTTTTGGAGAAAAATGTCGCGCCGCTACAGCAGGTGATAGGTCTTCGAAGGGGGTAAAGGTTTCTCTGGCCGCAGCGCCCGCGGCATGGACGATGACGTCGACGCGCCCGAACGCTGTTTCTGCCGCGGCGAACGCGCGTCGAAGTGCATACTCATCACTCACGTCGGCCTCTATCAGCAGCGTATCAGCAGCGCATAGGTCGCGAGGACCGGAACTCGTTTCGGCCTGCGTCTCCATGTCAATATCATCGATGTCGAAGGTTACCATTTCGTCTTCGTCTTGCACTGGGTCCAGCAGCGCCGAAAGCCTTTGTCGGCCAATGAGTGCGACCTTTGCTCCCTCCGTCTTCTGGAGATGCCTGGCTAGCGCAAGACCGATCTTGCCCATGCCGCCCGTAATCAGATAGACCGGCGCCTCATCTTCGCTCGCAACGATAGATACTGAAGGTATCGGATCGACAGGCTCCGCGCTCATGCGCCAGCGGTGAGTGTCTCTGATAGCGAGGATCCCTGGCGCATCGTCAACGACGCATTCGTCGCAGAGACGAGCGGCGAGGTCCTCCCTCCGATTACCAGCAATGTCGATGTTACGGCAGTGGATTTCCGGATGTTCTTGGGGCAGGACGAGTAGGGGCCCCAACGCCAGAGACCGCCTCGGGTCGCTTGCCTCGACACCGCTGACCAGGTGGAGGGATTCAGTCACGGCGATCAGGCTTGACGTGTGCTTCGAAGCGATGCCCGTGGATATGAGCAACTGCCCCAGCCGAACGATACCATCGTAGTTCGCGTCTAAATAGACCACGCGGTGTGCACGATTGATGGAGAGAACGGCTTCGAGGTCCCCTGAATCCAGACGCGATCTCACGACGGACGAACCTCTCCGGCGCAGTCTTTCGTCTAGTTTGGACGCAAGACCATGGAGGTCGCCCACGAGTAACCAGTGCTGATCCTGCCCGTTCATTCCATTGTCCTTGGGAAGACCCTGCATCCGCATCCATGTGGGGGCGTAGATCTTGACCCCGGGTGCGATGACCGGGCGCGGCGAAGCGCTCGTATCTGATGTTGGTGTATCGAACCAGTGCCGGGCCCGGTCGAAAGGGTAGAGGGGCAAAGGCACTCGCCGCCCGCCGCGCTGCCGGTGGAAGCCTTCCCAATCGATGTCAACGCCGGCCTTCCAGAGCGCAGCGACCGAATCGGCCATACTGGAGTTTTCATTCTTCGCCTTGCCAGGGCACGAACCTACGATGACTGTTGAGGGTGGAGCGTACCCTCGAGAAAATTCGGTGATAGCATCTCCGGGACCGATCTGGACGACCGCTTTAGCCGAGCCATCGAGAAGTGCACGAAGTGCAACTCGGGCATGCGAACGCCCTTCGAGGTGGCTCAGCCACTCTTCGATGCCACGAGCTGCAAGCCCTTGCGTGTATTGCCCGTTCTGGGCCGATAGCCAGTTCACCTTGCTCTGCGATGGTCTGGTGCAGGAGAGTTCAGCCTGAAACCGCTCAGCATCGCCGCGGGCGCTGATCAAGCGCACTGCGTCGTCAAGCGTCAACACGCCAGCGGCCACGCCTGCGGCGTATTCACCTGTGCCGAGGCCCAGAATGGTAACGGGCTGCACGCCCCATTCGCGCCAAAGAGCAGTCAATCCATACTGCAGGGTGAACAGCGCCATGTCCTCTGGCCTCGCATGAGGAAAAGCCGAGAAAGCGAGAGATGCGTCAGTTTGGGCTGTGCGATACGCGGGTTCTACTTTGGCAAGATCCTGCCCCATACCAGCGTATGAGCCGGCATCATCAAGAAAAACCCACACAACTTCGAGGTTATCGACGGCTACGTCCGGTTCGAACGCCGCCCGCAATTGCTCAATAGCGTCAGCGCGACTGGTACAGGCGACCGCCTGCCGATACGCGAGCCAACGGCGGCCGACGGCGAGCGTATAGGCAACGTTCGGCAACGCTGGCGCGTCCTCCAGTTCAAGCCCGGCCGCCAACGCGTGGGCAGTGGAACGGCAGGCCGCCGCTGATGCGGCTGATACGACAAGCACGTCGAAAGGTTTATGACTGACCGGGGGACGCGTGTCCTCGTGCGCCTCGAGGATGACATGAGCGTTGGTGCCACCGATACCAAACGAGCTGACACCTGCTCTCCTGACGGGATGCGTGGGCCACGTCCGGGCAACACCTGGAACATAAAATGGCGTAGAGTCTAGCGAGAGGGCGGGGTTGGGATCCCTAAAATGTAACATCGGAGGGATCGTGCCGCGAGATACCACCAGTGCAGCCTTGATAAGGCCTATCACGCCAGCGGCGATGTCGAGGTGTCCGATGTTGCTTTTGACCGAACCTAGCGCGCAGAAACCACGGGCGGTCGTCGAACGGCGGAATGCATCTGTCAATGCGGTAACCTCAATCGGGTCTCCTAGCCTGGTGCCGGTGCCATGCGCCTCGACATACCCTATCGATTCGGCTGTTACGCCTGCCACGAGTTGCGCTTCGAGCACCACGCCAGATTGTCCCTCGATGCTTGGAGCCGTATATCCGATCTTGCTCGACCCATCGTTGTTCACTGCTGAACCGAGGATCACGGCGTGTACGGTATCGCCGTCCGTCAGAGCGTCCTCGAGCCGTCGAAGTACAACGAGGCCGGCACCATTCCCGATAGTCGTTCCGTTCGAGCGCGCATCAAAAGGGCGGCACCGGCCATCCGGGGAGAGGATCATCCCTTCTTCGTAGAGATAGCCGATGCGCTGCGGCATACGCACCGCTGCCCCACCAGCCAGAGCTATGTCACATTCGCCGGACAGGAGGGACTGGCAAGCAAGGTGGACGGCAACGAGAGATGTAGAACAGGCGGTTTGAACATCCAGGCTCGGGCCGGTCAGGTTGAAATAGTAAGACAGCCTGGTTGTCGCGAAGTCGCGTTCCCCGGACAACAAGGCTTGATACGCCGCGGATGAATCCTGCGGGTCCAGCGATGGGCGCACCAGCGTGCTGTAGTAATTGCTATTGGCGACCCCCGCATAGACCCCCGTTCGCGTTGAGGTGGCCAGATGCCCATGACCTGCGTGTTCGAGCGCATGCCATGCGCATTCGAGCAGCAACCTATGCTGTGGGTCTAGCATGGCCGCCTCGCGCGGCGTGCACTGAAACAGACCGGCATCGAACCGATCGGCATTGGCGACGAAACCACCTGAACGCACGTACTGCGGGTCTTTAACCAAGGATTCCGGAACGCCGGCAGTGCGCAACTCGTCATCAGACAGCGTCTCGATGGAATCGACGCCATTGACGACGTTCCGCCAGAAGGTTTCCAGATCCGGAGCGCCCGGAGCCTGGCAAGCCATCCCAACAATAGCAATTTTGTCCTCAGCAGAATTAGGTGCGCCTGTTGTCACGAAGGGAGCTTTCCGTGCGTTCGGCCCGTGCGCCTCACCTGGCGCATTTTCGCACGATCCTCGCTCAGCGCTAACGGGTCACGGGACTTCTCCTCACCGTGAAGATGTGTGGCGAGGTCCGCCAGGGTGGTATGACGGAACATGTCGACCATGGAAATGTCTTTGTTAAAACGATCCTTGAGGAGGCGATGGACTCGAGGAACGAGCAGGGAATGGCCCCCCAGATCGAAGAAATTATCGAATCGCCCGATACTCTCCACCCCCAAAATTTCTCGCCAGACCTCAGCCACTGCGGCCTCACTATCGTTGGACGACAGGGCAGGCACGACTGCCTCGATTGCCTCGGTTGGGGAAGTGCCAAGCAGCGCAAGGGCCTCCTCATCGATCTTCCCGTTGATGGTGAGCGGATACGTTTCCAGCGTATGAATGACAGCGGGAACCATGTGCTCTGGCAGAGCTGCACGCAGTTGCGTGCGCAGCTCCAGAGTGTCGGGCGAGGTGCCAGGGCTGAGGGTGACATAAGCGTGAAGCGCATCCTCGCCCCCAGCGCCTTTGAGTGCGCAGACAATTGCATCATGGACGCCGTTCATGACTCGTAGTCTGGCTTCCACTTCACCTCGTTCGATACGGAAGCCGCGTATCTTCACTTGGCGGTCGATACGCCCCAGGTATTCGATGCTGCCGTCGGAGCGGTGCCGCCCGAGATCGCCTGTACGGTAAAGCCGCGCGCCGGCGGAAATGGAGAAGGGATGGGGCACGAAACGCTCAGCGGTCAGGGCGGGTTGGCCCAGGTAGCCGCGCGCGACGCCAGCCCCGCCCACGTACAACTCGGCGCGTATGCCCACCGGTACGGGTTGCATGTGCGCATCCAGTAAGTAGACCTGCATGTCGGAGAGCGGAACACCGATATCGCAGTGTTGCTCCGACCCGCTAGGATCAACGATTGTTTGGGTCACATGAACTGTCGTCTCGGTTATACCGTACATGTTCACGATGCTCGGAAGACCGTTTGCAGCGCTTTTCCAGCCGCGCAACGTGCGGGTGTCTAAAGCTTCTCCACCGAAGATGAGCAGGCGCAGAGCCGAGCTGTCTCGTTCCGGAGAGCGTTCGTGCGCAAGTTGGAATTCGCGGAATGCGGAGGGCGTCTGATTGAGTACGGTGACACCGTACTCGCACACCTGAGCATGAAAAATGTCCGGGTCGCGCGCAACGTTTCGGGGCACAATTAGCAATTGTCCACCATGAAGCAAAGCACCCCAGATTTCCCAAACGGAGAAGTCAAACGCGTAAGAATGAAACAGCGTCCACACATCGTCTGAGGTAAAGCTGAATTGACGCTTGGTAGCTTGGAAGAGCCGTGCGGCCTGACGGTGTTCGACCAGTACACCCTTGGGCCGCCCAGTGGTACCCGAGGTATAGATGCAGTACGCGCTGTTAGCGGGGCTCAGGGGCACGTCGAGATCATGACCTGGTTCTGCTTCAAGCGCGCTGGCTTCTCGTTCGAGGTCCATGGTCAGGCGGCCATGATCGGCAAGGCGGTCGGCGAGGCCGCCTTGCGTTAGTAGGATCCTCGCACCCGAGTCATCGAGCATGAATTCGATACGCTCGTCCGGGTGGCTTGGGTCCAGAGGCAGATAGGTGCCTCCGGCTTTCATAACACCAAGGATGGCGCAGACCATAGTCATGCCCGGCTCGAATAGGAGGGCAACGATGCTCTCTCGCCCAACGCCTTCGCGTCCGAGAAGGGCTGCAATCTGATTGGCTTTCCTATTCAATTCGCCGTAGGTAAGTTCCCGGCCGTCGTGCAGCAGAGCGATGGCACCCGGCGCGGCGTGAGCGACCCGTTCAAAGGCATGGTGCAAACAATCGGTGATGGGCCATTCCTCTTTGCCCCCGCTCCAATGCGACAGGGCCAAAACCGACTCGTCGCTCGAAAGAAGCTGTAGTTGGCTGATAGTGAGCTCGGGTGTGTGCGCTGCCGATGTCAATAGATTCATATAGTGTGATTCGAATCGGGTAATGGTCTCGGGGTCGAACATATCCGGGTTGTATTTCACGACGCCTGACAAGGATGTCCCGGTGTCCATAACCTCCACGGTTAAGTCGAACTGACCTTCCTGCTGGCGCAGGGTATGTGGACGCAGTTGCAGTCCTCCCCAGTCGACTGAGAGTGCGGGATCGGTTGAGCTCATGAGCTCCAGAAGTTCGCCAGCCTGCTGTGCGCGCTGATAGACGAAATTAACTTGAAAGAGAGGTGAGAGCCCGGCTGCCCGATCCGGTCGAAGGTGATTCACGATGTCCACAAATGGCAGGTTCTGCGAGTCCATGGCTTCCAAGACCGCATCACGGGTCCGTGCCAGTACGGTCAGGAAGCCCGGGTCACCATGTAGATCGGTGCGCAAGACCACTTGATTGACGAAGTGGCCCACGACCCCGGTGAACGCGCCCTCGGTACGCCCTGTAGCGGGCATCCCTATCAGCAGATCACTTTGGCCCGAATAGCGGTGCAGCAGACTTGCGAGGGCTGCCGCAAACACAGTCACGACGGTGACGTCTTGCGCCACAGCCAGACCCATTAACGTCTCTCGAAGCGTCGCCGGTAGATGAAACGAGTGGGAGGCACCACGCCCGGTTTGTAATGTGGGACGATCCCTGTCCACCGGGAGGTCAACAGCAGACAAGTCGCCAGCGAGACGTTCGCCCCAGTATTTCCTCTGCCTGTCACCTTCGGGACCCGAAAGTAAAGAGTGTTCCCAGTTGACGAAGTCTATGTAGGACTGCTCGGGGGCCTCAAGCGGTTCAGGGCGCCCGGCATGTTCGGATGCGTACATGCTCTTTAGCTCGTCCAGAAGAATCCACAGGGACCAGCCATCACAGGCTATGTGATGGGCCACGAGCAAGAGCGTGTGGTCAGTTTCGTTGCGGGTGAAAAGATGTAGGCGTGCAACTTCGCCCTGCTCCAGGTCGAACGGCCGACGGTAAGCTGCGAGAAGATCGGACTCGATGGTGAGTTGGGTCGAATATCCGCTTGCCGTTTCGAAGGACTCCGCGAACTCGTCATTAACCTGCTGCGCCAACCCGTCCTCGTTACGGGTCCAACGCGTGCGCAGCATCACATGTTTGTGTCGAAGCGCCTGCCAGGCGCGGCGCATGGCAGGAATGTTTACTGTGGAAGTCACCCGAGCGGAGAAGGCCACGTGATATGAGGCGCTACCCGGGTTTAACGAGTGCAACAGCCACTGCGCTTGCTGGCCATGGGATAGAGGCCAGGGACGTCCGCCGATTTCCTCCGATGGCACCCTTGCGACGTTGGTCGTGACGAGAGCTTCTTCTGAGCGTTGTTCAATCAAGCTAACGATCTGCTCGATGGTTGCCCCGCGAACCATTTCTACCAGTGGAACAGAGACGCTCAGTCCTTCCTGGATGCGGCTCCGTATCTCAAGTGCCATCAGCGAATCCAGCCCCAGGCCGGTAAGGGGCTGATTAGGATCTATGGTTGACTCGTCGGCTCGCAGGACCTGAGCTACCTGACTGACAAGCCAACGCGTGACCACTTTAAGGCGGTCTTGAGGTGGACTGGCGGCAACTTCACGGCGGATTGAAGCATCGTCCGTCTTTGTCTCGACCTGTCGTATTAGCCGCGACAGATACGGGGTCTTCGCGAGTGATGGGTAGCGCGACTCCCATGATTTCCAGTCCATAGGAAGGACGGCCATTACCGCGCTGGGGCTTTGCCAGAGTGTGTCGAGCAAACGCAAGGCCTCGTCAGGTTCGATTGTGTCGACCGCGCGGGCACTTCCGGCCGCCACGATGGCAGCGTCGGCCATGCCACCACCTGACCACGCACCCCACTGAACGCTGAGGGCAGCCCCGCCTCGTGCGCGGCGCAGACTTGCCAGCGCATCGAGCCCGCTGTTCGCGGCGGCGTATGCGGCAAGCCCCGGTGATCCAAGCACGACCGAGGCAGAAGAAAAGAGCACAAAAGCCTCAAGCTCATCGTCCGCGAACAGTTTGTCGAGCGTGTGTGCGCCGCCGAGCTTGGCCGCTAGGTGTTCCCTCAGTGTTGCTCGGTCCAGCTCGAGTGATGGCGATTGCTCGATGTGTCCAGCCGCGTGAATGACCCCTCGAATGGGTGGATGCATCTCTCGGCGGTGCTGGGCCAGCCATGATTCCAGTGACAAGGTATCAGTGAGGTCAAGTGTCACTGCGTGCACTCGCGCCCCGAGCGCTTCCATGGCGAGAATGTCAGCGATGCACCGACCCATGTCGGAGGCGGGGTCCCATTCGTGCCAGCCGCCGCGGGCTGGCAGCGCGGTTCGACCCAGCAGTGCCACGTGGCGACAACCGTGCCCGACCAGCCAACGTGCGACGCGTAAACCCAGCGCACCGAACCCGCCCGTTATTAGATAGGTTGAATCGGCACGTATCTGAAACTCGTCGTCATGGGAAACAGATTTTCGCGAGAGCCGCGGTACGAGTAAGTTCTGATCACGTATAGCAAGCTGATTCTCGGCCGCAGTGCCGGCAAGATGTGCGGCCAGTTGGACGAAATTGGCCTCGCGGTGCGCCGGATCAAGATCCACCAGGGTCAAGGCGAGTTCGGGATGTTCCGCCGCAAGTGTACGTCCCAGCCCCCAGACAGCTGCTCCGAAGGGCGATACCGTTGGCGCGTCACCGGGCAGATGCCAGGCGTCGCGGGTCAGCATCATGAGATTTTCGGGTGAATCCGCGGAACGCTCCACAACGTTGCTTGCGGCCAGAATCAGAGCATGAAGGCGGTCGGCGATGCCGTGCATGCTGTCCTCGACTGGGCCTAGTGACACGAGACGGGCCCTGTTGTCGATGGTTTCGAGGGCCGCTCGCACGAGCTCCGCGTCTTTCTGGTCTTCGTCGCAATGAGCTATGAGCCAACTGCTGGGCAATGCCATGTCGGATCCTGCGGCGACGCTGGTCCATTCGGTATCATGCGTCCAGAGTTCTGGTATGCGCGCAGCCGGGCTCGTGACGTCTAAGAATTCGAACCGGACGTCGCGCATCTCGATAACTATCTGTTCGTCCCGGTCCGTAACGAATACGTCTCCGGAAATGGTGCGGGTCCCGGAGGTCAGCGCGCTGGACAGCACCGCGTGGCTCCACAGGGGGCTTTCTCCGAGCTGCGAGTGTACTCGCATGCTTCCGATTGACTTGCCGACGAAGGAGCCGGCTCGGCTTTCGCCCACGGTGGCCGCCAACGTTTGAACACAGGCGTCGAGTATGGCCGGATGAGCGGGATGAAGAGCGCATTGCGCTGCGATATTTGTTGGCGCTTGCAATTGGGCGATGGCCTCACCCGCCGCGGTACGGAGTTCCACGATGCCCTGAAAGCCAGGGCCCCAGTGATTGCCACGTCTATCCCACTGTTCATAAAAGTCGGCGGCGGATACCGCTGTGCTGCAGCGCGCCATGACCTTCGCGCGGTCCTCGCTGGTGATTACAGGGTCTATGGTGTCAGGGGGGCGGGCGTTCATAGAACAGTGGTGCGCCCATTCGCCCACGGAGCCTCCTTCCCGACTGTAAAGATGCACCCGCGCGCCCCGACCCTCACGGGTCACTTGGGCCTGAAGGTCCCAGTGTTCGTGAGCGTGCAACACGAGTGGGCGATCGAAGGTGATGTCGAAGAGTTGCAGGCTCTTCTCGTCCAGCGCCTCGCTGGCGGCAGCGAGACCGTTCTCGATGAAGCCCATGCCCGGAAAAACAACCGTGCCATCGATCTGGTGGTCAATGAGCCAGTCCACCGTTTCGATATCGACGCGCTTAGTCCAGGTGTGTTGCTTTACATCGCCTAGCGGCACCCGCTGGCCTAGCAGCGGGTGATCGTCATCAGAGAATAGCTTTTGCGCATGTGCCGCTCGATCGGAGCGAATGGGTGCGGTGTGTGTTTCGTTCCAGAATCGCTGGCGTTGAAAGGGATAACCCGGCAACGCTGCGCGAGCATGTCCTCGATGCTGGCATACAGCCCTCCAGTTGATGTCCACTCCTGCGGTGTAGAGCGTCGCGAGAGCTTCCGTAACCTGGCGCTGATCATCGGATCGCTGGCGCAGAGATGGGGCCAAAATGCCAGTACGTGCTTCCAGCGTCCGGCGTGCCAGAGACGTCAGTATCGGTTGCGGGCCCACTTCGACAAAGGTGTTGGTGCCACACTCGCCAGCCGCCGCTACGCAATCCGCGAAACGCACGGTGCCTGTCACCTGCCGCCGCCAGTAAACCGCGTTGTCGATCTCTCCCGCCGCTGCCTCACGGCCAAATAGGTTCGAAAAAATCGGTATACGCGGCGTTTGAAAATTCACGCTTGCTAAGGCCCGATCAATCTCATCGAGCGCCAGCTCCATTAACGGAGAATGAAACGCATGTGAGACAGTCAATGGCTCGCAAGCGATATCGCTTTCCTCAAGCACTGCCGTCAGGCTTCGGACGGCAGTGGCCTCGCCGGAGATGACGCACTGAGATGGAGCATTCACCGCCGCAATGGCCACCGTCTCGTGGCCACGACTAATGGCCTCCAATATGAACGGCTCCGTTGCCGCGACGGCCACCATGGCGCCACCCGTCGGCAGGCTTTGCATGGCACGTCCGCGCGCGACCACCAAGGTAGCAGCTTCCTCAAGGGTAAATACCTCGGCCAGGCAGGCCGCAACATATTCACCAATACTGTGGCCAATGAGTGCTGAAGGGGTCAAGCCCCAGGCAATCCACATTTGCGCCAGCGCCCACTCAACAGCAAACAGCGCCGGCTGGCTGAATTCCGTTTGATGGATGCGCAGATCATTCGCATCCGAGGGATGAAGGACGGACAAGAGCGATATCGGCAGGTGCGGTTCCATGACTTGCGCACATTGATCAAGGGCCTGCCTGAATGTGGGTTCGCTCTCGTAGAGTCCGCTTGCCATTCCCGGATATTGAGACCCTTGACCCGTGAATAAGAACCCCACACGCGTCGAAGGGCCTGCGGTCTGTTCGCCGCGCCTTATCCAACAGCCAGAAGGCGACTTGACGTTGCCGCTGATAGTCGATGACAACCCTGCCTGCATGTCGGCGGCCGATTCCGTGATCAGGGCGACCCTGTGGCGGAAGTGCGATCGGCCCGCAGCGGCGGTGGTACACACCTCACCGAGGTTGGGCGCCGCTGGGTCTGCCAGCATCGAGGCGTAGCCAGCGGTCAGGGCGGTCAATCCCTCCTCGGTGCGTGCCGAAAGGCACAACAAGTGGGAGCCTCCGTGGTGAGCGCCATCGGAGGTAGCAGCAGGTACGTCCGGCGGAGCTTCGAGTACGACATGCGCGTTCGTGCCAACAAAACCGAACGAACTGACACCCGCCAACCGGCGGGCACGATCGGCAGGCCAGCGGGTCGCCGTGTCGGGTACCACGAAGGGCATGGTCTCCCAGTCGATGGCGGGATTGGGCTGGTTGAGGTGGAGGTGCGCTGGGATCTGACCATTTTTCAGGGCCAGAACAACTTTTATCAGACCTGCGATACCGGCCGCGGCTTCGAGATGCCCAATATTGGTCTTGACGGACCCCAGAACGGCGCGCTCGCGATCCGCTTGGTGCGGACCAAAAACAGCAGCCAGCGCCTCTACTTCGATTGGATCTCCGAGCGGCGTACCGGTGCCGTGCGCCTCGACGTATCCCACTTCCCGGGGAGACACCGACGCGGCCTGCAACGCGGAGCGTATGACCCGTTCCTGGGCCGAGGCGCTCGGGGCTGTTAGTCCGTTGCTTCGTCCGTCGTGATTAATCGCTGTACCGCGCAGAATAGCGTGGATGTGATCCCCTTGATCTATAGCGTCGCCGAGACGTTTCAGCACGATCACGCCGCAGCCTTCACCACGCACGTACCCGTCGGCAGA
Organism: Pseudomonadota bacterium; assembly: GCA_018661145.1. Taxonomy (GTDB): domain Bacteria; phylum Pseudomonadota; class Gammaproteobacteria; order Arenicellales; family UBA868; genus UBA868. The sequence continues at coordinate 9,175 of JABJIU010000012.1, read as the reverse complement.
TTCGTCGAACGTTTTGCAACGCCCAGCCGGTGACAGCATGCGGGCCTGTGACAGTGCGATGCTGAAGGCCGATGAAAGCAATAGATTGACGCCGCCCGCAAGCGCGACCTCACACTCTCCGTTCCGCAAGCTTTGCGACGCGAGATGAATGGCGACAAGAGACGATGAACAGGCCGTGTCGACGACCAAGCTCGGGCCTTGTAGCCCGAGAAAATAAGAGACGCGCCCCGCCGCTGCGCTTGCGGCGGTGCCAGTTCCAAAATATGGACCAAGGCTGCCAGGTCCAGCGCCCGAGATGATCTCTGCATAGTCGCGCGTACTGATGCCAAGGAATACGCCGGCATCGGTGCCGGCCAGGCTGCTTGGCGCAATGCCTGCATCCTCGAGGGCGGTCCAGGCGACTTCCAGCAGGACCCGCTGTTGGGGATCGAGATCCACGGCTTCCCGCGGCGAGATGCCAAAAAATTCCGCATCGAACTCATCAACACCCCGAATGAAGCCAGCGGAGGCACTGGCAAGTTGTCCAGGACTTCCCTTGTCGCCAATCGAGACCGACTCATCGGCCCACCGGGTGGTCGGTACTTCCTCGACCAAGTCTGCGCCGCGAAGCAGTTGTTCCCAGTATTCCTGTGGGGTATCAGCGCCTGGGAACCTAAGCCCTACACCAACGATGGCAATGGCTTCGTGGGCACCAGCAGTAGATGCGGGCTGCTGATTTTCGAGGCTGGCGCCGGCAAGGTGTCTTGATAAGCTTGCAATGTCGGGGAAGTTGTACAGCAAAGTGGGCGGCAGTGGTCGCCCCAACCATTGCGTTAATTCATCTGCCAGTTGTACTACGACGATGGAGTCAATGCCAAAAAACTCGAATGCCCGGTTGATGTCGATTTCTATTGTAGCAACTCCTAGGAGCCGAGCGATACGGGCGACGAGCCATTGTTTTATGGCGTCTTGAGATTTGTTGTAGACCGGCAGCTCTGGAGGGACTGAACCAAATTCGGGATGTCTGGGCGTCGGTAAGCTGGTGCGCAGGCTGCCGACCATCTTAAATTCGTCGGTCAGGTAGCGTTCCCGTGCCCTTGATCGCTGGATCTTTCCACTTGAGGTTTTTGGTGCCTCCAGCGGCGCAATCAGAACTACATCATGAACATCGACCTCGTGTGCGGCGACTACAGATGCACGGATTGTCGCGAGCGTTGCGGGCACATCCAGGCCACGCAATGAAGTCCGATCCACCTCCTGGACGACGACTAGCTTTTCTTCGCCGTCGACAATCACTCCGAAGGCCGCGCCATTGCCGCGCTTCAGGGCAGGGTGAGAGTTCTCTACCGTCAATTCAATGTCATTGGGATAGTGATTCTGCCCTCGCAAGATGACCATATCTTTAATGCGTCCGGTGACGTGAAGGCCACCTTCGTGCAGAAATCCAAGATCACCGGTGCGAAGAAATGGACCTTCGCCACTGTCTGCAAGGCGTGCTTTGAAGGTCTGTTCGGACGCTTCTGGTCGCTGCCAGTAACCCGTTGCTATCCCGGGCCCGCGAACCCAGATCTCTCCGATTTGAGCGCATGAGACGCGCAGGCGTGTTTCCGGGTCAACGATCTCCACGACCGTGTCGAGCACCTGACCGCCGCTGCAGACCACGTCAATAGACCCGGTCTCCTCCGGTTCAGCCTTTGTTGCATGGTTTTTCTGCAGGGCGGCCCCGCGAATTAGGCGAGTTGCAACTGGCTCGCCTAACCGCTTGCAGGTGACGAACAGGGTCGCTTCGGCCAAGCCATATGCGGGTACATGGGCCTCCGGGGAGAATCCGCTTGCCGCGAAGGCATCATTGAAACGCTCCAGAGTGGACTTGCGCAGCGGCTCCGATCCGTTGACGCAGGTCTCCCAGCCAGATAGATCCAGAAGCTTGCGTTGGGCTGGTGTCGTGCGGTCGACCACCAGTTCAAGAGCAAAATTGGGGCTAGCAGAATGGGTCGCACGATAGCTGGACACCGCGTTTAGCCATCGAATCGGACGTTGCACGAACGCCGCCGGAGACATCATGACAAGCGGTGTTCCGGTCAGTAGGGGCGCCACCAGCGTCAGTACCAGCCCCATGTCATGGAACATGGGAAGCCATGATACCGTCAAGCTGTCCGGATGCAGCGCGATACTCTCGCGAATTGCATCTCCGTTTCGCAACAGGTTACTGTGGCTGACCATCACCCCCTTTGGCGTGGAGGTGGATCCTGATGTGTACTGCAAGAATGCTGGGGCGGCCGGCTGGACCGCAACCGGACGCCATTCGGCTGCAGCGTCGTCACAGACAAGGTCGGTGTCGATGACTTCAACGCCCGCGGCGCCACCGTCGCCCTGCAACCATATACGGATCTGCTCGACTGGAGAACCGGCTGCCAACACGAGCGCTGCACCGCTATCTTCCAGGATAGCCCTTATACGAAAGGCATGTCTCGTGTTTCCCGGCGCATAAGCAGGTACCGGAATGGCGCCGGCGTAAAGGCAGGCAATGAAGGCAGTTACAAACTCTATGCCGGATGGATAGCACAGGAGCACAGGCATTCCGACCGTCCTGGGGCCCATAAAACCGGCGATTGCACGCGCTCTCTGATCCAATCTAGCGTAGGTCAAGCTATCCGTTGGCCGCTCACCGTCCGCTAAGAAGGTGAAGGCAGTACGGGTTGGATGGGTAGCGGAACGCCATCGTATTACTTCATCTAACCTGATGAGCGTTGATGGAAATTCAAATCCGTGGAAAGCCAAATTGCGTGCTACTTCGTTAAATTTGCTAGCTTCGTTATAAAAAATAAAAGAGCTTCATAGAGGGAAAAAACCAAATGAAACGATGGCTCTCCCGCTTCCGAAAGAGTTTGTATCGGCTTTACGACTCAAAATCTACTTCGTTCGGGTTATGGAGGGCTGGAGACCGAATTTAATGTGTGCCCGGGCATTGTAACTGGGAAATATTTGGCTCTAATCGGATGCCTTTTGTTCCGAACTAGTTGCGGAAGCGTCGACTGGCGGGGTAGGAGATGACGGCGATACGGGCGGGGTGTCGGTGCCGCTAGCATAAATTATTAATGGTAAACCCGATGCGCTGTTGCCGATCACAAGGTCTTTACGATACAAAGAAGTCTGAAAACGTCATCCTGAATCACTGTAAGAATACTTAAATGGTAACCCAAAAATCAGAAAAAAATTTGGCAATGGCTTTAAAGACGAGTTTTTGTTTGCTGTCTGCGCTACTTGTTGTCGGCTGCTTGCCAATGGCTGGTTTTCTGCCAAAGACAGACATAGAAGCGTTTCCTAAGGAAGGCCTTTATCTTCTAGCCCAAGCGTAGATAACACGATGGTCCAAGACCCGAAGAACCACAGAATAATTTGTATGGGAAGAGGCGCGGACGCAGTCTTCGAGACCTCTGACAGTGGTGATTTCAAACTCTCTTTAATAAACGTAGGGAATTCCGGCGGGGGAGATGAGGCAAAGGTAACTGATAACGCAGGAGAGGAAGAGATGATGGGGAGAACTCCTGCAATACTCATGGCAAGAGAGTTATTCTATCGTGCTTGCGAGTTAACCAACAATGCGAAGCTCAGCTGAGACGAGGCCCTCAAAGTCTTCAATTCAGTCCTCAATGTGGTTAGTCAGGGATGGAAAAAAGAGAGTGAGAACACAAAAATTACCATTGGCGATCAAATCATCACCAAAATAGTTGAGAGCCAGCCTTTTCCGAAGCCCTCAGCGTCTCCGGGGCTCCCACCGTCTCCGGGGCTCCCACCTTCTCCGGGGCTCCCACCTTCTCCGGGGGGGGTACCTTGAGAGGGTTAACGAGGCAAGGTTCTTTCGATGATGGGCTTAAAAATAGTCGAGCGTCCGTTTAGGTGCTATCAGGTTGGACTGCTGTCGCGACATATCAATTTCGGGCAAGGGTTCATCCATTTGCGGCATTTTGAATTTTGAAGCCTGCGCGTAAACTGCAGAAGAGCACGATGGATGGCTGAGCGGATCTGGCATGAAGAAGGGTTGCAAATGTTGCAACGGCGTAAGAAGTGCCGTTGCTGTCTAAAATAAAGACAGCTCAAACATCCGGCTGCAGACTCCTTATCGCGGCCGCGTCTGTAGCATCGACTTGGTGTACGACGGGCTCTGCTGCGGTCGGATCTATAAGATACTGAGTATTCTCGACGGGTGCACCCGCCAACCCTTCGCTGTGGCCGTTCGCACAAGGATCGGTGCCGAAGAATATCTTCAGGACGCTTTACCTGTTAATCCTGCGCCACGCTGTCCTGGGGTACATCCGATCCGGTAATGATCCCGAGTTAATCGAGAAAGCGGTGCAGGACTGGCTGGCAACGGTCGGCACAAACCCATCCGGATCTATTCTCGATCACCCTGCGAGAATGGATGGAATGAGAGCTTCAACTGAACCAAGTGGGTAATACAGAACAGTTCGCGACGCTAACGCGGGCTCAGATTCTCATCAATCAGACGCCGAGACATTACAATCACATCCGTCAAGACAAGGCTCTGAGTGCGCGGCTTCGCCTGCCCCCGAAACTCTGATGAAAAATGGCACAAAACGTCGGAAAAAAACACACAAATTATATTGACAATCCCCTCAGGAAAAGTGTACCGTTTCGCTCATGCTCAAAGATTAAACAAATAAAAATTTTATTTGTCTTGTCGATTATTTGAATTCAAGATGGCGGGAGATTGTTCTAATGGATGCAGCTACGATAAGCGAAGATACTCTGGAGCGTGCTGATTTTTCCGCAGATGCCAGTGTCATAATTTCAAATGCGGTTAAATGGTCTGCTGCAGCTGGATTAATCCCTGTTCCATTCGTTGATTTGGTCACGTTGAGCACTATTCAGTTCAAAATGGTCCGTGACTTGGCTTCGTTATACAGCATAAAATCAGACGACAAGGTGGTAAGATCTTTAGTTGCTACGGTACTCGGTAGTCTTGCGCCGACAGTCGTTAGTACAAGTTTGGTCGGCTCCAGCTTAAAACTTATTCCCGGGGGCGGTACCCTCTTAGGTTCCGTAAGCGTCTCGGCGTTTAGTGCGGCGGCAACCTATGCGATCGGTAAAGTTTTTGTGCGTCATTTTGAAAACGGCGGAACGCTCAAAAACTTCAGCGCCGAAAGTATCGAAGACGAGTTAAAAGAAGAATTCGCTGGTGCGAGCGGGAGTGCAGGAGTAAAGAAAAACCAGTCCACTCCAAAGTAGTCTCTCAACCGTTATGGTGCTTACCAGTGCAACTTTAATATATATCGTGTTCTCGGTTATTATCGGGGGCATCGGCCGCAAACGGTCTATTGGCTTTGTTGGTTTCTTTTTGCTTTCGCTCCTGCTTACCCCAATACTGATGGGTGCAGTCCTGCTGGTAACTTCGCCAAAAGATTCGGCGGTTAGGGAAGGTGGGGCAGGCCGGTTGTAGCTAAGCGCTGGTCATACGGCTATTTAAGTTAACCCACAGTTGGTGTGTGAAAGTAAGTTTGAAATGCCCAGAAGTTCTTCTCAAATTGGAGAGAGGTTACTGGAGCTTATTCCAAAACCGAGAAAGTCTGAACCATCGGGCAATCGACCACGAGGTTCAGTTGCGAGCTATTTGTTAGCGTTAACACTCGTTAATTCGCTTTCGCGTTTGTTACTTATAGCTATATTAGCGGCGTTATGCGGTACTGCCGTATTGTTTATTTTAAACGCAGAAGCAAAGGCCGTTGACACTCATAAAAACAATGCGCTGATGGGCGCGCTGTTTTTAGTGATGCTTGTGTTGTACCGCGCATCGCAAAACTACCTGATCAAATTCGTCTCCCGCGAAGTTGAAGAGGCGCTTGATCGTCAAAGGCAGCGCGTGGTCTATAAAGTTTTTGATCTATCCTTGCGGGATATCGAAGAGGTCGGCAGCAATAGCATTCGTGATGGCATGGCGGGTCACTATATGTCGTTGTCACAGGCCATCGTACCTGTGATAGCGGGTTTTGAATCGTTCATACTTCTGATCTGCCTTTTTGGATACACCCTTTATCTGTCTCCGTTCGCCGCCGGAATAGCCACGTTGGTTGTCGCGCTGATGTTGGTCGGCTATTTGAACCGCCAAAAACAGATGGCCTCCGAGCTTAAAACATCTGAAAAGGAAGACGCGCAATATCGTCGGTTGACGGATGCCGTCGTTGGCGGAGCAAAGGAATTACGACTAAGTTCAGACCGTAGAACGGCGTTGAAAGATCTTATGAGTTCAGTCTCAACGGCTGTTGCTAAGGGCCGCACTCAATCTCATGCGCATTTTTCAGAGATGATTGCTACTGGAACAACTGTGTCTTATCTCATGGCTGGTGCCGTAGTTTTTATCATGCCTTTGGTCGTTTCGGCGCGAACAGATATGGATATGTCCAGGGTTGTGATCGCCATTATATTTTTACTTGGCCCCATAGGAGCTGTGCTGCAAACTATTCAGCAAGTAACACTGGCGCAATTTTCACTAAACTCTATTGATGCATTTGAAGCGGAAATTACCGAACGCCACGCGGAAAGTACGACAGAAACAAAATCAACTTTTGACGATTCTGCGTTTAAACCCTTTCAAAGCATTAGCCTAAAATCAGTGGGTTATACCCATCGGGGCAGCGGTGGGTTCTCGATCCAGGATATTGATCTAAGGATAGAAAAAGGAGAAATTGTTTTCTTAACCGGAGGAAATGGGTCGGGTAAGACCACTCTTATTAGGGTTTTGACCGGGCTCTACCCTAGAGCTTCGGGCAGCATTTCCGTAAATGCACAGGAATTGCCTAGTGCGTTGCCGCAACAATATGGGGAATTATTCGCAAGCGTATTTACAGATTTCTATTCGTTCGATCGGCCATACGGCCTTGATCGGCAGGGGATGAAAGTATTTGAAGAATGGTTGATCCGGTTAAAAGTGCGGGACCAATTCACAGGCGACATTGAAGATCTCGGAAACGCTGACCTATCTACTGGCCAAAGTAAGCGGGTTGCGCTAGCGCTGGCGCTTGCCGAAAGGCGGCCTGTTTTGATTTTGGACGAATGGGCGGCTGACCAGGATCCCAATACCCGGAAAATTTTCTATGAAGAAATTATTCCAGCGTTAAAAAAAGAGGGTATTACCATTTTGGCTATCACCCATGACGAGCGTTATTTCCACTGCTGTGACAGGCGTTTGCACATTATTGACGGCAGACTAAGTGAGGAGATGGGCTGTTGAAACAGAAACTCATTCAAATCCTACAACGCGTCTCACTTGGATTAAGCTTCGTAGCGCTCATCGTCTGTTTCCTGTTTGTTATCTTGTACCACCAAATGGTTCACACGATCCCAGTTGGACATTCCGGCGTTGAGTGGCATCGGATAGCTTGGGCTTATACGAGGACCTCGGAAGGTCCGTTGTCTGAAGGTGTCAAAATTATTATGCCTTGGGATAAACTTTATACATACGATCTCCGGTTGCAGACCAAGCAGCAATCTTATCAAGTTGTGTCAAAAGATGGATTGCATTTCCAGTTAACGCTGAGTTTTCGTTGGAGAGCTATACGAGAAAATATTGTCGACTTGAACCAAACCCTGGGGCCAGATTACGTTGAAAAACTTCTTGTACCAGAGATAGGTTCAACAGCACGAGAAGTTGTGGCTCATTTTAGTGCAGAGGATTTGTATACCAGTGCGCGGGCAACTGTTCAGAAGCAGATTTATGACACTACGACTGCTGATTCTATTAGAAATGGTATCGTTTCACAATTTGATCATGAGGTTAAAGAACATGAAGATGTAGTGGCCCTGACGGATATCCTTATTGAGAGGATCGAATTACCCGAGAAAATAAAACAGGCAATTGAAAATAAGTTGGAACAAGCCCAAGTGGCTGCGGAATTTGTGTACCGACTGGAGCGCGAACGGTTGGAAAGCCAGCGCAAGCTCATTGAGGCGGAGGGCATTCGCGACTTTCAGAAAACTGTGGCTCCTGCCATAACAGAGAGTTACCTGCGCTGGCGGGGCATCGAGGCCACTCTAAAACTGTCGGAATCCGGAAATAGCAAGGTGGTTGTGATCGGTAACAGCGCGACGGGATTACCTTTGATCCTGGATACTAGGAGCGTGGACGCACAATCCCCGCCGTCGTCTTCTCCTGATCAGTCATTGGGAGATTCCAAAGCAGGCTCCGACTTGAGGGGAGAGGCTCCAGACCAAGTTCTACCAAGTGGTAATCTGTCAACAATAAACAAAAAAAACCGGTGAAAAGCCAAAACTGAAGCCCAATGCAAGATCGACTATCAGGAATCAACGGGTAAGTGGTTATCCAGCGACAAAAAAATAACCGATCAACAAATAAGCTAGTTGTATTCCCTAACGTTAATGACCTGTCTATCCCCCAAGTTCTGTGCCATTCCTGATTAGAGTTTCTGGAACAGGAGGGCGCATGTTGAGGGCCTGGTGTTGGCGGATGTGGTTGTACTGTCTGAGCCACTGATTGATGACGATCTGAGCCTGCGTCGTCGTGGTGAACCACTCGGCATTGAGCACCTCGTGGCGAAGGGTACCGTTGAAGCGTTCATTGTATCCGTTCTCCCACGGTGACCCGGGATAGATGCGGATGGGTTTGATGCCGACCCTTGCCAGCCAGTCCTGCATCGTCTGCGCGATGAACTCCGGGCCATTGTCGGAGCGGATGTATTTCGGGGTGCCGTAGCGCAGGAGCAGCGGGTACAGCGCCTCAAGTACATCCTCGGCACCCATCCTGGTGCGAACAGCCACAGCAAGCGCCTGGCGGGTATACTCGTCGAGAACGGTCAGCATCTTGTAGCTCCGACCATTGCAGAGCTTGTCGTGCACGAAGTCGATGCTCCAGACGTGGTTCGGATGGGTCGGCCGCAGCCGGATGATCGAAGCATCCTTATGATAGAGCCGCCGGCGTTTCTTGTGCCGTTGCGGCAGTTGCAGTCCCTCTTCGCGCCAGATCCGCTCAACCTTCTTATGGTTTACCTTCCAGCCCTCGATACGCAGCAGCTCCGCTATCTTGCGATAGCCGTAGCGGCCATACTGCTGTGCCAGCCGGATCAGAGCCAACCGCAGGGCATCATCATCTCTATCTCTTTGTGCCGCCTGGTATTGCAGAGAACTACGCGCCAGACCGATCACCCGGCAGGTCCGCCGCTCC
>JABJIU010000156.1 GCA_018661145.1 Pseudomonadota bacterium | reverse complement strand
CAGGGTTGACCCGCGTTCAATACGGCGACCGATCAGCTCTGAATTTTCCAGCTTCCGTCTGCCTGACGGCAAGCGGTGCCGTAACCCTGCTGGGTTTCTCCGCCCACCTGGATCTCTGTCGTAAATTCACGACACGGAGTGCCGTTAGATTGCACAACGGTCGTCGTCGGTGTTGCCGTACCGCCGTTTCCGGTATTGGGATTCTGCCAGGTCGTCACCGCACCGTTCTTGGTGGATTCAAGGGAGTACTGCAGGTTCTGTGCGGCAAGCAGTCGGTCGCGCTCATCCAGCTGGGCACCGATCTGGTCACCAACGATGGCACCGAAAATGATCCCGAGCGCAATGGCCCAGCCTTTGTCAGCGTGCCCGTCGCCAAGTGCCGATCCCAATACCCCACCAACGACAGCGCCGGCCGCTGCGCCTTGCTGCTGTTTACTGGGAGTCGTACTGCAGCCCGCCAACAGTAGTGACGCACTGATGATGGTTACGCGGATCATTTTCGTTTTCATGGGATAGTGTCTCCAGTTTTCGATGGCCTCTTACGGTCGCAATTAACTCTAGCTCAGCAGCAGCGATCTGAAGGTGATGGTCATCACGTTATCAATTTCTTGGGTGTCTGAGATCTAAAACTCCAGTTCGTCTTCGATGGCAGCAATGCCCGCAAATGCGCACAGATCATCCATATCACCACCGGGCGCCCCCGAAACACCAATGCCCCCCACCAGCGATCCGGCGGCTTCCATGATCACGCCGCCACCGACGATGACGACGCCAGGCAGATGCCGTAAGCCCGACGACGGCTGACCGTGATCCGTAACTGAAACCAGATCGGTGGTGTTGGTGCGGAATCCGACTGCTGTCCTGGCTTTCCCCAAAGCGGTACGAACTGTACGCGGGCTTGCGAGCTGGTCACGCAGTATGACCTGCACACCACCGAACCGGTCAACCACCGCGACAGTTGCCTGAAAACCCTCTTCACGACAGCGCTCGAGTGCCGCCTGCGCAGCGGTGAGTGCGGTTTCGGGTTTGAGCATTTCGAATGTGACGGTGCCTTCCGCGGCCAGCACCTTGGCCGGTACGACCAGGAGCAAGCCACTGATCGCGAGAATGCGAGAAAAAATATTGTTCATTTGAGGCCTTTTGGTTTCGCGGAAAATCCTAACATTATGACTAGCCTCTTGGGGAGGGTCGCCAAAAAATTTTCATTACGATTGGTTAATGATTTAGGTTAAGTATGTCGGTATAGCGTCATCTGTGTGACGATTTCCTGCAATAAATTCGAAAACAGTTTATATGTCATCCGCATGCGCTGGTGGAGTCCGTAATCGCATTAAAAAGGCCTATCTTCGCCGTAGGGTAACTCGAATCCTGCTAAGAAACAGCCAATATGGAAATGCAAAGTGAATAGGCCTAATATCTCTATCATGAAAACAACTATTAAAAATTGAATGTGCCTCCCACGGCCACTACGCTTTCTGTGCGTTCTAGCAGTCTTCTTGATCAGTTCCGTTGCGTCGGCGCTTCAAGAATGCGATGAGGAATTTCGTTTCGATAATTGTTTTGGCACCTGGACTGAATATGGCGAGACATATACCGGTGAGTGGAGGGGCGATGAGCAACACGGTCAGGGAACCTGGATCAACGCCAGCGGAGAAAAGTATGTCGGGGAGTGGAGGAATGGCGAGAAGCATGGCCACGGAACATGGACCAGCCCCACTGGAGAGAAATATGTTGGCCAGTGGAAGAACGGGAAAGAAGATGGTAAGGGAAAGTATACGACTGCTGACGGGCAAACATATGTTGGCGAATGGAAATACGGCACCGCGCTATCTCTTGTGGTCGAATCAGAAAGTAGTGGCACCGACGCCCCCTCTACTGCTTCCACACAAACTGCCTCTCTCACCGTCCATTCCAATGTGCAAGGGGATAAGGTCTACATAAACGGCACGCTAAAAGGCTCCTCACGCCTTGATCTTGAGTTACCCCATGGCGAACACGCTATTCGAATAGAAAAAGATGGATATCAACCGTACGAGGAAACCATCAGCCTGACGGGTAACCTGATAATCAGGGGCAATCTGGAGAAGATCATTGAACAGCCGGTGCAGACCGAGTCTGCAAATAAGGGCGCGCTTGAACTTGCGTTCTGGCAGAGCATCAAAGACAGTGATGACCCTGATTTATATAAAGAATACCTCCGCCAGTTTCCTGCAGGGGTCTACGCGGGTCTCGCGAAGATCAAAGTCAGGAATCTGACGGAATCCGAGGTCGCGGTTGCACCCAGAGTCCCCAACCGCGACTATGGTCGCTATCATGCTCTCGTTATCGGCAACAATAACTACGAGGAGCTTCCTGATCTAAAGACCGCCATCAACGATGCCAATCGCATCGCCGCAGTCCTGCAGGATCAGTATGACTACAGCGTTACGCTCATCGAGGATGCGGACCGTTCTCAAATAATCAAGTCCCTGTCAAGTTATCGAAAAACAGTGGGCAAGAGCGACAACGTCCTTATCTACTACGCCGGTCACGGCATATTGGATGAAGACGCCAACAAGGGTTACTGGCTGCCCGTTGATGCAGGACTTGACGACCCAAGCAACTGGATCCTAAACGATATGCTGATCGCGCAACTCAAAGCCATGCAGGCGAAGCATGTGATGGTGATCTCTGACTCATGCTTCTCAGGCACGATAACCCGTGGACTCAAGATGGAGCAGCGCACACCTGACTGGATCGATCGGATGGTGAAGAAGAGGGCAAGAACCGCCTTAACTTCGGGCGGACTTGAGCCAGTACTGGATTCAGGTGGCGGAGGTCATTCAGTGTTTGCCAAGGCCTTCATCGCGGTGCTTGAAGAGAACACGGATGTTGTTACTGCCGCGCAGCTTTTCAGTCAACTTAGACCGAAGGTGATGGTTAACTCTCCGCAGACTCCTGAGTACGGCAACATTCACCAGGCAGGCCACGATGGGGGAGATTTCCTGTTCGTGAGGCAATAGGGGAAATACTGCTGATTCCGTTATCAAAGGAAGTCACCCTCATGCCTAATTCCAATGCTTTCGGGTATGCAGTATCAGTCAACGACGATGTAAAGTTAGTAGCCGAATTAATTGCAGTGACCTACCTCCGCCGCGCAAGCACCACAGACCCGTAGCGTTTAAGATCGTCGGCAATAGGTGCGTAGTCTTTTTCATCAAGCGGTACAAAACCGCAGATGCCGAGCATTGCTTGGCTTTCTTTATCAAGATCATCTACGCCTTTAGCAAGCGCATCCCGCATCAGTGATACCTGCTTCGCAGATGCACCACCATGCGTGATCAGTGGTAGGCCCGGCCGGCTTGCCGTTCGGGCAATTATCTGGAGCTTGTCCACGACTTGCTCACAGCGATTGGCAAGTCTCCAGCTGATGCAGTCGATTGCTGCTATGTCAGCGCTGCCATCGGCGACCGCGCAGAGCGATGCGCGGTGCCCTCCGCTAACAAGAACCGACGCAAAGGGGCCCTTATCTGTACCGCTGGATGCGAGAAAGCGCTTAAGTGCCAGGCAGCCTGAGTAGGAATCATCTCCGTTGATGACGGCGCGTTTATCTTTAAGACATACCGGGTCTTCGGTGTTGCCCGCGTGAGTGATGATCACGCTGTGATAACTACCGGCAGGCTCGATCCCTTCATAAGCGAAACTACCGAGCACCTGCACTTTACGGGAAAGGCCGGCCACCAGCGGCAGGCCGCAGGTCTGGCTCAGCACGAGTTTTGGCGACAGCCATGTCTCACCCGTCGGGAGCGTACGGTCAAGCAAAGCCGGTGCATCGACCCCCGACCTAGCGAAGTTATCCCGCATTGATGCCCACAACCGGTCGGTCGCCTCGATGAATTCCGGCCAGTCGTACATCGGCAACTGGGCAAGCCTTTGGGCGGCGGGCATGGTGATTTAAACCCTGCTCTTAACGGGTTCCCACATGCTTGTGGGGAGATATGAATCCCAAAGCTTAGCCAGCCGTGGTTTGTTCACGGGCGGTAACAGAGAACACCTCTATTGACTTTGAGAATCCCTTGAGATCTTTGGGGCCAAGATCAGTAACTAGATAGTGGTCCTTGACGAAAAAGTAGGTGTCTTCATCAATGATGACATCGCCGGGCTCACCAATACCCTGCAGTCGCGACGCCAGGTTAACAACACTGCCGATCACCGTGTAATCGATTTTTTCGGCCGGCCCTATATTTCCCACTTTGGCGTAGCCTGTTGCGAGCCCTACCCGCATCGCAAAAGGAGAGCGGTTCTGCGAGCGATAGAGTTCGTTGAGCTTCCGCGCTTGCGCCTGCATTGCCAGTGCGCAGTCGGCAGCTCGTGTTGCGCTTGTGATGCTGTCGCCGTCATTTTCAAAAAAGGCGAGGATGCCGTCCCCCATGTATTTGTCGATAATGCCGTCATGGGAAAAGATGGCTTTTGCGGCCCCGGCAAAATACGTTTCTAGAACATCCTGCACCTCTTCAGGATCAGCCCGGTCAGAAAATGCTGTGAACTCGACTATGTCACTAAACATTACTGTAATACGCTTGCGCGCGCCGCCGAGTTTCAGGATGTCAGGGTTGGTACGGATCTGGTCCATCAGTCTCGGTGAGAGATAACTCTGAAGGCTGCCCTCCAGTACACCTTCATGATGCTCCAACTGAACGTAGCGATAGACGCTGGAGAAAAGATACAGAACGACCAATGGCATTAACACCGGTAGCACCGGAAGCAGGTAGCCACCGACGGCGAAGGCACCAAAGGCAAGGCTGGTATACAGGGCCAGCATTCCTAGTGTTGTCATGCTGAACCACACCATGGTCAACCGCCATGCGGAAAGGGCCAGCAGGGCACCGAGTACCACCACTATGACAAGCGCTAAGCCAAAGGGCGCTGGGGTAATAAATTTTCTGGTCAGCAGCATGTTAGCGGCATTGGACCAGATATAGACCCTTGGGAAGATGCTCGCTACGGGCGTTGGGCTGGCATCGCCGTACTCAGTAGCCTGCGATGAGATGTCCGCGAGAAAGACAAGTTTGCCGGCAAAATCCGTAGCAGTATCGGCCGCCAGCAAATTCCAGGCGCTGTATGACTGAGGATAAACGGCAAGTTCCAGAGGTCCTGCGTAATTTACGAGGAGATTGCCTCGACCGTCGAGTGGAATTAAAAGATCGCCTGTGCCCCGCTCCTTGAGGGCCGGAAAGTTCCGCAGGACAATGCGCGACTGGTCGATGACTTCGACCTCTTCCAGGTCGTAATCCAGTTGCGTTGCGACCGCCTGCAGGAAAAAAGACGGTACCAGAGCGCCGTCAAGTTCCATTACCACCGGTACTCGGCGGATGATGCCGTCGGCGTCTGGCCTCATATTGACGAAACCAAGCCCTGCGGATTGTTCTATCAGCCCATCAAACGGGGTGACCAGAATGCCGCTGGCTGCAGGGGCCGTACCCGCATTCAGCCGAGGGTTGGCATCAAGCCCGAGTGCCTCCGGGGCCCTGGTACTGCCAGGCTTGGTATCCAGAAGAAACGGGCTGACCAGATTACCCGCATTGACGGTTTCCTGGACGAGTCTCTCGTTTCCCGATTGCTCCGCCCAATCGACAAACATGATGTCACAGGCGATGGCTTCCGGTTGGGCCAACGCAATCTTTCCGATGAGGTCGGCGTAGGTTTGTTTTGCCCAAATTGGCTGGCCGGACTCAGTTTTAGAGTAGTTGTCGATATTGACGTGGGCAATACGGTCTGAAAATGTCGGGGCGAGGCCGAGCACCTGTCGCGTCTCAAAGCGGCTGTCGATCAACTGCAGTTCAAGGTCTTCCATAAGACTCGGAAACAGAAACTGCAGGGCAAGCATAGCGGCGCCTGTCACCGCGTTTCCGATCAGCAGGGCCTTGATAGAAAAAGTGTGGTGCTTCAAGTTGCTTTAGTGGTGTTGAATCACAAATATAGCTTTTGCGATTTGGTCGCCGCTGGTTTTGTGGCTCAGGCTGTGCTGAGAGACCTCCTCGCCCGT
>JABJIU010000083.1 GCA_018661145.1 Pseudomonadota bacterium | reverse complement strand
CCTTTTAAGGTGACTATGTAGCCCCGCCCCATCCCTCCGACGTTGGGGAGAGAATCAGTGGTGGAGAATTTGACTCAGGAAGAGTTTGGTTCGCTCATGCTCGGGGCTCTCGAAGAACTCTACGGGCGGCTTTTCCTCGATGATCTCACCACCGTCCATAAAGATGACCCGGTCAGCAACAGCTGTTGCAAAGCCCATTTCATGCGTTACTACCAGCATCGTCATGCCGCTCTCGGCAAGTTCGATCATGACGTCGAGAACCTCCTTGATCATCTCGGGATCGAGCGCAGAGGTTGGCTCATCAAAAAGCATGATTCGGGGATTCATACATAGGGACCGCGCAATCGCGACACGTTGCTGCTGACCGCCGGATAACTGGCCTGGATACTTGGCGGCCTGTTCGGGAATCTTTACGCGCTCGAGGTACTGCATTGCCTGCTCCTCAGCTTCGGCCCTTGCGAGCTTCCGCACCCAGATCGGCGCAAGCGTAACGTTATCGAGGACCGTAAGGTGAGGGAACAGGTTGAACTGCTGAAAGACCATTCCGACCTCAGAACGGATAATTTCGATATTTTTTAGATCCTGGGTAAGTTCGGTTCCATCAACGGTAATAGAACCTTGTTGGTGTTCTTCAAGGCGGTTAATACATCGGATCAGCGTGGACTTTCCGGAACCTGACGGACCACAGATAACAATTCGCTCGGAGCGAGCAACTTCAAGATTAATGTCTTTGAGAACATGAAAGTCACCAAACCATTTATGCATGCCCTTGATCGAAATAACTTTTGAGTCACTCGAATCGAGTCGCGTATTGGTTGATGCTGCTGTGGTTTCCTGGTTCATAATGTAGTTCCATGCGGTTGGGGTCAGGTTTGATGCCCCGTCTGCAGTTTCTTTTCGAGACTAAATGAGTAACGTGACATCGAAAAGCAGCTGATGAAGAAGAACAGCGCGATAAACATATAGAGTTCCGGCGCAAGACCAAGCCAGTCGGGGTCATTCAGGCGAGCTCTGCCAAGACCCAGGATATCCATCATGCCGATAATCAGTACGAGCGTAGAGTCCTTAAACGATCCGATAAAGGTATTGACGATACCGGGTATCGAAATCTTTAGTGCCTGCGGGAGGACGACCAGGCGGTGGGCTTTCCAGTAACTGAGCCCTAAGGAATCGGCCGCTTCGTACTGCCCGTTTGAAAGACCCTGAAGACCGCCGCGGACCACTTCGGCTATGTAGGCAGAAGCAAAAAGCGTGACCATGATCAGCACCCGCATCAGAAGATCGAAGGTTGATCCCGGCGGAAGAAAGTACGTCAACATCGTAGACGCTACAAAAAGAAGTGTGATCAGCGGGACCCCACGTATGAATTCGATAAAGATAACGCAGACGCCGCGCAATGCGGGGAGGTTGGATCGCCTTCCGAGTGCAAGTGCGATGCCAAGAGGTAGCGAGAAGGCGATCCCTGTGACCGCGACCACTAGGGTGAGAAGGATTCCACCCAGTTTGTTCGTGCCGACGGGCTCGAGACCAAGCCCGCCAAGCAACAGCCACGCCGCGATAAATGGATAGGCCATTGCGAAGAAAAGCCAGTATTTCTTGCCGGGAATATTTTCGCGCAGACCTCCAACGATGGCCGCGATAAACAGGATAAAGGTCAGGTTAACGCGCCAACGTTCCGGTTCGGGATACCAGCCATAGACAAAAAGCTCGAAACTGCCTCGGATAAATGCCCAACACGCAGCGTCCCGGGGTGCATCCATCATTGCCCAGCATTCTTTTCTGTCCTGAGCGGACCAAATTGCTTCGGTAAAGAGCCACTGAATCGCCGGCGGCAGGATCATCCACAAAAGCCAAAGGGAGAGCAGTGTCAAACCCACATTAAGAGGTGACGACAGCAGGTTAGCCCGCACCCAACCGACGACGCCAGTGGTACGTACCGGTGGCGGTAGGTCAGGGTGTGTGCCCGGAGCGTGATGCGAACTTGCAGAGGTTTCTGACATGGGGTGCCCTAGCGCTCAGTAAGTTTGATTCGGTGGTTAAACCAGTTCATGAAGGCCGATATCAGGAGGGAAATCACCAGATATACGCCCATGACAATAAGCATGGTCTCCATTTCCTTGCCGGTCTGCATCAGACTGATTCCTCCTAGGGTTGCGGTGATGTCCATATAGCCGATCGCGATGGCAAGCGAGGAATTTTTAGTGAGATTGAGATACTGGCTGCAAAGCGGCGGTATGATTACCCGAAGGGCCTGTGGAATAATGATTAACTGCAGGGTGCGGTTCGGTCGGAGGCCCAATGCAAATGCGGCTTCGGTCTGGCCATGACTGACCGCAAGAATTCCTGCCCGGACGATCTCCGCAATAAAGCACGCTGTGTAAAGCGAAAGGGCGAGCCAGAGCGCTAGAAACTCTGGCTTGATTGCCATGCCGCCCTGGAAGTTGAATCCTTTCAATGCGGGTATATCCCAGGAGAGCGGCATACCCATTGCCAGAAAGGCGATGCCGGGCAACGCAATTAGAATGCCAATCGAAATCCACAGCACCGGGTAAATCTTTCCGGTCTGATCTTGGGTACGCTGGGCCCAGTGCGTGAAGGCGAAGACCAGTGCGATGCTGATAAGGATGACGATGCCCACAAACCCAGCGCCATCTTCGAAAATCGGTGAAGGAACATAAAAGCCCCGGTTCGATAAGAAAAATGAATCTGCACCTACGTTAATCGCTTGTTTAGCAGGTGGAAGCAGCGTGACGACCAATGAATAGATCGCCAAAATATGAATCAGTATCGGAACATTGCGCATGAACTCCACGTACACATAAGAGATTTTGCTGACCAGCCAGTTGCTGGAAAGGCGCATGATGCCGAGGACAAAACCAACCATTGTCGCAAGAATGCAACCCCAGAAAGCGACCAACAGTGTGTTGAGCAGTCCGACTACCGCGGCACGAAGATGGGAAGACTTATTGGTGTACTCTAGGAACGGCGAAAAGCCAATATCGTAGGCGGCCGGCCACAAAAGGAATCCGAAACTGAACTGTTTACCCACGGCCTCGAGATTGATAACGACGTTACGAGCGATGGCCGCGAGTAGGGCGAACACCAGTACCATCGTAAAAATCTGAATAATGACGCCGCGCGATTCCTTATTGCGCCAAAGCCGCAGAAGGGGGTTTGATGTACTCGGAGCAGACTCGATCATTGCGTCGGCGCGGGTTCCTTGTCTGTTGGGAGACCTAACGCAGTGCGATCACTGCGAAGCACCGGAGGCCCATCGGGACCTCCGGTGCTACTACAACGTAAAACAGCAGTTTCCGGCTTAGCGGAAGGGCGGAGAGTAGATTAACCCACCATCGGTCCACAGGGCGTTGAGGCCGCGTGCGATACCCAGAGGGGTGTTCACACCGATATTGCGCTCAAAGATTTCCCCGTAGTTACCGACCTGGCTAATGATCTGGTATGCCCAGTCGTTGGACAAGCCCAACTCCTGACCTTGACTACCATCGACGCCCAGCAGACGGCGGATTTCGGGATTATTAGACCCCTTCATCGCGTTGACGTTAGAACTATTTACGCCTAACTCTTCAGCTGTAATCGTGGCATTCAAAACCCAGGTCACGATGTCAGACCACTGATCGTCGCCGTGGCGGGTTGCCGGGCCAAGGGGCTCTTTAGAGATAATCTCGGGGAGCACCATGTGGGCATCGGGATCAGGCAGTGCCGAACGAGTGGAGGCAAGGCCAGAGGCGTCTGTAGTGTAGACGTCACAACGACCCGCTTCGTAGTTCTGCCGTGCTTCGTCGTTGGTCTCGATGGTAACCGGCTCATACTTCATGTTATTGGACGAAAAATAGTCCGCAAGGTTGAGCTCGGTCGTGGTACCCGTTTGGATACAAACAGAAGCACCGTCGAGTTCACTGGCACTGTTGACGCCAAGACTCTTTTTGACCATGAAGCCCTGACCATCGTAGTAGTTCACGCCGTGAAAACGTAGCTTGACGCTGACGTCACGCGAGAACGTGATGGTGGTGTTCCGCCAGAGTACATCGCCTTCACCTGCGTTCAGTTTGGTGAACCGGGTTTTACCGGTGGAGGTTACGGCCTCAATCTTGCTCGCATCACCCAGTACAGCGGCTGCCGTTGCGCGACAGAAGTCGATGTCAAAACCACCCCAGACACCGTTGGCGTCCGGTTGGGCAAAGCCCGCGATTCCGGTGCTGACCACGCATCGGAGAACGCCCTGGCTTTGTACGTCTTCCAGGGTGCCTGCCTGCGCGGTGCCAGCCATGCCGAGTACCAGCGCGGCAGCTGACAGAACAGCAGTCGTTTTTTGTCTCATTACATTTCCTCCCTCACTTGGTGAGTGTAGGTTGTTGATCACCTGCGCTTTCCAGTGTGTCACCCTAGTAAAAGCAATGAATGGAAACCCAATCCGCAAGTGTTACTTGAACTTTAACTCGATACCGTAGTGTTTTTGAAGAAAAAAAGCTAAAAAAACGACACAAAACTGACCGTACACCAGATAGGCTTCACGTTTAGTCCCGGACAGACCGGGGTGCCTGATTCGCCAAAAGAGCTAAAAAAGCCCTTTTTCTTCGTTCAGGAGGCTCGAGCCGCCGCTTTCGCCTGCTGATCGGCGTGATAGGACGAACGCACCATGGGCGCCGATGCCACGTGAGAAAAGCCCATTTGGTAGCCATTTTCGGCGAGTGCTTCAAATTCAGCTGGAGACAGGTAGCGCTCGACCGGTAAGTGATGCCTGGTAGGCTGGAGATACTGACCCAGGGTCAGCAGGCTTACGCCGTGTTGCCGGAGGTCTTGCATGACAGACTCAACTTCTTCAATGTCTTCGCCAAGCCCCAGCATCAACCCCGACTTGGTGGGGACATTGGAAAAACGCTCTCCAAAGGTTTTAAGAAGATCCAAGGAATGCTGATAGTCGGAGCCCGGACGCACACGTTTGTACAGGCGGGGTACCGTCTCGAGATTGTGATTAAAGATGTCTGGCAGAGCTGTGCCCAGAAGATTGAGCGCTTTTTCTGCTCGAGTCCGAAAATCCGGTGTGAGAATTTCAATCTGAAGTCCGGGACAAGCCGCTCTCAGCGCACTGATGCACTCGGCAAAATGTTGCGCACCACCATCGCGTAGATCGTCACGGTCCACCGAGGTCACCACCACGTAACTTAAGCCCATCTGCTGAACCGTTTCTGCCAGTCGTGCAGCTTCTTCGGTATCGACCGGTTGCGGCCGGCCATGCGCGACATCACAGAAGGGGCACCGCCGGGTGCAGACGTCACCCAGAATCATAAAGGTCGCAGTACCGTTGCCGAAACATTCACCAAGATTTGGACAGCTCGCCTCCTCGCACACCGTATTCAAGCCGCGCTCACGAAGGATTGTTTTTAGGCGCGCAACCTCGGGTGTACCGGGAAAACGCGCCCGGATCCAGGGGGGTTTCTTCAGGCGCTCGCTACGTTCTGTCGGGGCGAACTTAACAGGGATGCGGGCGACCTTCTGCTCGGCATTGGTGCTTCCATATTTACTCACGGTGTATCCACTTCCTCTTCGTAATAGCTAATGGGCGGACAACTGCACACCAAGGTTTTATCACCCTGGACGTTATCAACGCGTCCAACCGGAGGCCAGTACTTGTCACGCCGCGTAGCGACGGAGGGGAAAAAGGCTGCTTCGATGGGATAAGGTCGATTCCATCCTCCCTGAGTCAGAAGATGAAGGGAATGGGGCGCATTCTTGAGAAGGTTGTCTTCAGCGTCTTGTTTCCCTGATTCGATTTGTCCAATTTCCCCCCGAATAGATATCAAGGCGTCGCAGAATCGGTCTAGTTCATCGCGCGATTCGCTCTCGGTCGGCTCAATCATGAAGGTATCAGGCACCGGCCAGGACATGGTGGGGGCGTGAAATCCGTAATCCATGAGCCGTTTTGCCACATCCTCGACGGTGATTCCGCACGATTCACGGATTAGCGAAAGGTCAACGATACACTCATGGGCAACCAGACCGTGGTGCCCGGTATAAACCACGGGATAATAGGCGTTCAGGCGCTTTGCTACGTAATTGGCGTTCAGGATTGCGATTTCAGTGGCACGGCGCAGTCCGGATGCACCCAACAGAGCGATGTAGGCCCATGAGATCGGAAGGATGCTGGCCGAACCCCAGGGCGCAGCAGACACTTGGCCAATAGTCGCTCGACCTCCTGATGCCGGGTTAACCCCTTCCACCAAGACATGATCGGGCAAATAGGGCGCCAGATGTGATAGCACGCCGATGGGTCCCATGCCGGGCCCGCCTCCCCCATGAGGAATGGCGAAGGTCTTGTGCAGGTTGATATGCGCGACATCTGCGCCAATCTCGGCCGGCCGACAGAGCCCCACCAACGCGTTGAGATTGGCGCCATCCATATAAACCTGCCCACCATGGTGATGAACTATCTGGCAGATGTCCCGGATACGCTCCTCGAAGACGCCATGCGTGGAGGGGTAGGTAATCATGAGTGCAGCGAGTTCTTCCTGGCAGGTTGCCGCCTTATCCCGGAGATCGTTGAGGTCGACATTTCCATCCTCATCGCAGGCGACGATCACTACTCGCATTCCTGCCATAACTGCGCTGGCGGGATTGGTTCCGTGCGCCGAAGATGGGATCAGACAGACATCGCGGTGGCCCTGGCCATTGGCTTCGTGAAATGCCCGGATACAGAGGAGTCCAGCGTATTCGCCCTGTGAGCCGGCGTTGGGCTGAAGCGAGATAGCATGAAATCCGGTGATTTCACAGAGCATATCTTCGAGTTCTTCGAAAAGTTGTTGGTAGCCTTGGGTCTGCTCCAGCGGCGCGAAAGGGTGCAGGTTGGTGAAATCCCGAATCGAGATGGGCAGCAACTCAGAAGTGGCGTTGAGTTTCATCGTGCATGATCCGAGTGGGATCATGGAGCGACCGAGGCTGATGTCTTTGCTGGCAGTGCGCCGCATGTAGCGCATCATCTCGGTCTCAGACCGGTAGCGATGGAAGATCTCGTGCTCAAGATAGGATGTAGTTCGCGCAAGGGCAGGCGGGATAGCGCTCTCCACCTCGCTGTCCAAGGCATCGATGTCAAGACGGTGATGCGCGTGGGTGTCGAACACTTTCCAGAGCGTAAGCAGGTTTTCGCGCTTGGTGGTTTCGTCCAAGCTGATCCCAAGATGATCTGCATCGATTACCCGCAGATTAATTCGTGATTCGCGCGCGCGAGCCGCGAGTTTTCCCGCAAGACCCGGAACGTGTACCGCGATGGTGTCGAAAAAATGGGTGTCCACAATTTCGTAGCCGATTTGAGTCAAGCCCTTCGCCAGTATGCAGGTCAGTCTATGCACTCGGGTGGCAATGCTTTGCAGGCCTTCAGGACCGTGATACATCGCATATAGCGTTGAGATATTGGCGAGCAGCACCTGGGCGGTGCAGATATTGCTGGTGGCTTTCTCTCGGCGAATATGCTGCTCACGGGTCTGTAGGGCCATGCGAAGTGCGGGACGGCCTTGGGTATCTTTTGACACCCCGATAATGCGTCCTGGAATCGAACGTTTGTATGCCTCACGCGTGGCGAAAAACGCCGCGTGGGGCCCACCGTAACCCATGGGAACGCCAAAACGCTGGGAACTGCCGATAACAATATCTGCGCCCATCTCTCCCGGAGGTTTGACTAAGGTCAGAGAAAGGATGTCCGCTGCCACAACGGTCAATGCATTTTTCTCGTGCGCCACCTCGATGATGTTACTGAGGTCGTACAGTCCGCCGGTCGAGGCGGGGTATTGAAGCAGGACGCCGAAACACTCGCGGCGACCCAGCTCCTTTTCCGGATTTCCAACAAGGATCTCGAATCCCATAAATCCGGCCCGGGTTTTGATGACCGCAAGGGTTTGGGGATGCACCCGATGATCTACAAAGAACACGTTTGATTTGGACTTGGAGAGGCGCCGGCACATGCTCATCGCTTCTGCCGCAGCCGTGGCCTCGTCCAGTAGCGATGCATTGGCGAGTCCCATACCGGTCAGATCTCCAATCATCTGCTGAAAGCTCAGCAGAACCTCAAGCCGCCCCTGACTGACCTCGGCTTGATAAGGGGTATATGCCGTATACCAGTCCGGGTTTTCAAAGGCATTTCTTCGGATAACCGGCGGCATCACGGTTCCGTGATATCCGCAACCGATCATAGAGACGAAGACCTGGTTACGGTGGCGCAGGTTACGGAGATAGGTGCTAGTAGCTCGCTCGCTGCGGGGAGCATCGAGTTCAAGCGCGCGTTCGCTGACGATATCGGCGGGAACAACCTTGTTGATCAGATCGTCGACACTGGTGCAGCCAAGTTCGGCCAGCATTTGCTCAACATCGGCTTCCGACGGTCCAATATGTCTACGGATAAAGTCACCATGCATCTCAAGTTCGGTCAGTGTTGCGCGGCCCTGGGTCATCGTTAGTGCTCCTTTGGAGTCTCAATCGAGACTACTGACGAGATTCTGATACGCAGATTCGTCCATAAATGAATCAAGGTCCACATCGGAACTGAGTTGGATACGGTAAAACCAACCTTCTCCGGTAGGATCTTCGTTGACTTTTTCCGGCTCTTCACCAAGCCTTTCGTTCACTTCAATGATGGTCCCATTGAAAGGTGACTTGATATCACCTGCCGCCTTGACTGACTCAATTACCACGACTTCCTGCCCGGCGGTGACGTTTAATCCGGTCTCGGGGAGTTCCACGTAGACCAGGTCACCGAGCTGATCCTGTGCGTAGTCGGTAATGCCGATGGTGGCTATATCTCCGTCGAGACGAGCCCACTCGTGGTCGGCGGTGAATTTAAGGTCAGTCATTGCGTCGTTTCTCCTACGTTTTTTGATGGTAGCGATGAGGGACAAAAGGTAGCCGGCAGACGGTCACCGGAAGCGCTTTGTTTCGAACCTGCGCTTCAAGCGTTGTTCCGGGTTCGGCGAATGTGCTGGGGAGGTAGGCCATGGCAATAGGTGCTCCAACGCTAGGTCCAAAGCCTCCACTGGTGACCTCGCCTACCAAGGTGTTGTTGGGTGCGAGAAGGGGCGCATGCGCGCGCACAGGCGCTTTTCCAATTGGCCGGATACCGACCCGCTTCTGCGAGGGTCCGTGCTCGATTTCTTTTAAAATTCGTTCTGCGCCGGGAAAGGCTCCGGCGCGGACACCCCCTGATCTTCGACTAGCCGGAATCGCCCAACTGAGCCCGGCTTCGACCGGAGAGGTACGAGGTCCGATATCGTTACCATGGAGGCACAGACCCGCTTCGAGACGCAGGGTGTCACGTGCCCCAAGGCCCGAAGGCTCGACACTGTCGAGTGCCAGCAGCACGCTTGCCAGGTCCAGAGCTGATGTCTCGTGTGTCGAGATCTCAAAGCCGTCCTCACCGGTATAGCCGCTGCGGGTGACACAGCACTCGATTCCGGCGATCCGTATTTCCGAAGCTGTCATAAAGGTTAGATGCTTGACCGCCGGGGCAATCGATTCCAGCGCGGCTGCAGCTTGGGGGCCTTGCAGGGCAAGCAGCGCGAAGTCCTGTCGAGGATCGACAAACACCCCCGTAGTCAGGCGTTCTTGCAGTAACGAAAGATCAGCCTCCTTGTTCGCGGCGTTGACAACGAGGCAGTACTCGTCCTCGAGTCGGTAAACCATCAGGTCATCGAGGATGCCGCCTGAATCGCTGGTCAAGAAACTGTAACGCTGAGCGCCTGCTTCAAGATTAATGAGATCGGCAGGCAGCAGTGTCTCCAACCAAGCTCCGGCCTGTTTGCCACCGACCCGTATTTGGCCCATGTGTGAGACATCAAACAGGCCAGCGCGGCTTCTGACGTGGTGGTGTTCCGAGATAATTCCACCCGTGTAATGGATGGGCATCTCATAACCTGCGAACGGTGCCATCTTGGCACCGAGCTCATGGTGCAGATCATTAAGGGGGGTGTGTTTCACGTGCCGCGAGTGGCAGAGTCGATTTGTCTGGTCAGTTTCCTTGGGAGCGAACATAGTATATCGTCAGGATTGAGAGAAGTTTTTTTAATGTTGTTGACTTCAAGTTGAGTTTACCCGTCGTGATTGAAAACCCGGTTCTTGTAGAAGTGACCCGTGGCGAAATGGTGGAGAGCCGGCACCGGGGCGCAGTCGCGGTAGTACACAGTGATGGTCAGACCGCTGTAACCATGGGTGATACCCGGCGGATGATCTATCCGAGGTCTGCGATCAAGCCCCTGCAAGCGGTTTTTCTAGTCGAAAGTGGTGCGGCCGATGAGTTTGGACTGACCGATAACGAGCTGGCCCTCGCGTGTGCGTCTCACAACGGCGAGCCCGGCCACGTCGACGCAGTGCGCAACTGGCTGGCTCGATTGGGGCTTGATGAGCAGGTCCTCGAATGCGGTACCCACGCGCCGCGACGAGACAAGGACAAGGCCCTGCTAATAGAGAATGGGCTCTCGCCGGGTCCGGCGCATAACAACTGCTCGGGTAAACACTGCGGATTTTTGAGCTCAGCGAAGTTTCTCGGGGAATCCGTTGCAGATTACATCAACAGATCTCATCCGGTGCAGCAGGCGGTGCTTGATCTTGTCGGTGATATGACCGGTGTCAGTCTCGTCGGGAGACCTGGCGGAATTGACGGATGTGGAATCCCCGTGGTGGGAATTCCCCTGGAGTCGCTGGCATTTGCCTTCGCACGTTTCGCCACTGGAGCGGGCTTTAGTCCGGCGCGACAGTTGGCTGCCAACCGGATTTACCACGCAATGATCCGCGAACCGTTCACGGTGGCAGGAACTGGACGCTGGTGCACTCGGGCGATGGAGGCAGGAGGTGGCGCGTTCATCGTGAAGACGGGGGCGGAGGGTGTTTATTGTGGCGCTATTCCTCAAGCCGGTGTCGGAATCGCGTTGAAGATTGATGACGGGGGTTCGCGGGCTGCAGAATGTGCAATGGGAGCCATTCTGTCAGGTTTGGGCTGCCTTGACCCGGAGCAGGGATTGATCGTTTCTCCTGTCTCGAATGTCGCCGGGCGCGAGGTCGGTGAAATCCGGCCGGAGATACAATTTAAAGATCAACTGATCTCCTTAATCGAACGCGAACAGACTGGCTGAGATAAGTAATTTCGATGCAACAAGATTTCCCACGAACCGAGGTTCTCGTTATTGGTGCCGGTCTTTCCGGAGCGATTACTTCCCAGAGACTGGCTCGGGCTGGAATTAAGGTCACCTGTCTAGAACAAGGCGTGTGGAATCCCTTGGAATCCTATCCAGGGGATAAGCCTGATTTTGAATTACAGGCGCTAGGCCCGTGGAATGCCAATCCTAATATTCGACAAGGTAAGGCGGACTATCCTATTTTGGACGATACGTCGGATATTAAGCCGCTGCTGTTTAACGGGGTTGGGGGAAGCACAGTCATGTTCAGTGCTCACTGGATGCGTTTTCTGCCCAGTGATTTCTTTACCTACTCGCTCGATGGCGTGGGCACTGACTGGCCCATCGATTATCAGGACCTCGAACCATACTATCTTCAGACCGAGGCAGACATCGGTGTATCAGGCGTGGCGGG